>VGRX01000012.1 GCA_016875215.1 Deltaproteobacteria bacterium
CCCTCCGACACGGCCGACACGTCCGACACGTCCGACACGTCCGACACGTCCGCCCCGTCCGACCCCGCCCGCCCCTCGCCGTCCATGCCCGCGCTTCCCCAGTGGATGATGCCGTCGCCGGCCCCCAGGTCGACCGAGTCGTCGAACGTTCCACCCGCCGGTCCGGCGCAGGCAGGAATCAGCAGGCACAACCACAAACTGGCAGCTCTGACCATCATGCACCCCTCACAGGTCCGTGCCGTCCGGACAGCCAGTCTACCTGATCTCGACCACGCGGAGCAAACAGATCTCAGATCCGCCAGGCAGCGCATCTGCGGTATCGACATCTCGGTTCGGCTATGGTAAACGAAGTGAGGTCTGACGAGGTGGACCGGGGGCTGGATGTTCACCGGATTGATACAGAGCATCGGCACCGTGGCAGGCATGCGCCCCATGGGCCGGGGGTTGAGACTGGTCCTGCAGCCGGACCGCCCGCTCACCGACCTGGAACCCGGTGAGAGCATTTCTGTCGACGGAGTGTGTCTCACCGCGGTCGATTGCGCTCCTGGTCGATTCTCTGCCGATGTTTCTCCGGAGACGCTGAGCCGAACGACTCTCGGCCGTCACGCCGTCGGGCGCCGTGTCAACCTCGAGCGTGCATTGCGGCTTGCGGATCGGCTCGGCGGGCACATGGTCACGGGGCACGTGGACGGCCTCGGCAGGGTCGTCGGAATGAAGCCGGAGGGTGACTTCGTCGAGCTTGCGATCCGGTTTGAGGCGCCGCTTGGCCGCTACATCGTGGAAAAGGGTTCCGTTGCCGTGGACGGCATCTCGCTGACGGTCGCTTCGTGCCTCGAGTCGCAGATCACGCTGGCGGTCATTCCCGCCACTCTGGCGGCGACCACGCTGGCCGATCGGCGGGTCGGCGACGAGGTCAACCTGGAAACGGACATTCTGGGCCGGTACGTCGAGAAGCTCATCGGGCACGCAACGGGCGCTTCGTCGGATGTCCGGCTTCGAAAGCTGCTCGAGGACGGCGGCTTTCTCGGCTGATGCAATGGAGGTGTGATGAGACGTCTGGCGCAGATCGGGTTCCTTGCGGCCCTGGTGGCGATGTCCTGCGGCAACGGCTCCGGCAGCGAGGGGAGCGGCGAGGACCAGGTTTCCGGACCTGAGGACTCGAGCGGACCGCCCCCGAAGGCCGAGCTGCCGCTCGTGACCGAGATGGAGCGCTACACCGAGGCCGACTTCCTCAGCAAGGTCGAGGCCGACCCGGAGCTCCAGGAGCTGTGGAATGTGCTCCAGAAGCTGGGATTCACGGGGTTCCCGGCGTCGGGGATCACACGGCAGGATGACGGCCCGGAGGTCCTCTGGGGCGAGGCAGCGGGCATGCCGGGCGTGTTCGGGCTCGTCCGCTACTGCAAGGAATCGGGCAAGGACTGTACCCGCGCCATCTTCTCGCTCTCCGGCCAGGAGGTTTCGTTTCTGGACGCGAAGGACAAGCCGGTGGATGTGGGCGGGATCGGCCTGCCGATCCTGCTCAAGCAACTCGAAGGGCATACGTTCGACAAGCCCACCCACGTGGTGGAGCTTCCCCTCGAGCCGCCGGCCGAGCTGCCCGTGGTGGACGTCACCAAGCGGCGCTTCCTGGCTGTGTCCAGCTTCGGCCCGCTCTGGGCCGACGGTGCGCTGGCCCTCGGGGGGTTCGAGAAGGTGGCCAAGGACTCGGGGGCGTTCGATGCGGTCCTCATCACCCAGTACGTCCGTACGGAGGACATCGACGACGCGCTCCTGCACTACCACCCGTTCGACGTGTTCGTCTGGCTTGGACAGACCATCCGGGAGGAGGCCAAGACCAACGAGATCTACAAGCCGGTGGGCATGACCGTGAACGCGGGGCTGTTCGGCGACGCGCTCTACGACCGCAACCGGATCGAGGAGAACGTCCAGCTCAGCCCTCTGCACGGCCCGGGGCTGGTCGTCCTGGCCGGCTGCGAGACCATGGGGGACGGTGCGGGAGGAGAGACCAAGGACAAGAGCATTCCCGTCACCCTGGACAACAAGGTCCGCCTCTACGTCGGCTTCGAGAGGTGCGGCGATGCCCGTGACATCCTGGCAGCGACGGAGGCGTTCCTGAAGGCCTTCCTGCTGGACGGGCTCTCGCTCGGCGACTCGCTGGGGACGGCCAACGACCTCCTGGCACTGGCGGAAAGCCCCCTGAGCATGAAGACGCTGGCCGACGCCAACCTGGACTACCTGTTCCTGAGGGACGTGAGCCAGTACTGGGAGCAGTACGCTGAGGAGGGGACCCCCGGGGACACGCTCATGAGCACGAACATCAACATCGTGAACATGTGCATCGGCAAGGACGGCAAGAGCTACCAGGAAAACGAGTTCTTCGCTACGGCCTGGTCCAAGGAGGTTTCCTGGCAGGGACCCTTCTTCGAGGGGGCCCGCAAGAACCCGGACAACCAGGTGGACTTCACGATCGACGGTGCGCTGGGAGAAATCAAGCCCGGGGCGCACTTCTTCTTCGTGGTCAAGGGCGACCTGAGCCCCCGTGTTCAGGACCTCACGCTGTACGGCGACGGCGAGATCGAGGAGATCGTCCTCGACAAGGAGAAGCCCAACGAGTTCATCGTCCGCTACAAGGGGGTCGGCGTGGCCTCCGAGTACGTCAACGAGCTCGGGGACAAGTGCCAGATGCAGTCGCCGCTGCTCAAGTCGTCCACCGGAGAATCCAGCACGTTCAAGATCCCGGTCACCTGGAAGAACAAACCGCAGGAGGAGCGATGAACACCATCGAGGGAAAGCTGACGGCAAAGGGGCTCGACTTCGCCATCGTCGTGGCCCGCTTCAACCACTTCATCACCGACCGGCTGCTGGAGGGCGCGCTCGACACGCTGCTCCGTCACGGGGCGGAGGAGGAGCGGATAACCATCGTGCGCACGCCCGGATCCTTCGAGATCCCGGTCACGGCGGCGCGGGTGGCAGCCAGCAAGAAGCATGACGCTGTGATCTGCGTCGGTGCCGTCATCCGCGGGGGCACGCCGCACTTCGACTATGTCGCTTCCGAGGTATCGAAGGGGGTTGCCCAGGTCTCTCTCCAGACGGGCTGTCCCGTCGCGTTCGGCGTGCTGACCTGTGACACGATCGAGCAGGCCATCGAGCGGGCGGGGACGAAGGGAGGGAACAAGGGGGGCGAGGCCGCCCTGGCTGCCATCGAAATGGCGAACCTGTTCAAACAGCTCTAGCGAACGAGGGGCCTTCCCATGCCGAATCGCAGGAAACTGAGGGAGTATGCGGTACAGATCCTGTACGGGCTGGACTTCTATGACATCGATGCCACGAAGTCGGTCCAGCTCCACGCTGCCCACTTCGCGGAAGAGAGCATCGAGGATCGGTTTCTCGAGCGCCTGATCGCAGGAGTCGCGGGCAACCGGGAGCTCATCGACGGACTCATCCGGCAGTACTCCACCAACTGGCGGCTCGAGCGGATGGCCATCGTGGACCGCAACATTCTGCGAATGGCCACCTACGAGCTGCTCAACATGCCGGAGATCCCGCGCAAGGTCTCCATCAACGAGGCGATCGAGATTGCCAAGAAGTTCGGCGGGGACGATTCCCCCTCGTTCATCAACGGGATCCTCGACCGGATTGCACTGGAGATTCGGGGCCCGGAAACCGAGGAGGAACGGCTCCAGGGGGAGGCACATACGGGCAAGAAGGCGACTCCCGACGGGGTGGCCGATCCCACTACCGGCGAGCTCGCTCCCCCTCCGGAACCGCCTGGCGTGGAGAGCAACGCACCTGACAAGCCCGAGGAGGCCGAACCCTCATGAGGGACCCGGAGTTCAACTACCGCTTCGCCCCCATGCGGCTCCGGGAGCTTGACGCCGAGAAGGGGGACCTTCTGGTCCTTCCCCTCTTCGAGGATGACTGCCCCCCCTCCGGTCTGGCCGGCCTCGTCGACTGGCGCATGGACGGGCTCATCTCCCGGATCCGGGTATCGACGCTCCATCCGGACCAGGAGAACCCCCACTATCGGGGACTCGTGCTCGGCCCGTTTGCTGCCACGCAGGACGAGAAGCTCCTCTTCCCTCCCGGGCGCTTCCTCTCCTTCCGCATGGTCATGATCTACGGGCTCGGGAAGAAGCAGCGGTACGACGGCCAGCGCTACCGCGAGGTCGTCCGGAACCTGCTCCAGACGCTCAGCGGCATGAACGCGAGCGAGGTCGCGTTGCAGCTCCCCGGCTGGAGCATCGCAGGTGTGCCCGCACGCCGGGCCTGCGACGTCCTCCTCACCGAGCTCGTCGCCATGAAGCGCAAGGGGCAGCCCGTGCCCAGGGACCTCTGCTTCGTCGAGGACCTCGAATCCCAGGCCGAGATGGAAGAGCGCATTCGGGAGATCCTCAGCGGACGCTGAGCCGGGCCAGGCAGTCAGCAGCACACCGACTTGACTGTGAATCTCGGCTGAGAGCCGCTCCCGGGGTTCCGGCTCCACATGTACGGATTGCGGGGCTGAGTTGCGGTGCGGCGGCCCCTACCCCTTCGGTCCGATCACTTTCTGCACGCCGGCGAAGAAGTCGTCCACCACGTCCTCGATCGTGGACTTGCTGTTGTCGAAGAACTGCTCGATGCCCGAGTGGATTACCTCCTGGAGGATGTCCAGCCCCTTGGCCGCAAACTTGTCCGCGACCGGGAGGCGTGACGGGGCGCTCCCCCGGCTGTTCGCCTCGGCAAGCTCGGCAAACAGGCCGATGGAGCGCAGCATCGCCGGCTCCACCAGGGAACCGGTCAGGCGCAGCGCGTGCTTGGCCACCCCCAGCGGTGCACGCCGATCCTCCGACCGCCGGTACTCCTTGAACTGGTCCTTGTTGTCCACGAAGCTCAGGTCAGCGTGCCGCTCCCCCTTTCCGTCCCGCCAGAGCGTGATCAGCAGGTTTTCGGACACGTACCCCCAGATTCCCAGGAGCAGGATGTCACGCCCCGCGTTGCTCGGCCGAAGGTCCGGAACGAAGCTCGTGTCCTTGTAGTAGCGGTGCACGAGGGTGAAGAACACGGTCAGCTTCTCGGCCAGCTCGGGCAACGACGTCAGCAGGTCCCGGCAGGGGGGCTCGTGCAGCTTCTCGAGCGTGAACATGTCCTCCACCGTGCCCTTGACCCTGCACGGGTGGTCTGCCCGCTCCTGGAAGGAGAAGAACGTCCTCGGTACCCTGCGGAAGCGGAGCCGCCCCCCTCCGGCAGCGGGCATCCCCTTGCCCTGCACGTAGCGCCGCAGAGACACCTCGAGTGCCTGCAACAGGAGGGTCCGCTCCTCCTGGTCGAGGCTCGTCAGGAACGAGAGCACCTCTCCCGGCCGCCGCTCCAGGGAATGCAGGTTGTTGTTCTCCCGCTCCCGGAGCGGAAGCTTCGAGAAGAGCAGCCCGAAGGCCGTGGCAATCCGGACCGCCAGCTTCAGTGTCGAAATCGACAGCACTCCCTGGTAGGGCTCGAGCTCGAACAGCGGGTATCCATGGTGGAAGTCGAGCACCTGCCTGGCGAGCCGCACCAGGACGGGCCGCTCGACATTGAGGAACCCCTTGCCGGCAAGCGCTCCCTCCAGGTCCGCAGCGAACCCCGTGACGACCCGCTCGTTGTGCTCCAGCAGCCCGGCCAGATCGGTGGCCGAGAGCCCCTGGTCCACAGCGTAGTAGCAGACCTCCACCGGCAGGAACGATTCCTCTCCGTGTTGGTCGAAGCAGCGGAAGATGGTCTCCCTCGCCTTGTCCCAGCCGATGTCCGGATGCCGACTCCCCAACGCCCAGCGCACCGTGTCCCGGACTCCGACCGTGATCGGTGCCTGGAAGAACGAGGAGAGCAGCTCCTCCATGTTGCGGGTCAGCGGGTTGCGCCGCACGAACCGCTGGTAGTCGACCAGCTCGTCGTAGCTCCCCACCTTCCCCTTGAAATAGGGGTCGCCGGACAGCACGTCGTAGAGCGACATCCTCAGGTGGTCCCCTCCCACCTCGTCCACGAACGAGAGAAAGAGGTCGTCCTCCGGAGGGGCCAACGGACCGGGAAGCCTCCCCCGGGCCACCGTCCCGCCCAGCCAGGCCAGGATGTCCGGCGCCAGCACACGGGAGCGCTCCCCGAACCCGAAGTACGGGATCTCGCGGCAGGCCTCGTGCGAATCGACCAGCACCTTCTCGACCGTCGGGGCCAGGTTGTATCCGAACGGACCGAATGCATAGGAGACCAGGGCCCTCGGCAGCTTGTTCACCGACGAGCCCACGACCTGCATTTCGAAGTCCTCGATCTTCCCGCGCTTCAGCAGGAAGCGCTGTCCGACCGCGTCGGCCGCACGCTCCGCGACCCCTCGGGAGAGGCTCTGTCCGTTGCGCCCCGGGAGGCCGGACAGCTCAGCGGCCAGCATCTCCGGGGAGATCGCCAGGACGTCTGCGTGCGCGCCCCCCTTGGCATTCGGGTTCAGGTAGTGGCTGGCGCGGGACACGGCCCGCAGGATGTCGGTCTGTGTGACAGAGCTCAGGGATTCCCCCCCTTCCCCTGCTCCTCCAGGCGCTTCAGCTCCCGCTGCGCGATTTCGACGAACGGTTTCTCGCTCTCAAACTTCGCAGCCACCTCGAGGTAGAGCTTCCAGTTCTCGATGGCCTTCCCGATGTTTCCTTTCTCCTCCCACGCGTACGCGAGGTTGTACAGCCCTTCCGGGTAGGTACGCTTGATCGCAAGCGCCTTCTCGTACGCGGCGATCTCGCTGTCCAGGTCCCCCAGCTTGTTGTAGGCCAGCGCCAGGTTGTAGCAGGCTTTGTAGAAGCTCGGCTTCAGCTCGATCGCCTTGGCGTAGGCTGCCACCTCCTCCTGCAGCCACTTCTTCTTGGCTTCTTCCTCAGTCGCCTTCTTGGCCCGCTTGGCATGCACGATGCCGAGATTGTAGTACACGTCCGCCTCGCCGGGGGATACGGCCAGAGCCTTCTTGTAGGCCTCTTCCGCCTCGTCGACCCGCTCCAGGCGGGAGAGGAGGATCCCCAGATTCACCAGGGCGTCCAGCGCCTCGGGCTCCCCCTTGAGCGTTTCCTGGTACTGCTTGAGCGCCTCGTCGAACTGCCCGCTGTCCTCGAGGGCCAGCGCCAGGTTGTAGTGCGCCCGAGAGTACGTGGGGTCGAGCGCCAGTGCCTTCTCGTAGCACTGCATCTCCTTCTCGTACTGCCGGAGCTGCCCGTATGCGGCCCCCATGTTGTACCAGGCCTCCTTCAGATCGGCCTTGGCCTCCAGCGCCTTCTGGTACAGATCGACGGCCTTGTCGTACCCCCCCTCCATGAACGCATCGTTCGCCTGTCGGAAGTACTCCTCGGCTTTCAGCTCCTGGGCGTGCCCCGTCCCCTCGAAAAGGAACAGGCAGAAGACCAGCACCCACGCACGTCGCATCATGATTCCCCCTCGTCCAGCCGGGAAGAGAAAAGCTCCCCATCTTATACAGTCAATACCCCGGAGTGTCAATCCGACGACTGCTCGCCACCAGCCGCTCCGCACGTGCGGGATCCAGGTGGAATCCGAGCGTCTTCTCCCCCTCGACGAGCACCTGGCCGGGCCGGCCCTTCTTCATCGCCTGGACGTTCTTGCGGCGGGTCCACATGACCTCGACGAAGCCGGATCTCGGGGCCTTGCTGTAGTGTGCCGCCAGGTGCGCGGCATCGAGCAGCGTCTCGGTATCGGGTTCCTGCCCGCGGGCCAGCGGGACGACGACGTGGCAACCGGGAAACCCCCGCACGTGCAGCCACACATCGTGCGGCGAGGCCACCTGGAAGGTCAGGGCGTGATTGTCCTTCCCTTCCCTCCCGACCAGGATCGGCCGGCCGGTCTGCGATTCGAAGCGGCGGTATGGGAGGCGGCCAGGGGCCGTGCGGGCCCTCGGCCCCATCGGAGGGGAGGGGGAGGGGACGAGCCGCCCAGCGATCTCCGCCAACTTCCTCCTCATCTCCTCCTGTCGGGCGCGGATCTTGGGCAGCCCCCTGACCCCCTTGCGGTAGCGGGCGAAGAGCTTCTCCATGTTCTCTTTCGGGCCAAGGCTCGGGTCAAGCGGGATGTCGACGTCCTCGCCGGTCTCCGAGTACAGGTTCGGCACGACGAGACCCACCATGCCCCGCTTCGCCAGGCGGAGGTTGACCTTCAGCAGCTCTCCGAACAGCCGGAACCGGTCCCCCGCCAGGGCCTTTGCCTCGTCCTCCGCCAGCCTTGCCAGCGTCTTCTCCACTTTCTTCCGTTCGGCCCGGAGTCGTGATTCGACGCGCACCCGCTCGGCCTCGGCTTCCAGGCGCTGCGCCTCTTCCGAATACATCTGGTCGATGCGGGCGGACGGACCAGGCAGGGCCTGGAGCCGACACGTCGCGGACGCCCCGCCCCCTGCGTCCGGCCTGCGCGGTGGCGGCACATACACCCGCCCGGGGAGCAGGTCCCGCCGATGCGACGAGGACGGCCTCAACGCCGCCAGGATCCTCCATTCGCCATCCGTCAGGAACAGGTTGCCGTGGTGCCCGCTCCCCTCGAACACGAGCAGAGTCGTGTCCTCCGGACCGCCAGCCTCCCCACTGCCATCGGTTACGGGAGCAGCCATCGGAGCGGGATCAGCCACTCGAGCCAGCATGGCCAACAGAACGCTGCTGCCCCCGCGGGTGAAAAGAAGAACCACTACCCGGTCCGCCCAGGGCATCTCGACCGCGGCGAGCCTGGTCCCGGCAAGCTCCTTGCGCAGCTTGGCGCAGAAGGCCGGAATCGGGGTCAGCGTGTCGCAACGGCGGGCGGTCAGGTGCATCCTCGCAAGCCTGGCCTCAGTCTCGAAGTAGAGCAACAACGTCTGCCCGGGCCGTCGGATGCCCAGGCAGACGGCACTGTCCGACGGCTGGCGCACCTCCTGCACCACGCCGCCGCATGCCTCCGCTGCCACCTCTTGCGCCACTGCGGCAAGCTCGTGCAACGCCAGGTTCATGCTCCCTGCCGCCTCCTTTCCAAACGCATGGAATCCTCCGTGCCGCGCCTCGCAGCATAGGCCGCTGCCGCGCAAAAAACAATTGTCCCCAGCCCCCTGGTCTGCTATAGAAGTGGCAAGTCTGCTTGAACTGTGGAGCCTCCATGAACTCGCTGCTTCTGCTGACTGCCTGCCTGCCTCTCGTCATCGCCGTGCGCCCCCTGTTCCTCTCCATCTTCAACCGCGGCCTGAAGGAGGAGCTCGAGGCCGCGCTGAAGGAGCGCAAGGAGCTCAAGGACAAGCTCGACCGCATGGAAGTCCGCCTCGAGGAGAAGGACAAGAAGATCAAGAAGCTTGGCGACCAGATCGAGACGGCGCAGAAGGATCTTCAAGATGAGAAGAACCGATGCCGGCAGCTCAAGGATGATGCCGGCAGGACCCGCAAGGTCGAGGAGGAATCCGGCCGCAAGGAGGCCGCGTTCCAGCGGCAGCTCGAGACCCTCAATCTCACCCTGGCGGGTGTCCAGAAGGAGCTCGTCGACGCCAAGGAAAGGGCCGCTCGCTCCCAGGAGGATGCAGTGCGGTCGACCGAACGCGTCAAGCAGGTCGAGGCCCAGCTCGTCCAGACGAGGCAGGAGCTCCAGGCCCGCGACGCGGCCCCCCCTCCTCCCCCGCCCCCCCCTCTGCCGCAAGAGCCGGCCCGGAAGCCCCGGGAGGAAAAGGAGCAGCCGGAGCGCGACTTCCGCGCCGAGCTCCGCCAGGTCCGCAAGGAGCTGTTCGAGAAGGACCTGCTCCTGAAGTCCCTGCGGCGCAAGCTCGAGCACAATCGCAGGGCCTACATCATCACCATGATGCAGCTCGACCTCGCTCAGGACGAGCTGTGCCTGATCAAGACCGGGAGAATCCGGCGTGAGACGCAGCTTGCAAAGGCCCAGGTCCCCGCCGCCCCCCAGCCGCTCATCGAGACCGCCGACACCCCCCACACCCCGGCCGATCTCGACGCCGACCCCGGGGCCGAGACGCCGGACGACCTGTACACCGAACCGGCAGGCGACCTCGCAACGGAACCCGCTGACGAGCCCTCGACCGGCACCACCGTGGAGCCCGCCGCGGAAGCGTCGATTCCGCCCGACCCCGCGGACAAGACGTAGTCGCCCCTTGCGGGCGCACCCAGGACCCCGCACACGCGCGCAACTCATACCTGCCCTTGCGCGTCGCGGCGATTCTGGTATCATCCCGACGATTGAGGACTCGCCCCACTGGCGGAACCCCGGTGGTTCCGAAGGAGCCTGCGCATGAAACGGTTCGCCAATACCCTGTCCTGCCTCGCTGTCCTCCTGACCGCGGGCATGGCCTTCGCCCAGCCTGCCGTCGAGCCAGCCAATCCGGATCCGACCCCCGCACTCGGCGAGTCGGCTAGGACGGATTCGCCCGCGAATCCGGCCGAGCCGGCAAAAGTTGAAAAGCCGGCTAAGACCGATCCGACTCCCGCACTCGGCGAGCCGGCCAAGACCGATCCGACTCCCGCACTCGGCGAGCCGGCCAAGACGGATTCGCCCGCGAATCCGGCCGAGCCGGCAAAAGATAAAAAAAGGCGACCCTACACCTCGACGGAGTTCGAGGACGAGAACATGACCGACTTCGAGATCGAGAACTACGGCAAGATCGCGAAGATCCGGGAGGACAGTATCAAGAAGATGGTCGACCTGGTGGAGAACACCCCCAACTACCCCAACTTCGCGGACGTCTGCTACCGGATCGCGGAGTACATGACCGAGAACATCAAGTTCCGTCTCGCCCTGGAGAACCGCCAGTACAAGAAGGACCTGGCCCGGTTCGAGGCGGGCGAGCTCAAGGAAGAGCCCGACCCGCCGCTCAAGGACTACTCGGGCACCTTGACCTACTACGAGAAGATCCTGGTCGAGCACCCCAAGTACGTGCGCATCGAGGAGGTTCTCTTCTTCGTGGGCCGCAACGGGGTCGAGACCGGCAAGGCACTCGGTGACGACAAGCTGGTCGAGAAGAGCGTCAAGTACCTGAACAAGCTTGACGAGATGTTTCCCAAGAGCCAGTTCCTCCCCAAGGCCTACCTGCTGGCTGCCGAGTACTTCTTCGCCAAGAACAACCTCTTCGAGGCGCTCAAGTACTACAAGAAGCTTGTCGACAACCACAAGGACGCGCCGATGTACCTCTACGCGCTCTACAAGCTGGGCTGGACCTACTACAACTACCAGCAGTACGACAACACGCTGCTCTGCTTCCAGGAGGTCATCCAGAAGCTCCGGGAGGCGGGCCGCGAGCAGGACACGCTTCGCAACATGACCCTCAAGGATTATGTGATCACGTTGTCCGAGGCGGGGCTGGGGTGGACCTCGGGTCGTGATTTCCTGTTCCAGGAGATCGGCCAGGACAAGGCCCACGCGGTGCTGCACGATCTGGCGGACATGCTGGCCCAGCGCGGCTTTTACGACGATGCGGTCGGCATCTACACCTACTTCATCAACCTCGACGTGAACTCTGCGGACGCGGTGGACTACTGGAACCGGATCCTGCGCATCTACCGCTTCAACTTCCCGTTCGACGAGGTGGAGAAGAAGGTACGGGAGCTCCGCTTCTTCTTCCGGGCGGACGGTCCGTGGGTCGCCAACAACAAGGCCAGGGTGGAGGCCTCCGAAAAGGCGGCCGACCTGCTCATCAAGTGGGACCTGTCTCTTGCCGAGTTCTACCTGGAGGAGGCTCTCTACTTCAACAAGGGGGAGGACTCCTTCTTCCTGGCCACAGGCCGCTTCCGGGACACGATTGCCCAGGGGGCGGGCAAGCGGCTGGAGCAGGGGCTGGTGGGCCTGATGATGACGCACCTTGGCCTGTTCCGAACGGCCTCGGCGGGCCGGGTGATCTTCGTTGCCGAGAACGTGCTGGGGCTTGCGTACCCGGACGACTACAAGCTGCCGAGGAAGATCCGTCGGATGACTCTGGACAAGAACGAAACCGAGTTCATGACGGCCAAGGACCAGTACCTCGCGCTGCCGGCACGCACCGGGCAGAAGCCGGACCTGAAGCCGTTCGCAGCGGTCGACCCGATCGCGTACGTCCTCTACAGCTCTGCGCTCATCTACTACACGCGGGGAATGAACGAGGAAGGACTGGCCGACCTGGATCGCCTGGTCGCACACGATGCCAACTCCGACTACCTCGGCTGGGCCATCGACATGATCTACCAGATGTCTGCCCGGGCCGAGGACTGGGCGGGCCTCCAGAAGCGCACCAAGGCCATGCTGGACGTGGGCAACACCCGCGTTGCACCGGCCGAGCAGGTGCGCGACTTCCTCTGCGCCGGCATGATCAACGAGGGCATAGTGCAGGCCGAGAAGGACAAGCGCTACGGTGATGCGCTCTCGAAGCTGTCCACCGCGGCCCAGACCTGTGCGGACAGCCTCGAGCGCGGGGCCGAGGCCCTCTATCGTCTCGGCGAGATCGCAGAGAAGGGAGGCTTCATTCCGCAGGCCAAGGAAGCGTACCAGAAGGTCATCAACGAGTACGGGAAGTCGAAGTACAAGGGCATGGCCCAGCGGAACTACGGCAAGATCAAGAACAAGTAGGCAGCCAGTCTGCCGGGAGGGTGCACTCCATGAAGAACCGGGCCACTGCCGTTCTCGTGCTGGTCCTGCTGGCACTATGTCCGCTCGCTTGTGGCGGAGGAGACGGCGAGGAGACCCCTGCGGATGTCGGCGGAGCGGACCAGTCGGATGCTGCTGCGGTGAGCGATGCGCTGCCGGAAGACGATGCGCCGGGGGACATTGCGCCGGAGACGTCGGGGCCTCCGGAGCCCCCGGTCCCGGCTGACCCGCTTCCCGTGCCCGACAACGGCACCTACGTCTTCAGCGACGGCGCCAACAAGCTGACCCTGGCCTACAACGACAGCACGGTGTTCCTGCTCGAATCGTCGTTCGGCTGCGTCGGGGAGACCGGCTGCAAGGTGCGCCAGGAGTTCCTCCCGCTCACCTGCAACAAGGCGTATGAAAAGGGCTATTCGGCACCGGTCGTGGACGGCAGTTTCGTCATCCAGGGCATCAAGGACAGCGACACGCTGCACGGTGCGGTTTCTTCGTCCCAGGGGTTCAAGCTGCTCTACCTGCTCACGCCCACGGTCTCCTGCTGCTCCGCCTGGTTCGAGGCCACCGCAGCCTGGACCAAGAAGGACGACTGCTCCGGCTTTGCCACGCCGGACTGCGACCCGTACACGGATGGCAACTGTGCGGAGGGGATGAACTGCATCTTCGGTGCGAACGACAAGCCGGTGTGCATGGTCGCGGGCGAGGTCGAGCATGGCGGCAAGTGCGGCACCCAGGGCAACTGTGCGGACGGCGTGTGCATGAGCCTCTCCACCGACACGTCGCAGCACTGCTACAAGTACTGCAAGGCCGACGTCAACTGCGGGTACGGGATGCAGTGCCTCCAGATTACCGACAAGCAGTGGAAGATCTGCAGCCTTCCGCCGGACCAGTTCGAGAGCTGCGATTTGCTCGAGCAGAACTGCACGAAGGCCGGCGAGGCCTGCTTCTGGACCTCGAGCACGATCAACAAGCCGGTCTGCCTGCCGGCCGGTGAAGGGCAGAAGGGGGATCCGTGTACCGAGTCCACCGACTGCGGCAAGGGGCTCGACTGCATCGCGGGCAAGAAGTGCCTGAAGCTGTGCAACACAGCGGAAGGGCAGGAACCCAAGTGCGACTCGGTGTTCACCGGCTGCTCCGCGCTTTACGGACCACAGAGCGCCGGGTATTGTGGAGACTGAGGGCAAGCGGACACGGGCGTTCCGGGCCTTGCCCCGCTGCGAGCCGGGCGGGCTGACATCTCCTCCGGATCCGGGCGAGAAGCCGATGGGAGGTGCGTCGTGAAGAGGCTCCTGTTTGTGGGCTCCGTGTGTCTGCTCGCGTCGTGTGCAGGCACGAGCGCTCCGACCTCCTCGGATGCCGACGGCTTCTCCGGCCTGATGCTCACGGACGAGAGGACGCCTCCTCCGCCCGAGGACGCGGCCGTGGATTCCTTCATCCTCGTCGACGTCCACGAGGCACCCGATGCCGAGGTCTCCGGTGCTCCCGACGTGGTGCAGGATGTCCCACCCGTGCCGGAGGTGGTCGAGGGCAAGGCCGTGCCGCCCGACTTGCTGCCCCCCCCGGTCGATACCGACGGTGACGGGCTCTCCGACGCCGAGGAGAAGCAGCTCGGCACAGACCCCAAGTCCAAGGATTCGGACAAGGACGGGCTCGATGACTGGACCGAGGTCCAGAACGGCAGCAATCCCCTCAAGCAGGATTCCGACTACGACGGGCTTACCGACAAGCAGGAGCTCGAGTGGGGCACCGATGCCAACAACCCCGACTGCGACGACGACGGGCTCAAGGACGGAAAGGAAATCCAGCTCGGCACCCATCCGCTCACCGCGGACACGGATGGAGACGGGCTCAAGGACGGCGACGAGGTCAACGCCGGCTCCAGCCCCCTCAAGGCCGATACCGATGGCGACGGCCTCTCCGACCTCGAGGAGGTCACGCTGTACAAGACCGACCCGTCTCAGGCCGACACGGACGGCGACGGTATCTCCGACCCGGAGGAGCTGACCATCGGAACCGACCCGGGCAAGCTCGACACGGATGGAGACGGGCTCACCGATCCCAAGGAGCTGCAGGACGGAACCGACCCCAAGAAGGCCGACACCGACGGTGACGGTATTGACGACAAGACCGAGTACCAGGTCAAGACCGACCCCAAGAACCCGGATAGTGACGGCGACGGCCTCTCCGACGGCTACGAGGTCGCTCACAACCTCCCTCCGCTCAACCCCGACACGGATGGAGACGGGCTCAAAGACGGTGCCGAGCTCGTCACCTGGGGTACCGATCCGCTCGATTCGGATACCGACAAGGACGGCCTCACCGACGGCAACGAGGTCGAGCTGGGGACGGATCCCCTCGCCCTGGATTCCGACGGCGACGGAGCGGATGACGGTGCGGAAGTCACCCTCGGCTTCGACCCTGCCAACCCGGACACCGACGGTGACGGCGTCCCGGATGGACAAGAGCCCCTGTTCACCACTTGCGGGCAGTTCAACCTCATCTACCCGCAGTACCTCGATTCCGGTCTGGCAGGGTTCACGCTCGCCATTCAGCCCGCGGCCAAGGTCGTCAAGCTCAGCCTCGCTGACCCGCTCTCCGCTGCCGCTGTGATGGACCAGGACGCGGGCGGGCTGGAGGTCGCCGCATTCATGCTCTCCTACATCCCCGAGGACGGACAGACCGACGTCGATGCCCTCTCCTCCATGATCACGGCCAAGCTCAACCCGGTCTGCGGAACGGGCAAGGTCCGCTCCTCCGGTTACAAGGTCAAGAGCTGGGACGACCAGTTCGACCTCAAGGTCATGGTCGTGCTCGACGTGACCTGCTCCGGCGGTGGCTGGAACGTGGCCACGGTGCGGAATCAGGCTCTCTCGGTGCTCTCGAACACTGCACCGGCCGACCTGGCGGACCTGCCTGCACCATTTGGAAACGAAACCAGCGAGTTCGTGGTGAGCTACCTGGTCGAAAGCCGCGAGATGGGACGCCTCATCATCGTCGGTGCGGCCGCCCCCAGGAGCCGTTTCGATGACCTGGCCGACCCTACCCGCCTGGAGGTCAACGACTTCGTCAACGGTTCCAACCTGGCCAACTACCTCAACGGCACGTCGGACGACTGCACTCCGTTCGAGGGCAAGACCGCAAAGGCCGACTTCATCTGGGCTGTCGACAACTCCGGGTCCATGGACAACGACAAGGCCACCGTTGCAGCCAACGTGCCCAAGTTCACCCAGCTCCTCTCCAACGCGGGCGTGGACTACCGCCTCGCCGTCACCTACCAGAACTGCTCCGACATCGACGGGGCCGGAGCCAACGGCCTCTCCGCCGAGCTGGTCAACATCGTTCTTACCAACGACATCACGAACGCCAAGAGCAACTGCACGTCCACCACATCCGGCACCCTGGTCAACGGCAACCTGTGCAACGGGAAGTTCACGACCAGCCTGACCGAGTTCCAGAACTGCGTGCTGGCCAACGTCAGTGGAAGCGGCAGCGAGTACACGCTGTCCACCGGCATGATGGCCATCGACCGCAGCCTCCCCCGCAAGGACAACACCAGCAACAAGCTCCGCACCGATGCCTCCACCATCCTCGTCGTACTGACCGACGAGCACGAGCAGGCCTTCGAGAACGAGCTGTCCTGGATGAAGAACGACACTCCCACCGATCCCGCGCAGATCGCTCAGCTCAAGAAGATCACGGATCCCTACATCGCCTGGCTCAAGAAGCCGGAGGTCAATGCCATCGTCTTCGGCCTCATCGTCATGCCCAACATGGGGGTCGGCGAGGCGGCCGTCGGCATCTACCGGGTCGTCAACGAGACCGGAGGGACCGCCGGCCATCTTCCGGCCGGCGACCTGTCCGCCACCCTCCAGGAGGTCATCGGCGCTGCGATCGGCTATTCGTCTGTCGTCAAGTTCGAGCACGTCCCCATCTCCATGACCATCCAGATCTCCATCGCCCAGGCCGGAAAGCCGGCAAAGAAGATCCCCCGCTCCCGCATCGACGGCTTCGAGTACGATTCCCTGTCCAACGGCCTCGTCTTCCACGGCAGCTACGTGCCCAAGTCCGGGGATGAGCTGGCCGTCTCCTACATCTACTGGTTGAAGTAGTTGCCCTTGCTTTCCCCCGGCCTCCGCCTATAATCACGGCCGTTTGTCGCGTCGGGGCGTAGCGCAGCCTGGTAGCGCGCCAGTTTTGGGTACTGGATGTCGCCGGTTCAAATCCGGCCGCCCCGATCTTTTTGACTCGCCTCGGGCGACCGCACCGTGGAGATGTGCCGAGGCAAGGAAGGCCGTTGCGGGCTCCGCCCGCTCCCGAACCGTGGGAGCGGGAACGGGAACGGGCGACCGCACCGTGGAGATGTGCCGAGGCAAGGAGGGCCGTTGCGGGCTCCGCCCGCTCCCGAACCGTGGGAGCGGGAACGGGAACGGGCGACCGCACCGTGGAGATGTGCCGAGGCAAGGAAGGCCGTTGCGGGCTATGCCCGCTCCCGAACCGTGGGAGAGGCCACTGGTGCCGTGGAGATGTGCCGAGGGGAAGACATGAACGACGTGACAAGGACGATCCGGGAACGAAGGAGCATTCGGCGGTATCGGCAGGACCCGATTCCCGAGGCCGACCTGACGATGCTGCTCGAAGCCGTACGCTGGTCCCCGTCATGGGCCAACACCCAGTGCTGGGATGTGGTGGTGGTGTGCGAAGAGGCTTTGAAGCGACGGCTCCAGGCGGCAGTCGGCAGCAACCCTGCGTTCGATGCCATGGTCGATGCCCCGGTCGTCCTGGTCCTGTGCGGGCGCAAGGACCGGGCCGGCTTCAAGAAGGGGGAGGCGGCCACCCGCTACGGCGACTGGATGATGTACGACCTCGGGCTTGCGAACCAGAGCCTCTGCCTGGCTGCCCATGCGCTCGGGCTGGGCACCGTGATCGTGGGCAAGTTCGACCATGCTGCGGCGGAACGGATCCTCGGGGTGCCGGAAACCCACGCTGTCGTCACCATGGTACCGGTGGGATACCCGGCTCAGCCCGCCGCTGCACCGCCGCGCAAGGCACTGCGCGAGTTCGTGCACGAAGGCGCCTTCGGCACTCCGTGGGGCATGCAGACCGGCCCCCAGGGATAGAACGGCTTCGCTTCCTCGCCCCGCCCGGGGGAGGGATCGATCGGAGGTCGCTGTGGAACCGACCGACATCCGCATCCGCATGCAGCATCACCTCGACCTCTGCCTGACGGAAGAAGTGGAATCCGGAGACCCGGGCTTCTCCCGATTCCGGCTCATCCCTGAATCGCTGCCCGAGCTGGCCCCGGAGAGCATCGACACGGCCACATCGTTCCTGGGACGCCGCCTCTCGTTTCCCTTCATCATCGGGTCCATGACCGGAGGTGCGGGAGGGGATCCCCCTCTGAACCACCTGCTGGCCACGGCCGCTTCGAGGGCAGGCGTGGCCCTGGCGCTCGGCTCCATGCGCCCCCTGCTCGAAGATCCCTCGCTGCGGCGTGAGTACGACGTGCGCCTGCTCGCTCCGGAAGTTCCGCTTCTCGGCAACGTGTCGGCCTGGCAACTGCGGGACGAATCATTCCGGACACGCACGGTCGAGGTGTCCCGCGAGCTCGCGCTGGACGGCATGTACGTCCACGTCAACGCGGGGCAGGAGCTTGTCCAGCCCGAGGGAGAACGCTCATTCGTCGGTGCGCTCGATGCGATCGTCCGTTTCGCTTCCGCGTATCCCGGCCCGGTCCTGCTCAAGGAGGTGGGCCTGGGCCTCTCGACACGGCATCTTGCCCGCCTGTTGGACGGCGGCGTCGTGGGATTCGACGTCGCGGGGCGGGGAGGAACCGACTTCGTGCGGGTCGAAGCGCTGCGAGCGGACGACCCCGATGCGTGGTTGCTTGCATCCGCTCTGGAATCCGTGGGCCTTCCCACCGCCCTTGCCCTGCAGCACCTCTCTGCCGAGCTGGACCAGCAGGCAACAGGCAGACGCCGACGCCCCCTGACGCTCGCGTCCGGAGGCGTTCGGACCGCGGCCGACATGGCCATCGCTCTGGCACTCGGTGCCGACCTGGTCTCAGCCGCCCGCCCCATCCTTCTCGCTTCCCGGCAAGGCGAAGACGCCGTCGTGGATTGGCTCGAGGCACGACGCAATGAGCTGGCGAAGCTCTGCCTGCTGTGCGGCTGCCGCACCCCGGCCGAACTCCGGGGAAAGGCCGTGGGGTTGTAGGCGGCGGCGTCCTATTCGTCCTATTGTCCCATAGCCTTTCCCTCCCGCATCCAGTACAATGCGACCGGACGGAAACGGGAGGTGGTGACATGGTTCCAACGAACTGTGCGGGGCGAATCGGATGGGGGGCCTTGCTTGCAGCGTTCCTGCTGGTGGCCGCGTGTTCCGGCAAGGACTCCACGGACGTGGCGCAGCAGCCGGATGCGAACGGTGGTGACATGGTGGACCAGGCGGCACCGCTCGACTCGGTTCTTGCGGACACGCCCGACACGCCCGACACGTCCGACCCGTCCGACACGTCCGACACGTCCGACACGTCCGACACGTCCGACACGTCCGACCCGTCCGACCCGTCCGACCCGTCCGACACGTCCGACACGCCCGACACGCCCGCCCCCCCCTGCGAGTTTCCTCCGTTCCCGACCGACTGCTCCCTGGTCAGCGAGTTCCAGTGCGGCTTCATGGCGTGGTGCCAGGCCGGTTCGCTGTTCGTCGACTGGCACCACCACCACTTCTGCGACCAGGGAGAGATGATCATCGATTACTCATGCTCGTACGCCTGCCCGCACGGCTGCCAGGAGTGGGACGTCGAGGACTGGCCCTCCGACGGCCCGACCCTGGTCGAGAAGTACTGCAACCAGTGCTCATCCCCTGCCGACTGCGAGGGACTTCCCCACGACCTTTGCGAGGGCAGTTGGACCTGCCAGGACGGGAGTTGCGGATGGAAGTGCGGCCCCGGGTGCGTGCCGGATGGCGAGTCGGTCCCGGTCATCCCTGACGCACCCGAATGCTGCGAGGGGCTATCCAAGATCCCGTGCGACAAGCCTGACGGAAACGGCCTCTGCCAGGGGTGCGACGGAGCTGCGATCTGCGCCGCCTGCGGGGATGGGATCTGCGGCCTGGGCGAGAACCTCTGCAACTGCCCCATGGACTGCCAGGGAGAGTGCCTCACGCTCGGACAGGGATTCATCGACTTCGATACCGAGGGCAAGTGCTGTCCCGGCCTCACGCCCAAGTTCGACTGCGACCTGTCGCTCGACGGCTGCGTCTGCAAGAAGTGCCCGTGCAACATCTGCATCCTCTGCGGCGACGGCATCTGCGGCCCGTACGAGCACCAGTGCAACTGCCCCGAGGACTGCCCGACCATCGACAAGTGCGTCCCCACCAAGCAGACCGAGTGCCTGGGAGAAGTCCCCGAGCCGTCCCCCGGCGAGCTCAAGGTCACCGTCATGGGCAACAGTCTCCACGTCGCGCACCTGAAGGTCGTGATGAACTGCTGCGCCGAGGTCGAGATCTGCTTCGAGCCCCTGATGGATTCCATCAAGGTCACGGAGAAGCTCAAGAAGCCCTACGCCCCCTGCTTCTGCAACTGCAAGTTCGACATCGATGCCACCCTGCCCGGCATCAAGAGCGGCACCTACAAGCTCACCCTGTTCAACGAGGAGGTGGGGCAGACCCTCTTCACCCAGGAAGTGAGTATTCCGTGAACGGTGTTGCTTGATTCGCCCTTCTCTCGTTGCTAGACTCCGCCCGTGAAAACCCTCTTTCGTCCAAGGAGACAGAACGCCATGACACGGTTTGCATCGCTCGCCGCCTATGTCATCGTATTGTCCGCTTGCCTTGCCCTCTCGCCGACGGCCCGGGCCGAAGATGCCGGGATCCCCGCCAGTGATGACTCCACGCCGGCTCAGGCCGCCGATTCTCCGCTCAAGGCATTGAAGGACGGCCTTGCAAGGGTCGAGAAGGGGCCGTTTTCCGCGGCGCTCCGTGCTCGCATCCAGGGATGGGGCGGCTGGGTCGGCGAGGATGCGAACCTCGAGAACGGCGACTGGATGCAGGAGCCGGGATTCAGGCTGCGCCGGGCGCGTATCGGCGTGGACGGCACGTTCTTCGATGACTTCAAGTTCGAGCTCCAGTTGGATGTCTTCGACCAGGAGCGCACCGGCGGTCCCCTGTACTCGGCCTGGGTCGACTGGACTCCGGTCCATTACATCGGGGCCACCTTCGGCGTGCAGTCGTTCCCGGCCGTGCGATCGATGATGATGTCGTCGGGGTACCTGCCGTTCCTGGACCGGCCGATGGGGGCGATCGCCATGGCCCCGGAGAATGCCATGGGCCTGGTCCTGCACTCGAGCCCCTGGAAGGACCACACGAACATCATGATCGGTCTCTTCAACGGCCTGCGCCGTGGGGAGAGCTTCTTCGACGGCTACGAGGGCGTGGGAAGCTCCCTGGGCAACCGCTTCGACGGCCTCTCGGGCGTTGCCCGCTTCGACGTAGAGCCCCTGGCGCCCATCGGCAAGGAGATGGCGGATCCGTGCAAGTGCCCGAAGCTCAGGCTCGGCCTCGGTGCCGGCGGCTTCTTGAACGGAACGGGGGCATTCTCGAACGACGAGGGAGCCACCTCGCTCTTCCCCTTCCTCGATGGCGGAAAGATGGCCACCCGGGGTGCATCGGGCTATGTGCACCTGAAGACGTATGGGTTCCACTTCTTCGGCGAGTACGCCCACGAATGGGGCGGTGCGAAGGAGCAGCCCACCACTCCCACCAAGCAGTTCAGCGATACCGAGAGCTACTCGTTCAACACGTCGCTCGGATACGTCATCCTCAAGGACCGCCTCGGGCTTGCCATCCGCACCGAGCTGTTCGACGACAACGTGGACGACACCGACCTGGGCGCCGAGATGCTCGTCGGGGGAACCGTGACCTGGTACGTGGCCCGTGACTTCCTCAAGGCCCAGCTCGAGTACATGTACCGGTACGAGCTGGGCGAGGAGCCCGCTCTGTCCAATGACTACGTGATCGGCGGCGTGCAGCTCATGTTCTAGGAGGCAGCCATGAATGCCACGCATCACCGCCTCCGGCGGCTCGCTCCGTTGGTCCTGTTGCTTCTGCTGCCGCTCGGCTGTGCGAACGAGGAGTCGAAGCGTCCCCGGCTGAGCGCCCGGCAGATCACCCGAGCCGACGAGTTGATCGGCGGCCCGACGGCCCGCGGCAAGCTCGGGGACTTCCTCATCGAGAACGACAGGGTTCGCTTCGTCATCGGCGGGCTCGGCCAGTCCTGGATGGGGGGCGTCTTCGGCGGCTCCCTGCTCGACGCGGACCGGCAGCGCCCCGCGCTCAAGGCCTACAAGTACGGCAAGGGGTGGGATGCCTTTGGCGAGACCTTCCCCCTGGTCAACCTCGTGGTGGCCAACCCTGACCTTCCGGGCAGCTCGCCCAGACTGACGTCGGATGGAATCAAGCTGATCGAGATCCCGTCGGGAATCGAGGTGCTCAAGGACGGCAGCGACGGCGAGGCCGTGGTCCGCGTGACCGGTCGGGCGGGCTACATGTTCGAGGTGCTCAAGTTCCTCAATCGTGACTTCCTGATGAGCTACCTGGCCCAGCCGTTCAAGATCATGGGGTTCGAGCTCCCCATCGACCAGCTTCTCAACATGCTCCTGGGGGTCAACGTCTACGCCCTGGTCAATCGGCTCCAGATCGACTTCACGTTCCACAACGACTACATCCTGCACGAGGGGGAATCGTTCCTGACGCTGCGGACCACCGTGATTGCGGCCCCGCCCACCCAGGCTGCGCTGGACAGGTGCCCCGCCTCCGCGCCGTGCGGCCTCGAGTGCGAGCACGGCCTGGCCATGACCGAGGCCGAGTACGATATTCCGGGCCAGACCACCAAGACGCCGGGGAAGGTCATGTGCCCGGTCTGCCGGTGTGCAGATGCTCCCCAGCCCATGCAGTCGCTCAACGAGAGCGAGGATATCTTCGGCATCATGCTCGGCGACCTCGGCCCCTGGACCGAGCGGGCCTGGAAGGGAGGGCTGCTGGGCGGCGACTTCCTCTTCTTCGGCGCCGAGGCCAACATCTTCTCCCCCGGGATCGGCTTTGACGACAACCGGAAGATCTTCGAGAACATGTGGCAGCAGGTCCCGACCCTTTCCAGCCCGCTCACGTTCCCCTGGATCGCGGGCGTCGGCGAGAACGTCTCCTACGCCTGGGCCACGGTCAATCCGGACCGCAGGGAGGGGCGTGACTGCCCCACGTGGCGCCTCGCCATGACCCGCCTGAGCTACGAGGACGAGCAGGCCGTCATCGATGCGCTCGTCACCGAGCTCAAATGGGATCCGAGCGCTGCCGCTGCCCGGGTCCGCCAGGTGATCGTGGACCGCAAGCCGCTCGTCCTGCGCGAGGTCCCCATGGATGCCAAGGCATCCCAGTCGTTCGAGTCCTGGAAGGCTGCCGTGATCCTCAACGTCATCGTCTCGGGCGACCCGAAGAACCCGGACGCGCGGACCGTCATCTCCCTTTTCCCGGAGGCCGTCGGATTCGACCTCCTTCCCGCGGCGGAGTGCCTGGATGCCTCGGTGCTCATCCCCATCGTCTCGACCTCGGCCACCGCGGTCATGACCCACAAGGCCACGCCCACCATGGACATCGTGGACGAACAGGTTTCCGATCTCCGTCGCTCCTTCACCTTCGAGCGTTACCTCGTGGTGGGTGACGGCGATGTCGGGTCGGTCCTCTCGACCATCTACGACCTCAAGGGGATTTCGTACGGTCGCGTCTCCGGCGTCGTCGTGGACGAAGCCACACGGATTCCGTTGTCCAAGGTCGCAGTGTTCGCGATCCGCGACCCGCGCAGCTCGCCGGATGATCCCGAGCCGGCCACGTACGGGGAGCTCCGTTCCCTCTGTCGCGGGCGCTTCGGCAACGAGGGGCTCGTGTCCCAGATGGAGACCGACCTCGGGCTCGACCTGGTGCTGGACGGCGACTTCGCCGGCCCGCTCGAACCCGGTTCCTACTTCCTTGTCGCGTTTGCCCCCGACCGGGCGCCTTCCGCACCGGTTCCGGTCGTCATCAACGAACAGGAGAGGAGCGTGGCCAACCTCATCCTTCCCTCCACCGGGAAGGTCCACTACCTCGTGCGCGACGGGGCCGGCCTCAAGATCCCTGCCCGGCTCACCTTCATCTCCCTCGATGCCGAGGGCAAGCCCATGCGCTGGGACGGAAAGAACCCCGTCGAGCTCGGCGCCAGCCGCTATGACCACGGCATCTACCTGACCGAGCACTCGGCGCACGGCGAAGGGGAGGTCCGCCTTCCCCCCGGTCACTACCGTGTCCTGGTATCACGGGGCTTTGAGTACTCGCTCGGCCGGTTCGATGATTTCGAGGTCAAGGCGGGGATCACGGTCCCTCTCGAAACCGTGCTCCTGCGCGAAGTCGATACCACTGGCTGGATCTCCGGCGATTTCCACGTGCACGCCGTCCCGAGCATCGACTCCTCGCTGCTCATCGAGGACCGCGTCGCGGCCAACGTTGCAGAGGGGGTCGAGTTCATCACCGCGACGGACCACGACTACCTGACCGACTACTCCCCGTACATTCACAAGATGGGGTTGCAGAAGCACATCCGGAGCGAAGTCGGCGTTGAGACCACGACGCTCGAGTTCGGCCACTACAACGGCTTCCCCATGAAGTACGACCAGACCGACATCCCAGTGCACGACTCCCCACCCTGGTACGGGGAGACCATCGCCAGGGTGTGGGAGATGCTGCGGGAACGCCTCGCACCGGGGTTTGCGGCAGACGATTTCATCGTCCAGGTGAACCACCCCAGGGACGGGTTCATGGGCTATTTCGCCCAGTTCGGCTTGAAGGGATACAACCTGGAGCGCAAGACCCCCGGCATGGAGATGTGCAACCCCCAGACCGAGAAGATCCCCTGCAACTTCGACACCTTCGAGCTCATGAACGAGAAGCGCTTCGAGCTGCTGCGCACTCCGACCATCGCGGAGAAGGAGATGCACAACGTCTGCTTCGAAGCCATCATGAAGTGCACCGACAAGTCGCTCTTCGGCGACGGGAACGGACGGACGCTCGACGAGCTCTTGTGCGCGGACCTCCGCTTCCCCGCCGAGGAATGCGCCACCCTGCCCGAGACCCTGAAGACCACGACCGCCACCGGGATGGACCTGGCCCGCCTGCAGAGTGCCTACGACCACTGCCTCTGGCACCAGGAATTCGTCGGCGAATTCACCCACTGCACTGATGACATGCCCCTCGTCGAGTGCAAGAAGCAGGCGCTCGATGCGCTCAAGCTGCTCACCGTCCGGTACCAGTTGGAACGGCTCCCCGAAGAGCAGGATGCCTACTTCGCCACCTCGTCCGCCACGGACATCGGCTGCGACATGAAGAAGGCCATGAACGGCTGCTCCCCGATGTTCGACAAGAACCAGCAGCCATCGACCGGCTGCGGCGGGGCCGACTGCTCCTGCGAGCCGTGCGTGTGCGGGAAGCTCCCCTCCTGCTGTCAGCCGATCGACTGGAACAAGGAGGAGACCCTCGGGAACGGCTGGACCCAGGCGTGCGCGGACCTCTGCCGGTCCGAATGCTACGGCTGCGGCATCCAGCCCTGCACCTCCAAGGCCCAGGTCTGGGAGGACTGGTACAGCTTCCTCAACCACGGGTTCAACCCGGCCATCGTGGGGAACTCCGATTCCCATGACGTCAAGGCCGAGGTCGGGCTGCCCCGCAACTACATCCGCTCGTCGACCGACTTCCCCCTGGCCATCGACGCGGCCGAGATCTTCCGCAACATCAAGGCCCACCGGGTGTTTCTCTCCACCGGGCCGTTCGTCGAGTTCTCCATCGGCAGCGCCGGGATCGGCGACACCCTGGCCAAGCCGGGAGGCAAGAAGCTCGAGGTGCGCGTCCGCATCCAGACCGCTTCGTGGTTCGGCGTGGACCACATCGAGATCCACCGCAACGGGAAGATCGAGAAGATCCTCCGCCTCGCACCTGCACCCGAGACGCTGGTCGACTTCGACCAGGTCGTCGAGCTGGACATGCCGCAGGAGGATTCCTGGTACGTGCTGACGACCTACGGTCTCGACTCCCGCTACCTGCTGTCACCTGTCTACAAGAGGATTCCGCTCGGCAAGATGCTGATTCCGACCATCATCGCGCTCGGCGCCAAGGCATTGCTCACCTCGTTCCCGGAGCTGACGTCCGCGATCCAGACGAAGTTCGGCAACCTGCTGGGAGGTGCATCCCTCGAGACCCTGCTGGGAAGCGCGTTCGGCATCGAGGAGCTGCCCGACAGCTTCCCCATGTTCCCGCTTGCGATCACCAACCCGATCTGGGTCGACCTCGACGGCAAGGGTTTTGCACCTCCGCTGGCCAAGGACTCGGACCAGGACGGCCAGTGGGACCTTCCTCCGTTCTGCGTCCAGCCTTGTCAGGTCGAGGTTCTCACCGCCCAGGACGGCACCACGTCTTATGGCCAGGCCACGTGCGGCGAAAACCAGCGATGCATCCCGGATTCGCAAGGCTCTGCCCAAGGCACTTGCGCCATCCCGATCCCGGAGAACTGCGTGGGAGCCCAGACGAAGCAGTGAAGCGGGGTTTGCGGACGGAAACGAAGTGGAGTGCCTGGCCACGCCGCTGCGGAAGACGAGGCGAGCGGACGTTCCTGGGGCTCCTGCCCGTTTCAATGGCCGCGCCAGTCCCTCATCGACGTGGTGACACCCAGGATCTCTGAGACCGAGTCGAAGACCTTCTGCGGCAGCAATGCCTTGAGCGCGGGAGTGAATCGGACCATGAGCGGGACCCGGACCATGTACTCGCCTCTCCGGAACCCGGCGTAGCCCTGCTGCACGGCCTTCTCGGGCGTCAGCAGAGGGACGAGCAGCGGTGCGCGAACGCCCCGGAACATCCCCGTGTCGACGTAGCTCGGGCAGAACAGGGTGAACCGGATTCCCATGTGGCCCGCAAGCTCCATCTCCAGCCGCAGCGACTCGGTGAACCCGATGACGCCCCACTTGCTTGCCGCATAGGTCGGCATGTACGGCACGCCGATGAAGCCCGAGGCGGACGAGACGTTGACGAAGTGCCCCGTCCCTCTTGCCAGCATCTGGGGCAGGAACGCGCTGTGCAGCCAGACCAGCGACTTCAGGTTCACGTCCAGCACCGCGGCCAGCTTCGCCTCGGGCATCTCCTCGAACTTGCCGCCGGCCACGATGCCCGCGTTGTTCACCACGACGTCCACGGGGCCGAACTCGGCTGCCGTGGCTGCGGCCTCTTCGTGCACGCGACGGCTGTCCGTCACATCGACGACGGCCGTCCGAACGTCCGACGGAGGCCGGTCGGCGCGACGCCATCTCCCCTGCTTGCGGCCGCTGCGCGGCTGCAGCTCGGCTGCCGTCTTCTCGAGCTCCGCCTGGTCCAGGTCCCACAGCACCAGCCGTGCCCCGTCGCGGGCGAAATGCTCGGCCCACAGCTTCCCCATTCCCCGCGCCGCCCCCGTGATCAGGACGACCTTTCCGGCCACGTCAACACGCTTCTTCATGGGCACCTCCTTGCTCTCCCCAGTCTCCGGAGAAACAGGCCCGCAGCCGGTCCGGGGGCACCCGGCCGACCCAGCGATCTTAGCTCACGCATGCCGCGCTGCACAACACCCAAGCGTCCGAATTCATCTGGTTCATTTCATGGCGGGTCCCAAGGAGGTTGATCGAAAGCACTTTGCCAAGTGAGGCCGCAGCCGTCGAGACGGAGGACGAGCGGCCCAATGGCTGTTCGCTGCTCTACACGTCGCGGAAGAACTCGTCGACCAGGGCCCACAATGCGGGCACGTCGTTGGCGGTGTGCACCTTTGCCCTGAACTTCGCGGAATCGGGCATCCCCTTCGAATACCAGATCATGTGCTTGCGGATCTCGTTGACGACGAGGAGCTCCGGCTTGTAGCGCAGCGCCAATCCCACCTGGAGCCGGATCAGCCTGGCCAGCTCGGTGCGCACCCCCGCCTCGGCCGCATCGAGGTCGATCGCTTCCGTCCCCCCCACTGCGGCCTCCGCCTGTGGGGGAGGTTGGACGGGGGGCACTTCCCACCCGAGCCTCCTTCCCACCTGCCGGAACAGCCACGGCCGCCCCAGCGCGCCGCGGCCGATCATGATGGCGTCGCACCCCGTCGTCTCCACCATCCGGGCCGCATCGTCAGGCGTTCGGATGTCGCCGTTTCCCACCACCGGGATTCTCACGGCATCCTTCACCGCCCCGATGAGCGACCAGTCGGCCCTGCCCGAGAATCCCTGGGCCCTGGTCCGCGGATGCACGATCACAGCGGCCATACCGGCCTCCTCGGCCATGACCGAGAACGGCACGCAGTTCACCGACTCGGCGTCCCAGCCTGCCCGGATCTTCACCGTCACCGGCGCCTGCACGGCCTCGCGCACGGCGACCATGATCTCGCGGGCCCGGGGTGGGTCCTTCATCAGCGCACTTCCCTTCTCGCCATGAACGATCTTCCGGGCCGGACACGCCATGTTCAGGTTGATGGAATCCGCCCCGCGGGCCACCGCCATGACCGCAACCTTCGCCATCATCAAAGGGTCCGACCCCACGAGCTGGATCGCCAGCGGATGTTCGAGGTCCACGAGCCCGGTCTGCTGCACCAGCTCCTTGGATTTGCCACGGGCGACGCCATGTGCCGAGACCATCTCGGACATGAGCGGCCCCGCACCGAACATCCTCGCCACCACCCGCACCGCCGGGTCCGCAATCCCGGCAAGCGGTGCGAACAGAAGCCGGTTGCCGAGCACGACGCTGCGGACGACATCAGCGGCCGCGCCGGTGCTGCCCGGCCCGTCGCTTCCTGCTTCGCCTGCCCGGGGAATCCGTGGCCGCTCCGACTCCGGGGAGCTTTGCGGGACGAGCGCACTCCGGGGGATGTCATCCTGCTTCCGCTTCACGCTTCCTCGTTTTCCAGGAACAGCACCATCAGCAACGCGTCCTCCCCGTCCCGGTAGTAGCGTCGCCGGGTTCCCTGCTCTGCGAAGCCCGCCTGCTCATACATCGCCCTGGCTGCCACGTTGCTCGGCCGGACCTCCAGGTACAGGTACAGCGCCCCGTGGCTCCGGCATACCTCGATCACAAAGGACAACAGCCGCCGCCCCCATCGCTCACCCCTCCGCTCCGGGGCCACGGCGATGTTCATCAGGTGCCCCTCGTCCACCACGGTGCGGAACGTGGCGTATCCCACGATCCCCTCCGCCCCCTCCAGCACCACGGCATGGCTCACCGGCCCCTCGATCTCGGCAAGGAATGCCTCCGGAAGCCATGGGTCCGAAAAGGTCGCCTCCTCGATCACCATGACCTGCGGGATATCCCGCACATCCATCTGCCGGATCCGCATCGCCCCCCCCCCTGCCACAACCCGACGGCGAGCTTATAGCCGCTTTGTGAGGCGGCGGCAAGGTGCTTGGGATACCCTGGTGGCCAGGGATTCCCAACACAGGCAGGCTCATCGCCCTCTGGACGCCGTTGATGGTGGATTCGGGAAGTCTGGCCAGGACTACTTCGCCGTTCTCCTCCGGGGTCAGCCGCTCGCGTTGCTCCCGCCGCCCGCCTCTGGTATGTTCGCATCGATTGTACTTCTCCATGGAGGTTGCCATGTCGCTTCATCTCCTGTCCGCCTCATCCCGCGCTGCCTGCACGCAGAGGATTCCGCTGCTCCCGAGCCTGGCGCTGGCAGCCGTGCTGCTGACCACGGCCTTTCCGGCCCTGGCTCAGAAGTACGACTCGGCTCCCACCTCGGCCATCCTGTTCAAGAACAACCTGGGCTGGATCGTCGAGGAAGGGCGCGGGAAGACCGACTCGGAATGGGTCTCGACCCGACTGCACGGCAAGCCGGTGGTCGGGACCCTGCGTCTGGCTCCGGTCACCGAAACCAAGGTGATCGAGCTCAAGACCTATCCCACCTGGCCCGGCGGCCGCTCGCCGGTCCTGGCAGCGTTCGAGGCTGCCGCGGTCGGCAGCAAGGCCACCGTCACCGCGGCCGGAAAGACGGTCGAGGGACGCATCCTGGGGGTCTCCACCGGGACCGTGGCGTCCGAGTCCATGCTGTCGCTCGACGTGGACGGCACCCTGGTGCTCGTGCCGACGGCGAAGATCGAGCGCGTCGAGACCGCGACCCCTGCCATTCCGGCCGCTGCGGGTGACGACCGGCTCCGTCTCCGCATCTCGCCGAAGGAGGGCAACTTCCAGATCCGCGCCAGCTATCTCACCGGCAGCGTCGGCTGGGTACCCGTGTACCAGCTCGACCTCGCCGGAAAGGACAAGGGACAGCTTTCGCTCGACGCCATCGTCGTCAACGACGCCATGGACTTCGATTCCGCATCGATCCAGTTCGCCACCGGGGAGGCCACGTTCCCGATGCGGGACATGCCCAGCCCTCTCTTCGATCCCGGCATCACCGCCGAAGAGACCATGCGGACCGTACTCGGCGGGGTCGGGAATGCCATGCAGCAGGATGTCGACAACAACCCGGTGTACAACCGCATGAACTACGTCCAGGCGGTCGCCCCAAACCGCTTCCAGCCTCTCCCGGCCTCCCCTCAGTCAGGAGAGGAGACCCATCTCTACGGCCCGGTCGAGCTGTCTCTCAAGAAGGGCGAGCGCAGCCGCATCGGGCTTGGCGCCGGCGAAGTCCCGGCCGACCTGATCTACTATTGGAAGGTTCCCGAGAACGTGGACACAACCCAGGACCGCAACGATGTCTGGCTGGCGGCGCGCATGACCAACCGGCTCTCCTTCCCCCTGACCACCGGAACCGTCCTGGTCACCCGCTCCGGCCGGCCTGTCGGCCAGGGGTTCTTCACCTACACGCACGTCGGCGGCGAGGCGGTGGTCCCGATCTCGATCGCCTCGTCCGTGCTTGCCTCCCCCTGGGAGCAGGAAGACGACCGCGACCGCAACACCGTCAACTTCCGCGGTGCCCGCTACGACAAGGTCCGCATCAAGGGGACCCTGTCCCTTCGCAACCTCCAGGACAAGCCCGTCACGGTCCGTGTCGAAAAACCGGTCTCCGGCAAGGTCACCGCCAGCTCCGACTCGCCGGCCTCGGACGAGCGCTTCGTGTCGGCCTATGATCCCAACCCGAAGACCACCCTGCGCTGGACCGTGGAGGTCAAGGCCGGCGAGAAACGCGACCTCGACTACACCTACGAGACCTTCGTGATCCGGTACAACCAGGGGTCGTCGTACTGACAGGGTCCCGGAAGCCGCATCGGTCATTTATCCATTGACCTCCCCTTGCCAAGATCATAAGGTGCGTCGGTTCTCGCGCAGGAGACGCCCATGCGCACATTCGTCTGCCTTGCCGTTTGCCTCCTGATCGTCGCGTGTGCCGAGCAGCACGACCGCCCGCTGTCCGGCGACCAGGAGATCCGAATCACCTTCCTCCACACTTCGGACATCCACTCCCGGCTGCTGCCCTACCGGATGCAGGTGACCTACACGGACGCCATGCTCGGGTTGAACCAGGACAATGAGCCGTTCGGAGGCATCGCCCGCATCGGCCACATCATCAACCGTGAACGGAAGCGGGCCGGCCGCGTGCTCTACCTCGATTCGGGCGACGTGTTCCAGGGCGCCCCGATCTTCAACGCCTTTCTCGGGGAAGCCGAATTCCTGGCCCTCACCTACCTGAACCCCGACGCGGTCGTGGTCGGCAACCACGAGTTCGACATGGGGCTCAAGAACCTCATCGAGCAGACCCGGAAGTGGGTGACCTTCCCCTTCCTGGCCGCCAACTACTTCTTCATGCCGGACAACGAACTGGGGGACCTCACCCAGCCCTACACGATCATCAACGCGGACGGCATCAAGATCGGCGTCATCGGACTGGGGGACTTCGGCAGCCTGGCATCGATCACCGACATCGGCAACAGCCTGAAGCTCATGCCGCTCAACAACATCCAGGTCATCAACGACTACATCGGACAGCTTCGGCCCTATGTCGACCTCGTCGTTCTTCTCTCGCACGCCGGCCTCTCCGACGACCAGGAGATCGCGGCCGGGACGCGCGGCGTGGACATCATCTTCGGCGGGCACCTGCACATCGTCCTCAACCCACCCAAGGTGGTGAAGGACCTGGACGGCAACGAAGTCCTCCTCGTCCACTCCGGTGCGTTCGCCAAGTTCGTAGGTCGCCTCGACATCGTCACTCGGCGGGAAGCGTCCGGACGTCTGCGCGTCGTGACCCATGACTACCAGCTCTTCCCGGTCGATTCCACCGTGCCGGAAGACCCGAAGCTCGCCCAGCTCATGGAGAAATACCGGCTCGACCTGAACCAGAAGATCGACCTGACTTCGGTGTACTCCTACAGCCCGAAGCTGCTGACCAAGTACGGGCTGGACGGCGGCGATTCGAGCCTGGGCAACCTGGTCTCCGAGGCCATCCGCAAGTACGCCCGTGTCGGCATCGCGTTCACCAACACGCTGGGCATCCGGGCCAACATGTACCCCGGGCCGATCACGCTGGACGACCTGTTCAACATCTTCCCGTTCGAAAACACGATCACCCTGATGTACATGTCGGGGACGGACATTCGCGATCTGATGGACTACAACACGCAGCGGTCGTCCGGCCGGGGTTGCGTGAGCCAGCTCCAGATTGCCGGGCTCAGGCACGTCATGAACTGCAACCCGGACCCGCCCGTCGCCTACTTCGACTGCCATACCTGCGAGCCGGGCGAGAAATGCCTCGTGAACTGCATCGCGGTATGCAAGGCCTCCGCCGCGTGCGAGTCCCAGTGCGTCACCCAGTACCGCAAGTGTGTCCTCGACAAGACCGGCAAGTACGAGGACGTCCGCTGCCTCGATTCCTGCCTTCCCGAAGGGGTCCACCGCTACACCGCCGACGTGGACAAGGAGGTCCGGTGGTGCCTGCACGACTGCTTCCCCCGGGCGGAAGACATCATGATCACCGATTGCCCCGATCCCCTGGCCGTCGAGGACCCGACGACCTGCAAAGTGGTGCCGCTCGTCGCCAACCAGGTCTACGAGGTGGCCACCAACGACTACATCGCCAAGGGGGGCTCCGGCTTCACGATCCTGAAGAGCAACAACACCCAGACCGATACCGGCCTGCCCCTGCGCGAGGCGGTCCAGGAGACCCTCCTCACGTCGGGCAAGTGCCTCGACTTCTGCATCGACCGGGATGGCGACGTGAACCTCCAGGGCTGCTCGGTCTACCAGGGGTGCCTCGAATCGGTGGGCGCCTTCCTCGGCCAGTTCTGCGACAAGGTGGACAAGACCGGAGGCGCCGACGTCGAGGTCCCGTTGCTCGGGTGCGCCGTCGATTCCGGCGCCTGCGTGAAGGACGGGGACTGCTACCACCCCGAGCTCGATTGCGTGGGAGTCGCCTGCCCCACCTGCAAGACCGCGGCGCAGTGCATGGTCAACGACCCGGACTCGCTCTGCGTGGACGGGTTCTGTCTTCCCCGGACGCACGCCTGTGCGCTGGGTCGCTGTGTGCGCCTCTGCGCTGCCGACACGGACTGTCCGGGGGATGATTCGGAGCAGGAATCGCTCTGCGTCAACGGCCGCTGCGAGCCGCCCCCCTCGGTCTCCTGCCTGACTTCGACCGAGTGCGTGGATCCGTTCGCCGTCTGCTTCGCCGGAGCGGCCGTCTGCGCCGGCGACGGGGACTGCCCGACGGGCGAGTCGTGCCGCCGCAAGCGCTGCATTCCGGACCGCCCGGAGTGCGACTCGCCCAAGGATTGCCCCATTGGCGCCGTGTGTGCGTTCGGACGGTGCAGCCCGCCCGTGCCCGTCTGCAAGAAGAGCTCGGATTGCGACAAGGGGGGGAAGTGCGCGGACGGGCTGTGCAGCTACCCGTGCGGCAACTGTCGCGATGCCGACGACTGCCCGGCGAACCTCGCGTGCGTCAAGGACTACTGCGTCCATATCAACGCCGACTGTCACGAGCATCGATGCCGCAACTTCTGCGATGCCCAGGCGGACTGCAAGTCGGGCGAGCTCTGCACCGAGGGGGTGTGCATGCCCCGCGTCTGCACCTGGACCCCGAAGGGAGAGACGGCCTGTCGCATCAACTCCGACTACAAGACCCAGGAGAAGTGCCTCAACGTGGCCTGTGCCGATTCCCGGGTGGACGGACGCATCGGGAGAATCCTCCCGGAGAACCTGGGGGACCTCGAGTTCGGCTTCGTCCCCGAGAACCCGGAGGACATCGACCATGAATAGCCCGCTGCGATGCTCCCCTGCTGTGCAGGGTCTGCGGAGGACGAGCCCGCCGGCGGTTCTTGCGCTTTTTGTCCTGTTGGCAGCGCTTCCGTTTCCGACTGGATGCACGACCTACTACAAGGATCCCAATTCGCTCTCGACCTTCGAGGTGAAGCTCTCGTCCTCTACGCCGGCCCAGAAGGCGGGTAGCGAGAAGGAGCCGCTCGACTACATCTCCGGGACTTCCTGCCTGGTCAACCAGTGCCCCGCAGGCGAGGAGTGCATCGGCTTCTGCGCCCTGGCCGGCAGCACCTGCATCGCGGATACCGACTGCGCCACGGGCGAATACTGCAACAAGGTCTGCACGCGGCCGCTGTTTCTCGACATCCAGGCCATCGACCGGCTCGGGAAGCCCTACCTGCTCAAGGGAGAGCGGTGGGTGCACATCCAGGCGGTCCCTGGAATGGTCCCGCCCCCGTTCCAGTATGCAAAGCTCGTCGACGGCAAGGCGGACGACGTCCCGGTCTACCTTGCCCAGAGCATCGGCGAGAGCTACCTCTGGGTCGAGGACATCGGCTTCGGCCCGACCGACAAGGACTACGACCAGTGCAACAACGAGAAGGACGATGACGGGGACGGCTTCATCGACCAGGCCGACCCGAACTGCCTGGGGCCGCACGACCCGTCCGAGGCCTACGCGAACTACGCGACCGGGCTCTCTCCGCCCCTCTGGTTCGAGTCCCCCCGTATCTGGCACATCCAGTACACCGACGAGATCTCACGCTCCCCTCTCGACGGCCAGAACGTGTATGTCGAGGAGGGCGACATGATCGTCACCAACGTCGTCGCCAACGGCTTCTTCGTCACCGACATGGCCGGGCAGAAGCCGGTCCGGGACGACGGCACTCCGGGCTGGTTCAACTCCTTCTTCTTTTACACCTTCAACAAGCCCGAAGGCATCGGCTACGGTGACATGATCTGCTCGTTCACCGGAGGCGTGGTCGAGTACGAGGGCAATACCCAGATGACGTTCCCGACCTACGTCCCCGCCAAGAAGGCAGCCGGCGACGCCAAGGCCTGCAAGGGCAGGACGATCAACACCAAGCTGGAAGTGCCCGAGCCGGTCGACGTGACGGCCATGCTCGGCCCGGAGAACCCCAAGGACTCCGACTTCAAGAACCAGGTCATGGCCAACGCCAAGGCGCTGGAGCCGTACGAGTCCTCCCTCATCCGAATCCGTGACGTGGCTGCGGCCACCCGCTTCCTCGCCTGCGACCCGGACGAGGACGGCCAGTACCCCAACAACAGCGACGACGATGCCTGCCGGGACGTCTGCCAGGCCGACCCGCTCTGCACCCAGCTCGAGAGCTTCTTCAAGTACTCGCAGATGGCGGCCTACACCGCGACCGGGAAGAAATTCTTCGTGGGTATCGACATGCTCATGGACAACGTCCCGCTCCAGGTTCCCTACATCGGGGCCGAAGACCTCTCAGGAAACTGCCCCGATCTGGTCGATGAGAACGGCGAGGTCGTGGTCGACAACCCGCACAAGATCCTCATTGGAGACACGCTGTACGTGGAGTACCTGTGCCCGGAGCGGCTCCTTTCCGCAGTCTCCGGGAACTACCGCCACCTCTACCTGTGCAACACGCCGCCCGGGAAGAAGGAAAGCTGCAACCTCCAGATGACCATGTTGGTCCCCCGCTTCGACGCGGACTTCGTTTTCGAGGATGAATGACCATGGAAAAACGCCTCCTGACCGTAGCTGCCGTTCTCCTGGCTGTCGCCCTGTCACCCGCTCCCGCATGGTGCCAGCTCTTCGACGAGACGAAGATCTCCTTCTCCCTGGCGGATGACAACGTCCTGCGAGACCCGGGCGAAACCAAGATCAACAGCCCCGGGCTCTACTTCGGCGGGCAGGCAAAATCCCCTGCGGACCGCACCGAGCCTTCGGTCTACAGCCAGCCCGCGTCGAGGCTGCACGTCTTCAAGAGGCTCGACTTCGGGACGCTTTCCCCCGAGGGAGGGCTCAAGGTGCGCTTCCGTCCGGACGAGAACGGCAACTACATCATCACGGATGACGGCACGTACCTCGCGCTGAACTTCCTGTTCGGCAGCGGCGCTCCCGAGGCATCGGACAGGAAGGGGGGCAGGTTCCTTCTCAACCCCGTGGACTCGGACCGGATCCGGATCGGCACCCACTATGACATCTCCTGGGGAGGGTCCAATGCCTTTCCGAAGAACTTCCGCAAGGGTCTCGTCCCCGGAGCTTCCCTCTCCTTCGACCTCGGCCTGGTGGACTTCTTCGTCGCGGCCAAGACCGCGCTGATCCGCTCCCCCTCGGAGACCATTCTGGACAACCCGGGGGGCAACACAAACCAGTTCGTGGAGCGGACCAACTACGGGGCCCTGGGCGGAATCGACGTCGAGCCGCTCAAGGGGCTCAAGCTCAGCCTTGGCGGCGGCTACTTCGAGAAGGGGACCAGCGCGCGGCCCAACACCCTCGGCATGCCGATCGACGCCGGCGGCGGCAGCGCCCGCATCGCGTATCACCTCGGCGGAGATGTCGGCAGGCGGCTCGACCTGCGCCTGTACATGCAGGACCCCGAGAAGTACGGCATCAACGACCCGCTCGACACGTCCCGTTACATGGGCCTCGCCCTCGCATTCGAGTTCGCGTTCGTGGACCAGGTCCTCGAGGATCTCGATCGCTTCGGCTCGACCAGGCACGAACAGTCCAAGGCCTTCGCCCTGACGGCCGGCTTCCGCTTTGAGAAGCTGCGCCTGCACTTCGACATGGTCTACCGTGACCTCACCTACATCACGTTCAACGTGCCCGGGTTCATGCCCTACCAGGCCCTGCCGGGCAACGCGGACCTGTCGCACGGCAACGGATTCTCCTTCCTTCCGGAGGCGTTGTCCGGCGAGTGGTTCTCGGTGCTGGCCGCGGACTACCACTTCAAGCTGGGGGGCCAGATGGGGCTGTCACCGGCCCTGTCGGGCGGCCTGCTGCTGCCCGCCACCTACAAGCCCGGGGCCGAAGGCCTCACCATCGAAGGGCCGTTCGTGGAAGAGCAGGTCAAAGGCATCCAGAAGGTCGTCGTGCGCGGCACCCGCCAGGGCGACTGGGACATCCTCCCCGCGGGCGAAGACGAAATGCCCGTGTTCATCGGGAAGTTCGACCTGAAGTTCAACGTCGGCCCGAACTACGCGGTCGTGGGCGAAGTCTCCTACGCCAACGATCCGAACTACGCCCAGGTCTTCATGGACGAGCAGGGACACGCGATCCGCGAGTTCGACAACCCGCACGTCCTGGGGCTGGGACTGATCGCCGAAATGGCGTTCTGAATCGGACGATCCGACACGTCCGACACGTCCGACACGTCCGACACGTCCGACACGTCCGACACGTCCGACACGTCCGACACGTCCGACACGTCCGACACGTCCGACACGTCC
>VGRX01000013.1 GCA_016875215.1 Deltaproteobacteria bacterium
TGCGACGACGGCAATCCCTGCACGGACGATTCCTGCGACCCGGCTTCGGGCTGCAAGTACGTCAGCAACACCGCGACGTGCTCGGACTCGGATGCGTGCACCGAGAAGGACGTCTGCGCCGGGGGAGTCTGCGCCGGCACTCCGCTCACCTGCAACGACGGCAACGCCTGCACCAATGACTCATGCTCCCCGGTGACCGGGTGCGTGTTCGCCCACAATACTCTCCCCTGCGACGACAAGAACGCCTGCACCGCGGGGGATGCGTGCAAGGAAGGCAAGTGCGTCGGCGGTCCGGCTCTCTCGTGCGACGACAAGAACGTCTGCACTTCGGACACGTGCGTTCCGGTCGTCGGATGCGTCAACGTCAACAACCTCAACCCGTGCGACAACGGCAACCTGTGCGACGAAGGGGACTCCTGCAAGGACGGCAAATGCGTGGGCGGCAACATCAAGATCTGCCAGGATGGCAACTCCTGCACGACCGATTCCTGCAACCCGCTCAAGGGGTGCATCTACACCGCGCTGGCGGATGGGACCTCCTGCGATGACGGGAATGCCTGTACCAGCGACGACAAGTGCGGCGGCGGCAAGTGCTCGGGTGTGGGCAAGGTGTGCGATGACGGCAAGCTCTGCACGACCGACTCCTGCAACCCGCAGACGAACCAGTGCGTCTTTGAGTTCAACACGCTCCCCTGCGACGACAAGAACGCCTGCACCACCGGGGACGTCTGTGCTGCCGGAGTCTGCGGGACGACGGGCAAGCTCAACTGCGACGACGGGAATCCGTGCACCAACGACTCCTGCGACCCGACGCTTGGGTGCCAGCACGTCCACAACACCCTGGTCTGCGACGACAAGAACGCGTGCACGACCGGGGACGTGTGCAAGGCCGGGGCTTGCGTCGGCACGCCCAAGGTCTGCAACGACAACAACGTCTGCACCGACGACTCGTGCGATGCGGCAACGGGCAGCTGCATCTACGCTCCGAACAGCAGCCCTTGCAACGACGGGAACGTCTGCACCACGGATGACGTGTGTGCCGCCGGGAAATGCGGCGGAACGCCGGTGGCCTGCGACGACAAGAACTCGTGCACGCAGGACGTCTGCATCTCTCCCGTGGGCTGCACGTACGTTGCCAAGCCGGAGGGCTCCGCCTGCGACGACGGAAGCAAGTGTACGAACCCGGATACGTGCAAGGCGGGGGCCTGCAGCGGGACGCCCGTGGTCTGCAACGACGGCAACGTCTGCACCGACGACTCCTGCGACCCGACGCTGGGTTGCGTGGCCGCGAACAATACGGCCCCATGCAACGACGGCTCTCTGTGCACCTCCGGCGACGTCTGTGCTGCCGGCAAATGCGGCGGCACGCCGGTGGTTTGCGACGACAAGAACCCCTGTACGACGGACTCGTGCGCCCCGGCTGCCGGGTGCGGCTTCTCTCCCGCTCCCGACGGAACCAAGTGTGATGACGGCTCGGCCTGCACGGACGGAGATGTCTGCACGGCCGGCAAGTGCGGCGGCACGGCCAAGGTCTGCAACGACAACAACGTCTGCACGAACGATACCTGCGACCCGACGATCGGGTGCCTCTACGCCAACAACTCGAATCCGTGCTCCGACGGCAACGCCTGCACGGCCGGCGATGTCTGCGCCGGAGGCAAGTGCACCGGGACGCCCGTGACGTGCGATGACAAGAACCCCTGCACCAGCGACACCTGTGCTCCGGCCTCCGGCTGCGTGTACACCAACAACACGTCCCCGTGCGATGACGGCAACGTATGCACCGGCGGCGATGTCTGCTCCGGCGGCTCGTGCAAGGCGGGTACCGTGAACCTGTGCAACGGGTGCAACCCAACCGCCAAGCCAGGCTGCAACGGATGTGCCTGCGAGAAGTGCGTCTGCGCCATGGACCCGACCTGCTGCACCGTCAACTGGGATGCGGACTGTGTGAACCTCTGCAAGAACTCCTCGTGCCCGCAGACCTGCCAGATGAACGGATGCAACGTCCTCCCGCAGAAGGGATGTGGGGGGTGCGGCTGCGAGGCCTGCGTCTGCGCCCTCTTGCCCCAGTGCTGCACCGTCTCCTGGGATGCTGCCTGCGCCCAGGCATGCAAGAGCAACTGCGCTTCGGCATGCGGTGGTCCGGGAGGCGCCGGGTGTCAGACCATCTGGGGCGGAGGCGGCGGTTGCGGCGGTTGCCCGTGCGAGAAGGCGGTCTGTGCTGCCGACCCGTACTGCTGCAACTCCTCCTGGGACCAGCTCTGCGTCACCGAGTGCAAGAACTGGGCGATGGCGCATTGCTACAACACGGGCGGCCAGGGCTGCCGCACCCACAACCACAGCGGCTGCCACAACTGTCCCTGCCAGATCGCGGTCTGCCTCGCTTTGCCGGGCTGCTGCTTCGGCGGGGGCGGCAGCGGCGGCCAGTGGACCTCCCAGTGCGTCGCGGCCTGCGAGAAAGCCGGATACCTCTGCAAGTAGCCGCGCAGCCAGCGCCCTGCCGTCCACCCCAGAGCACCTTCGCTCGGAACTCCTGCCGAAGTCCGTCAGCGAATTGACACACGCACACGTCTTCAGTATTATTCCGGTCCGAAGTCGAGGTTCTGTCATCAAGAATGCCTTCGTGGCGGGGAGGAAGAGAAGATGAAGATTCTGCACCTGGTTGTCATGGGAACACTGCTGGCTGCGCTTTCGGCATGCAGCACGGGAACCGGCATCACTCCGACGACGGACGTGACCGGAGAGGATGGTACCATCGGCGATGCCGTCGATGGGAATGTCGAACCGGACGTACCGGTCAACCCGGACGTGCCGGTCAACCCGGACGTGCCGGTCAACCCGGACGTCGAGGAGGATGTCCCGGTCCAGCCGTGCGGCTCTGACGCCGAGTGCGACGACGGGAATGCCTGTACCACCGACAAGTGCGACCCCAAGACGGGCTGCACGCACGAGAACAACACCGAGTCATGCGATGACGGCGACCAGTGCACGACGGAAGACAAGTGCCTGGACGGTGCCTGTGTAGCGGGGACCGGGATCGACTGCGACGACCTCAACCCCTGCACCGACGACTCCTGCGATTCGGCAACCGGTTGCCTGCATGCGAACAACGCCCTGAGCTGCGATGACGGCGATGCCTGTTCCGTGGGTGACGCGTGCCTGGACGGGCAGTGCGGCCCCGGGACCCAGATCGAATGCAAGGACGAGAACCCGTGCACGACCGATTCCTGCGACAAGGAAAAAGGGTGCGTATTGGAGAACAACACCGACCCGTGCGACGACGGCAATGGTTGCACCGAGAGCGACACCTGCGCGGATGGCGCCTGCGTCGGCAAGGTGACCCCGGATTGCCAGTGCATTGCGGACGAGGAGTGCAAGGAGTTCGAGGATGCCAATCTCTGCAACGGCACCCTCAAGTGCATCGACAAGCTGTGCCAGGTGGACGAGACGACCGTCGTGGTCTGCTCCACGGAAGGGCTGCCGCCCTGCACCATGGCCGAGTGCGTCCCGGAGACGGGCGAGTGCCTGCCGGTGAACGAACCTGACGAAACCCCGTGCGACGACGGCAACTTCTGCACCAGCGCCGACGCGTGTACGGCAGGCACCTGTGCGGGCACCGGGATCGTGTGTGACGACGGGAATTCCTGCAGCGACGACACCTGCGATCCTGCGACCGGCTGCCTGTTCATTGCCAACACCGACGAGTGCGACGACCTCAGCGCGTGCACCAAGGACGACAAGTGCGTCGAGTTCGAATGCGTGGGAGCGGCGGTCGAGTGCGTGGACGAGAACCCCTGCACCGACGACTCCTGTGATCCCGCTCTGGGCTGCGAGTTCCTCAACAACAGCAACGCCTGCACCGACGGCAACCTCTGCACCGACGGCGACGTCTGCGGCGACGGGACCTGTGCCGGCGACGTCGTGATCTGTGACGACGGCAATCCGTGCACCGACGACTCGTGCGATCCGGCCGTCGGCTGCGTGTATACGCCCAACACGCTGGCCTGTGACGACCTCAACGCCTGCACGGAGAAAGACACGTGCAAGGATGGCGCCTGCATCGGAGAGTCGCTCTCCTGCGACGACAAGAACCCCTGCACCGACGATTCCTGCGATCCGGCCACCGGCTGTGCGAACGTCAACAACGAATCCGGCTGCGACGACGGAGATGCCTGCACCGAGAAGGACGTCTGCAAAGACGGCAAGTGCGCCGGCACCGCCCTGGTATGCGACGACGGCAACCCGTGCACCGATGACTCGTGTGACAAGGAGAAGGGCTGCCTGTTCGTCAACAACACCGGGGCCTGCAACGACGGCAACGCCTGCACCGAGAACGACGTCTGCAAGGACGGCGCTTGTGCGGGGTCGTCGATCACCTGTTCCGACTCCAACCCCTGCACCGACGATTCCTGCGATCCGGCCAAGGGATGCGTGTTCACGAACAACGTTGCCACGTGCGACGATTCGGATGCCTGCACCGAGAAGGACGTCTGCAAGGACGGCAAGTGCGTCGGCGCCGCCCTGACCTGCAACGACGGCAACCCCTGCACGGACGACAGTTGCGACAAGGCAACCGGCTGCGTCTTCCAGAAGAACACGGCAGCGTGCAACGACAACAACGCATGCACGAACGGCGATGCGTGCAAGGATGGCAAGTGCGAGCCTGGGGCTGCCCTGGTCTGCGACGACAAGAACGTCTGCACGTCGGACACGTGCGTGCCCGCAGTCGGGTGCGTCTTCGTCAACAACCTGAACCCGTGCGACAACGGCGACAAGTGCGACGAAGGGGATGCCTGCCTGGACGGCAAGTGCATCGGGGGCAACAAGAAGGTGTGCGAAGACAACAACCCGTGCACGACCGATTCCTGCGACCCGGCCACAGGCTGCGTCTTCAAGAGCCTGCCTGACGGAACCGTCTGCGACGACAACAACGCCTGCACGAACAAGGACGTGTGCACCGCAGGCAAATGCTCGGGGGTCGGCAAGATCTGCAACGACAACAACCCATGCACGAACGACTCCTGCAACCCCGTCAACCAGAACTGCATCTTTTAGAACAACACGCTCGCTTGCGATGACAAGAACGCGTGCACGACGGGTGACGTCTGCACCAACGGGGCCTGCGTTCCCACGGGCAAGCTCGACTGCGACGACAAGAACCCGTGCACCAACGACGCCTGCGAACCGCTCAAGGGCTGCGTGTACGTCAACAACACCCTGGCCTGCAACGATTCCAACCTCTGCACGACCGGCGACGTTTGCAGTGCCGGCAAGTGCGTCGGCAAGCCGGTCGTCTGCAATGACAACAACGTCTGCACCGACGACTCGTGCGACGCGAAGACCGGCCTGTGTGTCTACGCCCCCAACACCAGCCCCTGCAACGACGGCAACGTGTGCACGACCGGCGACGTCTGCTCCGCCGGGAAGTGCGCCGGCAAACCGGTCGTCTGCGACGACAAGAACCCGTGTACGCAGGATTCCTGCGTCTCGCCGGCCGGATGCGTGTACGTCAACCTGCCGAACGGGACCAAGTGCGACGACGGCAGCCTGTGCTCGAACAACGACCAGTGCCTGCTGGGCAAGTGCGTCGGGGCGGCGGTCAACTGCAACGACAACAACGTCTGCACCGACGACTCGTGCGACCCGAAGACCGGCTGCGTCTACAAGAACAACACGGCCCTGTGCAACGACTCGAACGCCTGCACCACCGGTGACGTGTGTGCGAACGGCAAATGCGCAGGCAAGCCGATCGTGTGCGACGACAAGAACTCGTGCACCAACGACTCGTGCAATCCGGCCACCGGCTGCGTCTACCAGGCACTGCCGTGGGGTTCGAAGTGCGACGACGGGAGCGCTTGCACCACCGGTGACCAGTGCCTCTGGACGTTCTGCTTCGGCCAGTCGCTCAACTGCAACGACAACAACGTCTGTACCAACGACTCCTGCGACCCGAAGACCGGCTGCGTCTACACGAACAACACCAATGCCTGCGATGATGCCAATGCCTGCACGGGGGCGGACAAGTGTGCGGATGGAAAGTGCTCCGGCACCCCCATCAAGTGCGACGACCTCAATCCCTGCACGGACGACTCATGCGTACCGGCAACCGGGTGCAAGTTCGTGAACAACACCGCACCGTGCGACGACGGCAACTCGTGCACGGTCGGCGATGCCTGCTCTGCCGGCACGTGCAAGGCGGGCACGACCAACCTGTGCACCGGCTGCTCGGCTCAGGAGAAGGGCGGATGCAACGGCTGTGCATGCGAGAAGTGCGTGTGCGCCATGGACCCGACGTGCTGCACCGTAGCCTGGACCGCGGATTGCGTGGCGCTGTGCAAGAACGCCTCGTGCCCGCAGACCTGCCAGCTCAACGGCTGCAACACGCTCCCGCAGAAGGGGTGCGGCGGGTGCGCTTGCGAGAAGGCGGTATGTGCGGCGGACCCGTTCTGCTGCAACGTTGCATGGGACAACATCTGTGCGGGCGAGTGCAAGTCGATCGGCAACTCGGTGTGCGGCTCGCCGGGCGGGGCCGGATGTGCCACCTCGCTGGCCGGTGAGAAGGGGTGCGGCGGTTGTCCGTGCGAGAAGGCGGTCTGTGCAGTCGACTCGTTCTGCTGCACCACGGCGTGGGACGCGCTCTGCGTCAGCGAGTGCAAGAACTTTTGTGTGGCCCACTGCCACAAGTCGGGCGGGCAGGGTTGCCGCGTGCATGCCACCAAGGGGTGCGGCGGCTGTCCGTGCGAGAAGGAAGTCTGCGCCAACGACGCGGCCTGCTGCAACAGCCAGTGGGATGCGTTCTGCGTCGTGGCCTGCGCCAACCTCGGCTATCTCTGCAAGTAGTATCCGGACCGGGCGGAGGGCGGTTTCAGCCGCCCTCCGCTCTTCCCCTGCACTTTCGCCCAGGTCATCCGCTTTCCTTGTCGTCCGGACGATTTGGGATTCCCAAATTCACCATCAACTCCAGCGCTACCCCGGCACACTGACCCCGGCAGACTGTTCCGGACCACCAGATTGGTGCCAGATGCAAGGAGCGACCGAGCCGGCCAAATGAGGCGGGGCTCAAGCCCCGTCGCAGTGAGGCGGCGACGAAGCAACGCCGCAGGTGGCCCGAGATGGTGGTCCGGGGGATTTCGACATCGGCATTGACAGGGGGGGGGCGGATCCGTATAGTGCGCCCGCTCTCAGGCGGATTGACACCAGTGCCGACATGGCAAAGGAGGAGAACATGAAGCATCTCGTACTTGGGAAGAGGACAATGGCGCTCGTCGGTTTCGCAGCCCTGCTCTTTGCGAGCGGGTGCTCGGGATCCGGTTCGATATTGACCCCCGAGGACACCGGCGGAGCAGACGAACAGTCGGGCGATGCAGTCATCGGCACCGACAACCAGGTCGAGGAGGATCTGGGGAAGGAGGATCTGCCTCCCGCCCCCTGCAAGAGCGATGCGGATTGCGACGATTCCAACCTGTGTACCACCGACAAGTGCATTCCGGGCACCGGGTGCGAGCACCTGAACAACACGGCGCCGTGCGATGACGGCGATGCCTGCACCGTGGACGACGTCTGCGCCGACGGCGTATGCGCAGGAGGGCACGGGCTCGACTGCGACGACCTCAACGCCTGCACGGACGATTCGTGCGACGCTGCCTCCGGTTGCATGCACGTCAACAATGCGGCCGGCTGTGAGGACGGCGATGCCTGCACGCTCGGAGACACGTGCCAGGACGGCCAGTGCAAGGGCAAGACTCCCCTCGAATGCAAGGACGACAACCCCTGCACCGATGACACCTGCAACCCGGCCAAGGGGTGCGAATTCCCGTACAACACAGCCGCCTGTGACGACGGCAACGGGTGCACCGTCGACGACGCGTGCAAGGATGGCCTCTGCGTCGGCAAGCAGACTCCCGATTGCAAGTGCACCACGGACGTCGAGTGCAAGCAGTTCGACGACAATGACCTCTGCAACGGTACCCTCATCTGCGTCGAGCAGCAGTGCGCGATCGACGAGACGACGGTCGTCGTTTGCGATAGCGAGAGCACCCCGGCTTGTCATGTGGCCGCATGCGTCCCGGAGACGGGCAAGTGCGAAGACAAGATGGCGGATGACGGCGTCGCGTGCGACAACGGCGACAAGTGCACCACGAACGATACCTGCAAGGGAGGGAAGTGCGAAGCCGGCGAGACGGTCACGTGCGACGACGGCAGCGTCTGCACCGACGATTCCTGCACGCCTGACGAAGGGTGCGTGTTCACGGCCAACAAGGCCGCCTGTGACGATGGAAGCGAATGCACGAAGGACGATGTCTGCGCCGAGGGGCAGTGCGCCGGCATCCCGATCGAGTGCAACGACGCCAACGGCTGCACGGACGACTCGTGCGATCCGCTCGTCGGCTGCGTGTTCACCAACAACTCCTCGGCCTGCAACGACGACAGCTTCTGCACCGAGAACGACGTCTGCCTGGACGGGAAGTGCGGTGGGACCGCGGTCGTCTGCAGCGACGGCAACGGGTGCACGGATGACACCTGCGACCCCAAGCTCGGATGCGTCTACACGAACAACACGGCCGTCTGCGATGACAAGAACAAGTGTACGGTCGGCGACATCTGCGGCGAAGGCGCCTGCCTGGCGGGGGCCCCGGCCGACTGCGACGACAAGAACGTGTGCACGTCCGACACGTGCGTTCCGGAGGCGGGCTGCGTGCAGGTCAACAACGCCAACGCGTGCGAGGACGGCGACCTGTGCACCACCGGCGACATCTGCAAGGACGGCAAGTGCGGCGCCGGTGCGGCGGTAGTCTGCAACGACAACAACCCCTGCACTGCGGACAAGTGCGACCCCAAGATCGGGTGCGTGTTCACTCCGGTGGCGGATGACACCAAGTGCGACGACGGAAACGCCTGCTCCACCGGGGACAAGTGCAAGGCGGGTGTCTGCGGCGGCGTCGGGCTCAACTGCGACGACAAGAACCCGTGCACGGACGACAAGTGCGACAATCCGCAAGTGGGCTGCTACCACGTGTACAACACCGCCAAGTGCGACGATGGGAATGCCTGCACCGTGGGTGACATCTGCAGCCAGGGTGTCTGCCAGGCCGGCAAGACCCCCCTGGAATGCAACGACAAGAACCCCTGCACCAACGACAAGTGCGACCCGGCCACGGGCTGCGTCTTCACGAACAACGGGCTGTTCTGCAATGACGACAACGCCTGCACGACGACGGACCAGTGCTCGGGCGGCAAGTGCGTCGGCAAGCCCAAGCTGTGCAACGACCTGAACCTCTGCACGGACGACTCTTGCGATCCCAAGACCGGATGCCTGTTCGCACCCAATACGCTCGGTTGCGACGACGGCAACGCGTGCACCCTGGCCGACAAGTGTGCGGACGGGCAGTGCAAGGGCGGCATGCCGCTGCTCTGCAACGACTCGAATCCGTGCACGGACGACACTTGCGTTCCTGCCACGGGTTGCAAGTTCACCAACAACACCAAGCCGTGCGACGACGGAAACGTGTGTACCGGCGGCGACGTGTGCAACGGCGGAAGCTGCCTCGCGGGCAAGGTCAACATGTGCAACGGCTGCAACGTCAGCGACAGCAAGGGGTGCAACGGCTGTGCCTGCGAGAAGTGCGTGTGCGCCATGGATCCCTACTGCTGCGAGGTGAAGTGGGATTCCTCCTGCGTGAGCGAGTGCAAGAGCACCTCCTGCCCCCAGACCTGCCAGATGAACGGCTGCAACCCGCTTCCGCAAAAGGGGTGCGGCAACTGCGGCTGCCAGGCCTGCGTGTGCGCCGAGGACCCGTTCTGCTGCAACACGGCGTGGGATTCGCTCTGCGCCAGCGAATGCCAGGAGTGCGGCTCCGCGTGCGGCGCCCCCGGCGGCGCCGGCTGCCAGAATTCCGTCCCGGGAGAGAAGGGATGCGGCGGCTGCGCTTGCGAGGAGGCCGTCTGTGCGGAGGATCCGTTCTGCTGCAACACGGCGTGGGACAGCATCTGCGTGAACGAGTGCATCAACGATGCCGTGGCGCACTGCTACAACACCGGCGGCCAGGGGTGCAAGACGCACGAGACGAAGGGCTGCGGCGGCTGCGCCTGCCAGGTCAAGGTCTGCGCCGCGGAACCGTCCTGCTGCAACACCAAGTGGGATGCCAAGTGCGTCCAGAAGTGCATCGACACCGGCTACATCTGCAAGTAGCCCCCTCTCCTCGGTTCCCCCGTCCTTTGCCATGGCCGTTGCCGTAGCCGGCTCGCCCACGAGACGTCGATCAGTTCTTCCCCCCCTGCCAAGTTTCTCTTGAACATCTCTGCCCATGCTGGTTTACTCCGTCTCGGATCGCTCGTCCGTGGAGGAGGAACAGATGGAACAGGTATTTTTGTACATCCGAGAGAACCGTGAGCGGCATCTTGCCGAGCTCTTCGAGCTCCTGCGCATCCAGAGCATCTCGGCCGATTCGACGAAGAACGCCGAGACGCGCAAAGCCGGCGAGTTCATCGAGCGATTGATGAAGCGCATCGGCATCGAGAACGTGCGCCTGATCGAGACGGGGGGTCACCCGGTCGTCTACGGCGACTGGCTGCATGCCCCTGGCAAGCCGACCGTCCTGGTCTACGGGCACTACGACGTCCAGCCCGTGGACCCACTGTCCGAGTGGGAATCCCCGCCGTTCGAGCCGACCATCCGTGACGGTGCCATGTATGGCCGCGGCACGTCGGATGACAAGGCGCAGGTGATGACGCACCTCTACGCGCTCGAAGCGCTCATGAAGGTCAACGGCCGGCTCCCCTGCAACATCAAGTTCTTCCTCGAGGGAGAGGAAGAGTCGGGCAGCGCACACACGGCCCCGTTCGTGGTCGAGAACAGCGACATGCTCTTGTGCGACGCCGTCGCGATCTCGGACACGGCCTGGTATTCCCGGCAGGTACCGACGATCGTCTATGCGCTGCGTGGCCTGTCCTACATGGAGTTCAAGGTCAAAGGACCGGTGCGGGATCTGCACTCCGGCAGCTACGGCGGCATGATTATGAATCCGCTCAACGCTGTGGGCCGGATCATCTCGAAGCTCCAGGACGAGGACGGCCATGTGCTCGTGCCCGGGTTCTACGATGACGTGGTGCCGCTCACGGACGAGGAGCGGCGCGAATTCGCTGCGGTCGGGGACCCGGATGGAGAGATCATGGCCGACATCCGGATTCCGGCCATGTGGGGTGAGAAGGGCTACACGACCATGGAGCGCAACTGGGGGCGCCCGTCGCTGGACGTGAACGGGATCTTCGGCGGCTTCCAGGGAGAAGGCGGAAAGACGGTGATTCCGTCGTTCGGCGGCTTCAAGCTGAGCACCCGGCTGGTTCCGAATCAGAAGCCAGAGAAGATCTTCCGTCTCGTTGCGGACTATGTCCGCTCCATCTGCCCCCCCGGCGTGTCGGTGGAGGCGAAGTACCACCACGGTGGAGAGCCGGTCAGCGTTCCGACCGACAACTTCTTCATCGAGTCAGCCCGCGGGGCGTTCGCAGAGGTCTTCGGCAAGCGGCCGGCGCTCGTGCGGGAAGGTGCGTCGATCCCGATCACGGCGACTTTCGTCCAGGTGCTCAAGGCAGCGCCGGTTCTCATCGGGTACGGCCTTCCCGACGACCACATCCACTCCCCCAACGAGAAGATGGAGCTTGAGAACTACTACAAGGGTATCGAGACCAACGCGGTCATGTACCTGAAGTTCGGCGGCCGGTAGAGCCGGAGGTGGCCGCCCCGACTTGCGAGGAGGTGGCGACATGCGGAATGCAGTCCCTGTTCCGGTGCGATTGCAGGTGTCTTGTGCCATCTGGGCGATCGGCGTGTTTCAGTTGCTTGTCGCGCCAGGGTGCGCCCCGTTGCCTGAGGGGCTCGGCCCCGGGCCGGGCGGCAGCGGCCCGGTGGTCCTGTTCGACCTGGAGGCACGGCCGCTGCCCCAGATCCCGTTTCCCAACGACCTGGCCACGCGGCTGGCCCCGGAGTCTCCCACGGGGCGGCTTCTGAACCTCAGCCTCAACGCTCCGACGCAGCTCGAGGAGGAAATCCGCCTGCGCGCGGACGAGCTGGACGGTTTCGGCACGTACGCCCCCATCTCGGTGGGCTTCGACGGCCCGCTGGACCTGGCCGACCTGCATCACCGCCATCTCGACAACCGCGACTTCTCGGACGACGCGGTGCTCGTGGTCGACGTAACCCCCGGCAGCCCGACGTACGGTCAGCCTGCGATGCTGGACATGGGAAGGGGCTTCTTTCCCGCCAACCTGAAGTACACGGATGCCTATTTTGCCAACGACCCGAGGGCCCAGGGGACAAACCTCCTGTACGAGAGCTACGACGAAGGGGCGGGGCCCGACACCGATGCCGACGGCGTCGCGGATTCGCCCAACGTCGAGCCCCCGGGGAGCGACCCCTGGGACAACCTGCTGACCGACTTCGAGAAGGAGACCTCCACCCTCATCATCCGCCCGGTCGTTCCGCTGCGGGAGCGGACGCGCTACGCCGTGGTGCTGACGAGACGGCTGCTGGGCCAGAAGGGAACCGGCGCCTCGTGCAAGGAGGACGCCGATTGCGGCGAGACGGGACGTTGCGACCCGAAGGCGGAGCGTTGCCGTGAGCCGGTGCGCTCTCCGTTCCGCCTCAACCACCACTTGCGCCAGCTCGACGAAAACGCACCGCTGGCCGACATCCTGCCCGGTGAGCCGTACCGGCTCTCACCGGACGAGATCTCGTTTGCCTGGACCTTCACCACCCAGTCCGTGACGGCTACTCTCGTGGCCATCCGGAACGGCCTGCACGGCGAGGGCACACTGTCCCGCTTGGCGTCGGAGTTCCCGGCAGCGCTCAATCTGATGCCGACCAAGACGCCGGAAAAAGGGGCGGAGACGGGCAGCCTTTTCGTGGTCGACATCGACGAGATCATGGCGATAGCCGGTCCCCTTCTGCCCAGCCTTGCAGGTATCATCCCGAGCCTTGCCGAATCGCAGCAGGTGCTCATCGACAGCTACCGGTACGTGGACTTCCTCGTCGCCGGGACGTTCGAGAGCCCGGACTTCCTGGTGGACCGGGATGGCGTTTCCGTTCCGGGGCATCCGGCAAACGACGACGAGATCTTCGAGGTGGCCCCGGATACCGGTGAGGCCGTCTACGGCAGAGGGCAGGTTCCCTTCATCTGCATCATTCCCAAGGAGAACCCCGGGGGCTGGAAGGACGCCGACTTCCCGCATCTGGACGGCAAGGCGCCGTTTCCCGTGGCGATCTTCCTCCACGGCACTGCGTCCTCGAAGCTGCAGGCCATGGGATTCGGCGGCCACTTCGCCCGGCTCGGAATCGCCACCTGTGCGATCGATGCATTTGCCCACGGCATGCCCTTCCCCGCTGTTGCCGCACCGGGCAGCCTGATGTCCGAGGCGAACGTGAAGATGCTGATCAGCGCGTTCGCTCCGGGTTACGGCCCGATCTACGACGTGATGAAAGGGGTCCGGGCCCGGGATCTGAACATGGACGGCAACCTGGATCCCGCCGGCGACTTCTGGACCATGGACCCGTTCCATACCCGCGACTGCATCCGGCAGACGGCCGTGGACCTGGTCCAGTTCATCCGGATCCTGCGAAGCATGGACGGCACACAGCGTGCGGACGTGGACGGGGATGGCGAGGAGGAGCTGCTCGGGGACTTTGACGGCGACGGCAAGGTGGACATCGGCGGTCCTGCGAACCACTACTACGCCTACGGCATTTCGCTGGGGGGCATCGTCACGTCGGTCTTTTCCGGAGTGGAATCCGCTCTGGATGCGGCCGTCGTGATCGTTGCCGGCGGCGGGCTGGCGGACGTTGCGGTTCGCAGCACCAACCCGGGGGTCCCGGAGATGGCGGTCATGCCTGCGCTGGGTCCGATGCTGGTGGGGGACCGCGACCCGGATTCCGGAGAGATGGTGGTACGTTTCGTGATCCCGGTATTCGACCACACGGAGCTGCTCGAGGTGGCGCGGCTGGACAAGGCATCGGAAGGTACCACGGTCCGCCTGACCAACGTCGATTCCGGCGAATCGAGGTTTGCCGCGGTGGACGGGACGGGCAAGCTGCGCATCCACATCGCTGCCGACGCCATCCGGGCTACGGAGCTGCGCCACTACACCGGATTCGACCCGCAGCTCAGACTCGGCGGAGCAGCGTGCAAGGGGGACGGGGAGTGCGAGGCGGGTATGCCCTGCCGCCAGGGCATCTGTGCGTGCAATGGGGAGAAGGACTGTCCGTCCGGGCACACGTGCACGCCTGAAAGCCAGTGCCGCATGCTTCCCCAACCCATCGACACGACGCTGGCGACGGATGCCCACCCGGCACTGGGGGACCGGTTCCTGCTCGAAGTGCTCGACGCGTCCGGCAAGGTGGTGGAGAGCGTGGAGCAGTTCGAGGCGGACGTCACGGTCAATGGCATCATCTACCCGAAGGGGATCCCGCTGGTCAACCTGTACCGCGGCTATGGGAACGTGCGGCAGACTCCGGCATTCCGGCGTTTCATGGGCATTGCCCAGACCATCCTCGAGCCGGGGGACCCGGTCAACTGGGCGTCGCACTATGCGCTCGAGCCGCTGGCTCCGCCTGCATCGGACAAGTCGAGCAGGCCCGGGACGAACGTCGTGGTTCTGCTGGGCGTGGGGGATACCAACGTGCCGGTCGCAACGGGGGTCGCTCTGGCACGCGCTGCCGGCGCTGTCGGCTACCGTGACGCGGACCCGCGCTTCGAGGGCCGTTCGGAGATGGAGGTGCTGGTCGAAAACGACGTCGTCGAGGGGCTGTTCAACCGCTGTCGATACAAAGTCGCTGTCAAGGACAAGGACGGAGAAGTCCGGGATTCGTGCCTCCTGTTCGATCCGGACGATCTCGATTCGAGTCGCAATGCCGGTCCCTGTGACGATTGCCAGGCCACGTACGACAAGAAGGGGGAGAGCATCACCGGGTGGGTGTGCTCGGATGCCAAGGGCAACGCCTGCGGAGACGGGTTCAATGCACCCACCGACCTGCCCGAGCCGGTCCGCGCCACCGCCGTGCTGCGTGACGGCATAGCGGTTCCCGCGCGGGAAGCCGGCGCGTGCACGCGCAAGAACGCTGACGGCACGTGTGCCGTGTTCGAGGATCCCCAGGGCGTGCTGGGACTGCGGTTCGCGCTCACTCGGCCCGAGGGCTTCCACGGGCTCTACCTGATGGCCCCGTACAAGCCGTTCGACGTCGAGACCTACCAGCTCAACATGATTGCCCGTTACTTCATGTCCTCGGGTACCCAGCTCTGGGACGATCCCTGCCTGGAAGACACCACCTGCTCCTGGGTCCCCCAGTGGCCTGAGGAATAGGCATTCCTACAATCTCCAGAGCAGATCGAACGCCAGGATCATGTTGGCCCCGTATCCCTTGGCGTTCGACGGTGGGTCGGTGGGACTCTCCTGGTTGTCGGTGAGGTCGTACCAGTTCCGCTCGAACGCGGCGCCGATGCGCCATGCGTCGCTGACGTTCCACCGCAGTCCGGTCCCGACGCCGATGCGATCGCGGTTGGGGTTGTCCAGCGTGACCATCGGGGTCGGAATCGGGGACCAGTCGCGAAGCACGCCCACCATGAACTCCCACGACGGGGTGACGTGGCAGAGCACGCCGAGTGCGACGTTGAGGGAGTTCCCGTAGTTCTTCGGGTCGACGAACTCGGTCTTTCCCATGAGCGGGGCGTCCAGCACGGTCCGCTGTTCCTGGAGCACCTGGTAGTGCCAGTAACGAATGTCGGCTGCCACCTCGAAATCGTCGGAAAGCCGCCAGTTGATCCCGCCCTGGAGCGTGAAGGGAATGGCGAGGCTGGTGGTGTGGCCGATGGTCGTCACGTCGCCGGTCGGCTCCTCGAGAGTCACGCTCCCGTCCAGGTGCACCGGCGCCCCGGAAGCGAACATGGCACCGATGTCCAGGGTCGGAAGGGGGCGCAGCAGGACGCCGATGTCGCCGGTGAACGTGTACCCGAAACCGGACAGCTCCATGCGGGAATCGGTGGGCCAGACCCCCTCGTCGAACCGCTTGTCCGGGTCATCGAAGACGAGCGGATTCATCATGCGGGATGCCTTCATGTGGATCATCAGGCAGTTGAGATTCGCCCCCAGCACCAGCCGCGGGTCGATCTCCACGGCAGCGGACGCGGTCGCACGTGCGGCGATGAAGAGAACGTCGAGCGCCATGTAGCGCGTGGGCTCGTCCTCAGGGAGGGAGGTTCCGAACACGTTGGGAGCGTAGGCAGCGATTCCGACCCGCCAGCGTTCCGTTGCGAGGTCCGATGTGACGGCGAGAAACGGACTCACACCCATGGCGGTCTCGGGCGAGATGGTGTGGTCGGGATGGAGGTGGCCCTGGCTGTCGTACAGTCGAATGCCGGCGTCGAACAGGAACGTGGAGGCCGAGAAGTATGCTGCAGTCCCTGGAGTCAGCAGCAGCCCTGCCGGGTTGTGGAAGATGGCGGTTGGATCATCGGGGTGCGCAATCACGGCCAGCATGCCTACGCGGCGGGTCCCGAAATCCACGTTGGAGAACCCCCCGGCCTGGACGGGGAGAGCCGTCCACAGGATCATGGCAGCGCAGAGGGTGGCGGCAAGACGTGGAGAAGGCGCTCGCTTCCGGACCCACCGGCTGCAGGCCCGGGCGGGTATACCCTTCTTCGTCATTCCGCTTCCTCGGACAGCACGACGCTCTCGATGAATGCGGGCCCGGTGAGCTTCTTCTTCTCGGTGCCGAGGTCGATCTCGATATCGGCCTCCGCTTCGAGCCGGTAGACCACCGGGTTGCCGGCGAAGATCCTGACCACCTGCTGCTGTGCGGCGTTCATCTGGTCGAGGAGGGCATCCCGGTCATGAAGCCGTCATCCGGTGAACGTCCCGCTCACGCGCACCGGGTCGTTCTTCCGGCCCGCCTTGAACTTGTACCGAGTGGCATAGTCATGCCCCTTGGGATCGTTCTTCTTCTTGTCGGTGGACAGCGAGATGGAATCCGTGAAGAGGAGCATTCCGTCCTTGCCCGTCACCATCACACGGGCCACCAGCTTGCCGCCGAGCTCCTTGCGGGCCTTGAACGTGATGAAGACGACGGAGTAGTCCGAGTGGAAGAAGCGTGCGACGTACCAGTGCGACGCGTAGTCGGTGCCCAGCGCATTCTGCACCATGTGGTCGAGGTACGCGTCCCCCTCGAACGCATAGCTCTGGCCGTCGATCTCCGCCGTTCCCGTGACCGAGGCCCTCGGCACCTGGTAGAAGATGTCGACGTACTTCTCTGCATCCTCGCCGAGCTCGAGCCTCCCGCCGTAGACTTTCACACCGTCAGCCCACAGTCTCCCCTGGAGGTCCATCTTGAACTGGCTCTCCTTGACCTTGACGGTGAAGTCGCGTCCTTTCAGCGCAATCCAACTCGCGCCGACCCCGATACGGCCGATCTTCGGATCCTCGCCGTACTCGCTGGTCTTGTGCTCGAATGCCAGGTGGACCGAGCTCTTCCCGGGCCTCGAGTAGGATACGTTGACTGCGGCGCTGCCTGCGAAGACCCCGAGGTTTGTGTAGATGAAGTTGAGGTAGACGATGTGGCCATCCCTGGAGCGGGCAGCCATGGTCCAGCTCTCGGTATAGTACTTGTGCTTGTCCGGATGCCGGAGCCAGTCCTTGTCCGTCGTCTTCCGGGTCTTCGCCCCCGACTTCACCGGGGTGACATCGCATCGGGCGGACGCTGACGGCAGGACGAGGCCTGCCAACAGGATCAGCGCTGCGAGGTACCGCCTCATCTCAGTTCTCCTGGATCGTGGCGGCCTGCGCCGTCCATTCGAACTCGAACTCCCATGCATCCGCGGTCTTGTCGCCGTCGAGATCGAGGTCGGGAGGGATGTCCGACTGCTCGAGGAACTTGTCCAGCGGAAGGCCGAGAACGGTGATTCCCGCCGCTTCCTTTACGGTGAGCGCGCCTACGAGCTTCCCCTCGGCAATCGCACTGCCGTCGACGGCCACCCTGCCGCTCAGCTCCAGCTCGCGAATGGGGAGCTCCGGCGGCTTGAGCGCTGCGTTCGGGAAGACCAGGAACGCCGACTTGGCTGTGGTGAAACGGTCCCCCTCGAGGATGCAGCCGACCTCGCTCCCGTCGTCCTGGAACGCGAACGAGTCGCCGGATGCCTCGCCCGCGCCGATGCGCAACGTCAGCTCCCCCGTGTCGCGGTCGTCCAGGAGCACGTCGAGCAGCACGTTGAGCCCCTTCTTCTCGACCTCGGAAGCAAAGTAGTCATTGAGCAGCTTCAGGACCTCACCGGTGAACGGCCCGTTCAGGACGAGCGAGTCGAAGCGGTACGCCCTGTCGGACAGGTCCGCGACCTCGACGAGCGGGACATCCTCGATGGCGTCCGCTGCCGGACCGCCCGCACAATTGCAGTTGCAGGTGCAATCGCTCGTGCCGGTGCACTCGACCTTCTGGCCCTTCGGGTTGAGCGGGTCCCCGGGAAGCGCTCCCTTGCCCAGCCCGGTGTACGTCTCGTCGATGCCGCAGGCAAGCAGCCCGAGAAACGGCAGAGCGACCGACAGCGGCCGGGGGATTCCCATGCAGGTTCCTCCTCGCCGGGCGAGCCCGGAGCGCGGCATGGGTCGAGTAGAGCAACGCGCGGTCCCGAAGTCAATAGTTCTTGCATTCCGGCCGGTTCGGGCCTAACCTCGGTCGGCTCTTTTCAAGGAGGAGACGAGGAAGATGAAGACGAACAATTTTGCTGGCCGTGACTGGATTGATGGGGAGCTGGACTACTCGAAGGAAGAGTGGGAGACCCTGATCGACCTTGCGCTGCATCTGAAGCGCGAGTTCGCCATGGGCAAGGACCAGAGCTACATCCTCAAGGGCAAGACGCTGTTCTCGATGTTCTTCAACCAGTCGCTGCGGACCCGCAGCACGTTTGCTGCCGGAATCCAGCAGCTTGGCGGCTTTTACAACGAGCTCGATCCGGGCAAGACCTATACGCCGGCCCGCGTCGGCTACGAAGTCCCCTACAAGACCGAGCGCGTGTGCGACGTGGCCCGCATGCTCGACCGAGTCGGCAACGCGATTGCCATCCGCATGTATGGCCCGCCCGCTCACTGGATCTATGGCTTTGCCAATACGATGATCAAGGACTTCGCGGACAATGCCGGCATTCCGCTGATCAACATGGAATGCGACATGTACCACCCCTGCCAGGCCCTGGCCGACGTGATCACGGTCAAGGAGAAGTTCGGCGGATTCAAGGGGGTCAACCTGACCATGTCCTGGGCCTACTCGGGATCGTTCGAGAAGCCGCGGGCCGTGCCGCAGAGCGTGGTTCTTGCTGCGACCAAGATGGGCATGAACGTCACCCTGGCGCACCCCAAGGGCTTCGACCTGGATCCGACCGTCATCCAGCACTGCAAGCAGTTCTCGAACGAAACCGGCGGGTCGTTCAAGATCACGAACGACTTCGACCAGGGCTTCGAGGGTGCGCACGTGGTGTACCCGAAGTCGTGGGGCACGGCCTCCTGCTTCAACTACACCGATGCGACCGGCAAGATCGTCAAGAAGGCCGACCACGTGGATGCGGAGTCCAAGTTCAACAAGAACAAGAAGTGGCGGACCACCCAGAAGCAGATGGCTCTGACGGCCAAGGGCGGCATCTACATGCACTGCCTGCCGGCCGACCGCAGCCAGGAAGTGGATGACGACGTGATCGACGGACCGCAGAGCGTCGTGATCGACGAGGCTGAGAACCGACTCCACGCCCAGAAGGCCATCATGGCCCTCATCATGGGCGGCCGCTTCTAGGCTCGAGTCGAGGCAGTCCCGCCATTGAGCGGCCTCCGGAGAGGCCGGGTTTCGAATCCTGTTTCCGTCCACCATATAGTTGTTGACGCCCGTCACCGCTTCATGCGATATGTCTCGCCATTGGGCTCCGAACGACACCGGAGCGTGCATGAAACTTTCACTGGAGGAACTGGCGATGGCGGACAAGAAGGCAGATCTGGCGGGTCCGGGAATCAGCACGTACGAGGCGGTCAACGACGCGTTGCCGAACGATTACTCTTCGCTCCTGTCCCGCAAGGAGACCCAGATTGCGCTCTGGGAGGTCAAGAAGTTCATCGAGGACCAGATGTGCAAGGAGCTGAACCTGTTCCGGATCGAGTCTCCGCTGATCCTGGAGCGGGACAGCGGGATGAACGACTATCTCGACCGGGACGGATCCCGTACCCCGATCGACTTCACCGCCGGCCTGGGGCTCGAGAAGCGGATGGATGCGCAGGTCGTGCAGGCGGCCACGAAGTGGAAGCGGTTCGCTCTCAAGCAGTTCGAATGCGACATGCACCAGGGCATCCTGACGGACATGCGGGCCGTGCGAAAGGACTACTTCCTGGATCACGACCACAGCTCGTACGTGGATCAGTGGGACTGGGAGCGGGTCATCCAGGCCAAGGACCGGAACCTCGATTTTCTGAAGAGCACAGTGAAGAGCCTGTGGAAGGTCATCAAGGGTGCGGACGTGTTCGTTCGCAAGAACTTCCCGAAGCTGAACACCCCGAAGTACCCGGAAATCCCGGACGAGCTGGTGTTCCTGCATGCGGAAGAGATCCTCGACATGTTCCCCGATCTGCCGCGCAAGCAGCGTGAGACGAAGATCATCCAGAAGTACCCGGCCGTGTTCATCATCGGCATCGGCTGGACGCTGAAGGACGGCTATCCGCACGAGATGCGGGCTGCCGACTACGACGACTGGGTCACGCCGACCACGAGCGCCACGGGGGCCCCGATGCACGGGCTCAACGGCGACATCCTGGTGTGGAACCCGGTCACGAAGCGCCGCCACGAGCTGAGCTCCATGGGCGTCCGCGTCACGAAGGAGACGCTGGTCGAGCAGCTCAAGATCACGGGCCAGGAGCACTTCCTGAAGATGCCGTACCACCAGATGGTGATGAACGACCAGATCCCGCTGTCCATCGGCGGAGGCATCGGCCAGTCCCGCACCTACATGTACCTGCTGCGCAAGGCCGCTTTGGGCGAGTGCAGCGTGACCATCTGGCCCAAGCAGCTCCACGAAGTGTGCGAAGCCCACAACATCCACCTGCTGAGGTAGTCTTCTCTTCTTCGGCCTCGCGGCCGCAGCAATCCATGCAGCCCCCTGGAAGACGTGCACGAGGGCGGACGGGTGTGTGCGGCGCCTACGGGCGGGCATCCCCCCGGACTAATTCTCCTGAGAGTTGATCACCTGGAGAACGGTCGATGGCCGGTGGTCGCCGAGGCAGCGGCCCGGCGCACTCCCGACAACGGGGGATGCAGCGGATTGATGAGCGGTCGTTCAGTCGGACATGGCACAGTAGCCCCAGAGGCCGACAAGGTTCGCCTTGGCCTGGTCCTGGAGCTCCTCGAACTGCTCCGAGTTGGTGGGATGCGGGAAGTCCTTGTAGGCACGGGCATAGCCGCTCACGATGAGCTTGGCGTTCACGTAGGTGGACCCCACGTAGACATCGGCGAGCGTGCGCTGGTACATGTCCGGCGCCAGCTTGCCCCCCTCGGGATTGACCAGGCAGATGCGGGTGCCGGGCGGAAGCAGGCCGGTGAGGAACGCCTTGGCCTGTTCTCCGTAGCAGCAATCCTCCCGGTACTCGTCCTTGTCCTCGGCGCTCATGGTCTCCCAGGGAACGGGGCAGTCCTTTGAGTTCGTTCCCGAGGTCTCCGGGGCCTGGACGCCGAGCAGCCGGATGTTGCCGTCGAGCTCCTCCGACTTCACGGTATCACCGTCGACCACGGAAAGGACGGTCACGACCTGGCCGGAGCAGCTGCCGTCGTCCCCCCCCTCGTCACCGCATGATGCGGCAAGCCCGCACAAGCCGATTGCCAGCAGCAGCATGGTTCGCTTCATCTCTTCCTCCTCCATGGCGAAATGCCATCTCCTGGTCCGAAATCAGGGGCACGTCGGGTTGACGAGGCCCGGGCTCGAGAGATCTCCGCAAGCAGCCGGCTCACAGGCGGCCTGCCAGTTCGCACCGTTGAGCGCATAGTCAAGCGTCGGGTCCCCCCAGGAGGGCTTGAGCTGCACAGCGACCCGCTTCCCGTCCTTGTCCTTCGGGGCAGGAATCGGGGCCTGGGATCCGAACGTCAGGGCAAACAGCTCCGTCCCGTTGCAGGAGAGCTTGAGCGCATCCCCCGACTTGTCGAGGTTCGGGGTGGTCCCGTAGCCGAAGAAGTTGGGAGCATCGAAAGCGGGGTTGGCAGCCTGGACGAGGACGAGGTGGCCCTTGGGCGGGATCATGGCATTGCCCTTGATCGTTCCGGAGCCGCCGGCGTCCGCAATGGCACACCCTGCCAGCAGGACCGCGTCATTGGCCAGGTTGAACAGCTCGAACCAAAATTTGCCATCTGCGCAGCCGGCCCCCGCGTTGGTCATGATCTCGGTGGGGATGATCTCGCCGGGCAGCGGAGCCCTGGCGCAGGTCGGATTTCCCTGCCAGGTCACGCACGTGAAGATGCTCCCGCAAGGGGGCTCGCACGACTTGGGGGGCTCGCCGCACGAGGTGTTGGCTGCACCCGGCGTCCCCACGTCACCGCACGGCATGGCTTCGGTCGCCAGGCACCAGTTGGCCGGGTTGGCAGCGAAGCCCGCGGTCACGGCCACGCCGGGGTTCATGCTGAGCTGTGAGGCGACCCGTGGGATCATCCCGGCCTCGTTGGCCGGGCCGTCGTCCGGCTTGGGCAGACCGCCCGTCCCGTACTTGAGGTCGAACTGGGCGTTTCCGCCGCAGACGAGCTTCACTGCGTCGCCGTCCTCGTTGAAGTTGGGCGTCGAGCCGTACAGGGCGATTCCGTCGCCGGTCATGAGCTGCTGGGTCTGGGCGAGCACCAGGAATCCGCCCGGCGGAAGCAGCACCTGCCCCTTGAGCTCGGTCTCCCCCGTTTCGTCGCCGAGCTTGCACCCCGCGAGTTGGAGCCAGTCGGTCCCCGGGTTGTGCACCTCGATCCAGTCCTTGCCGTCCGAGCACGCATCGCCCGCATTCGAAAGGATCTCGGTGAGCAGGACTTCTGCGGCTGCCGGGGGACGGACGCAGACCTCCTCCCCGCCGGCCAGCACGCAGGTCGACCCGGCCGGGCACTGCGTCACGCAAGGCGTGCAGGTGGCGCAGGCGCCGCACTCGGGATTGGGGGCGCCGGGCGTCCCCGTGTTGCCGGTAGCACCGATGGGATTCCCTTCCGGAGCGACATCCCAGTTCGCGCTGTTGTGGTAGTCCGATGCCGTTGCCCCCGCGGGAAGCCGTTCCGGACAGACCTGGATCGACACCCCCTTGGCCGGCTTGGGGAAGGTGCTCTTGCTCTGGGAGAAGTCCACGTCGAACAGGGTCACCGCGGCCCCGTCCTCCCCAGGGCACTGCAGGAACAGGCGATCCCCGGTCGAATTCAGGTTGGGGGTCGAGGCGAACGTCATGACCGCATCCACCCCTTCGATCGCCTTGCCGACGAACAGGGCGAGCTCGCCCGAGCATACCGAGACCGCACCGTCGATCTTGCGCGTCCCGCTGGCGGTTCCGTCCCCGAACGAGCACCCCTGGAGGGAAAGCGTGTCGCCGGACAGGTTGAGGAGCTCGAACCAGTCGTTGGAATCGACGCCGCCGTACATCACCTCGGAAAGGACGATCTCCCCGGGGACCGGCGTACGCCCCGCCGGCACGGACGGGGCCGGCCCCTGCCCCGGCGTCCCGGTACCCGTGTCCCCCGGGATGGCGCCCTGGGTCGCTGCCTGCCATGCCGGACACTCGGAGTTGGCCGCCTCGCAGTTGAAGTACGCCGCCTGGAGCTCGATGGACTGGTCGGCTTCGAATGCGGGGAAGGGCAGCGCCGAACCGTCCACGCATGGCGCCCCCTTGGCCCCGAAGACGACCTTGTGGATGGCGAGCTTTCCGTAGGTCTCGATCACGATCTCGACGTTCTCGTCCGGGATGCTGACGGACTTCGAGTACTCGTACACGACGAGCCCGTCCGCCACCCCTTCCGGCAGTGGCTGGGCCCCCAGCCGGATCCAGAGGAACTTGCCGGCAGGCACGGTCACAGGCCCGCCCTTCCGGAAGTCGATCTCCGTGGCCTTGCCTCCGATCTTCTGGATTCGGACCTTGACCGAAGAGAGGTCGATCGTCTCGGCCGATGCGTTGAAGATCTCCAGCCAGCGCCGGCCCGTCACCGGGGAGCTCGGAGTGACCATGAGCTCCGTGAGCAGCAGGTCGCAGGGCTGGACCTCGGTCTTGACGGACCCGGGGCCCCATGCGGTGAAGGAGGAGTCCTCTCCCTCGTCTCCGCATGCCCAGGCAAGACCCACCATGAGCAAAGGAAGCAGCAGTCTCGACGTCCACGATGTCATTTTCCGGCCTCCCTGACAGGAATCCGTGGCCACTGCGGGCGCACCTGCACGCCAAGGCAACGCCCCGCAAGTCGCACCACCCCGATGACACTAGCGAGTTGGGAAGGAACGGTCAAGAACAGCCTTCGCACGATTTCGGGACGAAAGCTCTTAATTTCTTTCCTACCACCGGATATAATGTTTAACCGGGATGTTGCAGGGGGATGACCATGCGGACCATTCGCTTCGGGATGGCGATCTTGATTGCGCTGTGGGGGATTGCTTGCGGCTGTTCGAGCAGCCCCAGCCAGGCGCAGCTCGTGCCGGACGGCAAGGATGATGGGAAGGACGAGGATGCTTCCGGACGAACGGACCAGGAACCGGACGTCGGAGAGCAGGACTTCGGCAAGCCGACTCCGTTCGATGCTCTGGCAGAGTACGATGCGAGTGAGAACGTGCCGATCGGCCAGAAGTGCAACGAGAACGAGGATTGCGGATTCGGCTACTGCATCGAGGCGCCGCAGGGGAAGATCTGCACGCACACGTGCATCGAGGATTGCCCTCCGGGATTCGTGTGCAAGGGGACCAGCCTGGGGGGGCCGGACCTGGAGTTCCTCTGTATCCCGACGTACTTCGACCTCTGTGCGCCGTGCACCACGGACAAGGAATGCGGCGACGATGACGACCTGTGCCTGCCGGTCGGAGGCGAGGGGACCTTCTGCGGCCTCGCTTGCGTAGGGGCGGAGGACTGCCCGGAAGGCTATTCGTGCAACAGCGTGGTGGGTGCCGGCGGGGTCAGCATGAAGCAGTGCCTCCCCCTGACGGGGAGCTGCTCCTGCACGCTGGACAACGTGGGGGAGAAGCGGGGATGCCTTCTCGAGAACCTGTACGGAAGCTGTCCGGGCGAGATGGTGTGCCAGGGTGCTGGAGGATGGTCGTCGTGCAACGCCCCGGAGCCGGAGCCCGAGAAATGCAACGGGCTGGACGATGACTGCGATGGCAAGGAAGATGACGGGTTTGCGGACTCGGACAAGGACAGCCTTGCGGACTGCGTGGATCCGGACGATGACAACGACAACGTCACGGACGAAGCCGACAACTGCCCGCTGGATGCCAACCCCAACCAGCTCGACACGGACAACGACGGGCTCGGGAACGTGTGCGACGACGATGACGATGGGGACGGAGACCCGGACGAGCTCGATTGCGCACCGCTGGAGCCGCTGGCGCACCACAATGCAAAGGAAGTCTGCGACGGAGTGGACAACAACTGCAACAAGCAGGTGGACGAAGGCTTTGCCGACGTTGACATGGACGGGATGGCCAACTGCGTGGACCCGGATGACGACAACGACGGCGACCTGGACGATACCGACTGCGATCCGCTCGAAGCCAAGGTGTTCCACGGTGCGAAGGAGGCCTGCGACGGGCTGGACAACGACTGCAACGGCAAGGTGGACGAGGGATTCGCGGACCTGGATGGCGACGGGGTGGCGAACTGCGTGGACGTGGATTCCGACGGCGACGCTGACCCGGATCCCGAGGACTGCGCGCCCTTCAACCCGCTCATCCACCACAAGGCGGCGGAGCTGTGCGACGGCATCGACAACAACTGCAACATCCAGGTGGATGAGGGGTGGCCTGATTTCGACCTGGACGGGCTGGCCGACTGCATGGATCCGGACGACGACAATGACCAGGATCCGGATGACCTGGACTGCGCCCCGCTCGATTCGACGATGCACCACGCAGCCAATGAGAAGTGCGACGGCATCGACAACAACTGCAACGGCAAGGTGGACGAGGGCTACCCCAACTTCGACGGAGACGGCGAGGCCGACTGCATCGACAACGACGACGACAACGACGGGGATCCCGACATCGTGGACTGCAACCCGGTCAACTCCGCGGTGCACCACGGAGCGGGAGAGAAGTGCGACGGTCTGGACAACGACTGCAACCTCCAGGTCGACGAGCCCGGAGCCACGGGTTGCACCGTGTTCTACAAGGACAAGGACGATGACGGCTGGGGGATGAGCAACAAGTTCCTCTGCCAGTGCGGCCCGGCGTCCGACTTCACGGCAACCAAACCCGGCGATTGCGACGATTCCACCTGGAGCATCAACCCGGGTGGCACGGAGGTGTGCAACAACCAGGATGACGATTGCGACGGCGTGAAGGACAACGCAGGTGCCCTGGGGTGTGAGAACCACTACGTGGACAAGGATGGGGACGGCTTCGGCTCCGGACAGCCCTCGTGCGTGTGCTGGCCGACGCCCCCCTACGTCACGAAGAACGGCGGCGACTGCAACGAGAACTCAGCGGCAATCAACCCGAAGGTGCCCGAGCTGTGCGACGGCGTGGACAACAACTGCAACGGCAAGGTGGACGAAGGGGTGGGTTCGTCTTGCGGAACGTGCGACCCGAGCTGCCACCAGGTCAACGTCGGCCCGAAGGGGGACGAGGCATTCACCATGGACGCGGACAACTCGGACGGCCTTGCCATGACGCCGGACGGGTTCCTCGAGCTGAGCGAGGAGCAGGTCAAGCTGGCGTTCATCTGGATCGCCAACTCTGCGGAGAACACGGTCTCGAAGCTGGACACGGACACAGGCAAGGAAGTGGGCCGCTACTACACGTGCGCCGATCCGTCTCGCACCGCGGTGGATCTGTATTCGGATGTCTGGGTCGCTTGCCGCGGGGACGGTGGCGTGACGAAGATCGTCGCGTACGAGAAGAACTGCGTGGACAAGAACAAGGACGGTGTGATCCAGACTGCCAAGGACGGGAACGGGGATGGCAAGATCCAGGGCGGTGAGATGCTGGCCAAGGGGCAGGACGAGTGCGTTCGATTCATCACGTACCCGGGCGGCGGATGCCAGCGGGCGGCCGGCGTGGACAAGGAGAACAACGCGTGGATCGGCGAGTGGAACGGCTCCACGCTGAGAAGACTGAAGGCAGATGACGGCGCGGTGCTCCAGTCGATCGGCATCAGCTGCAACCCGTACGGCCTGGTGCTCGACCAGGACGGGATCATCTGGGTGTCGGGCCGCGGCTGCGACAAGCTGATCCGGGTCGATCCGAAGACCAACGCGGTCCAGCACATCGGCCCGCCGTCGGGGAACCTCTACGGAATCACGGTGGACAAGTTCGGCCGCATCTGGATGGGACACTACAGCAACTACGGCATCTCCATGTACGACCCGAAGAACGGGCAATGGAAGTGGATCACGCAGAACCTGGGCGGATACTGCCCGCGCGGCATGGCCGGATCCTCGAACGGGTTCATGTACTCCGGCCTGGGGTGCGGCGGAACGTACGTTGCCAAGGTCAACCTGGAAACCTATGCCGTCAACCTGGTCAACATCTCGCCGTGCACCACACCCATCGGCGTGGCCCTGGACTCGGGAGCCAATCTGTGGGCGGTCTGCTACAGCTCATCCTCTGCCGGCAAGGTCAACACGGCCAACGACCAGTTCATCGGCAACTACCCGGTCGGCTCCAACCCGTACACCTACTCGGACATGACCGGCTACGCAGCAAAGAACTACACCGCGCCGCAGGGGTACTACCAGCACATCATTCCGGGTGCGCCGAGCGGGATTACCACGTGGACCAGCCTCAAGGTGGACGTGACCTACCAGGGGGCCAGCTACCTGAAGATCCGGCTGCGGGCGGCGGACACGGTCTCGTCACTGGCCGGAGCGGAGTGGAAGGGACCGTTCGGACCCTTCCCGCCCAACGTCTTCCCCATGGACCTGACCGCGATCCCGGGCATGGTCGGCAAGTACATGCAGGTCGAGGTGATCCTCGTCGCAGATGACCAGGGCAACTCGGCAATCCTCAAGGGCTTCTACGTCCAATACCACACCAAGTAGGGGGCGGTCCACGTCCCCCGACCGCGGCCACAGGCGCACACCAAACCTCGGCATTGTCAAACAGCGGGGGGTGGTTTCATGTCCGGGGTGGGGAGCCAAGCTCGTTCCTGTACGGACACGCCTTTTCCTCTTGCTTCACTGTGCCCAGCAAAGCGGGACACTTGCGCGCATGATGTCACACCCCTGTCACAGTCAACGACATCTCCAAGATTCCGGAGCGTTGCGATTCCGGCTGGTCTGCATCCGACACCCGCCGTGACATGTCCCACCCGATGTCACACCCCCAAAGCTGCGGCCTCCAGCGTGCGCTTGCTGCTAAGGACGAAGCCTTGTCCGACACTGAGTTACGCCGCATGCCTTCATGCAAGTTCTCAAGTCATCCATGGCCAGGGCCGGCGCGGACGCCTTGTCCTTGTCACAGGCAGCGGCCCAAACGGCGATCGCTGACCGGAAAACGACGCCGATCTGCTCACGAATCAGCGGAGAACCGCATGCTGCCGACGGGAAAACGCGGTCCCAGAGCGCCCGCGGCCGCGGGGTGAGTCTGGCAGTTTACTTGGAGTCCGAGGGCGAACCTGCGCTTTTTTGACCTGAAAGAGTCGACTTGGCACGCTTCTTTCCATGTTAATGGGGGTATGCGTGTGCTATGCTCGATGGTGCTGGAGTGAGGGCGAAGGTGCACTACGGCTCGGCATTGACCGAAAGGGAAAGACCGACAGCGCTTGGCTGCTCCCTGGCAGTTGATGCCGCTCCTGTTCATCCAGCAACAGCGGAGGCCGTTGGTGTCGGGGCAGCTCCGGTCATCCCGGCGAGCGGGAGCGCTGCCCGCTTGGACGCACTTCCAGAAGACGGCTTCTCAGCCAGCTGCGAGGACCATGCGCGGGCCCGTGAAGTTCCGAAGTCCAATCACGGGGGGCGGGCGGGGGAAGGAAGACTCGAACTCCAGGATGTGCTGACATCGCTCGCCACCGGCAAACTATCTTCCCATGAGTTCACCGTTCTCTGGGAGTTCCTCTTGCGCACTGCCCGGAATCTGTGCCACTCGGGGGCCCGCATGGGGCCGGACGGATGGGCCGCATGCGATCAGGCTGAGGACATGGCGGCGGAGGCGCTTCTGCGCCTCCTCACCTGTGAGACCTTGCCAATGACGCTGGCGCCGGGCCAGGCTGCCCCCTACCTGAGGACTACGGTTCGGAATCTCGCTGCCAGTTGGACCCGGGGCCGGAACGGCGACCCCGGAGACGCAGTCAGGTCCGATCCTTCTTTCGCAGAGGCGCTCGGCCATGCCTTGCCGGGATCGGCAGAGGAACTCGCATGCTGCCGGGAGTTGGTGGACTCGGCTCTTCGATGCCTTGAGCAGTCTGGCCGCACGGGCCCCCGCCTCGTCCTGGTAGCCAGACTGCAGTTCATGGAGGGACGGACCGATCTCGAGATCGCCGAACTGCCAGCGTACGAAGCACTCCTCATCAGGCGAAGGAATGGCGAGACTGACCTGGCGCAGAACGTCCGGCAAGACGTCAGACGAGCTCGGCTACGCCTGATCGAGATCATCGGTCTCCTGCTCCGCCCCTCGATATCAGGAAGCAGGAAGCAGGAAGCAGGAAGCAGGAAGCATGGGCTCCTCGGCGACCTCATCATCTTCCCGGGCAGGAGAAGCGACGGTGACGAAGCCACGCTGCAGATTTCCTGTCACGAATTGGCCACGAATTGCGTCCTTGAAGGATGTGAGGTAGGCGAAGTGAAGTTCCTGGAGCGACGAGGACATGAGGCTTTCGACAGTATGAACATGGGGGGTGTCCGGCCCGCTGACTTGCATGAATCCTGGGTTGGAATGCCGATCAGCCTCGGCATGAGCGCCGGACCTGGGAAATGCCGATCAGCCCCGGTCTCCCGCCCAATTCGACCTTGAGGAGAGGAACGAACTCATTGGAGGGTACCGCGTGACTAGGAAATTGGCAGTGATAGCGTTTGTCAGCCTGCTCGTAGTTCATGGACCTGCCGAGCGACAGGTCCAAGCTTGCTGGGGCGAGGACATGTCGCTTGGGGGCCAGCTTTCAAAGGAGGCTGTCGTGCCTCTCCTGCTCCAGGTGGCATCCGTCGAGTACGAAACGCCGCCCAGCGGCACTATCCCCATTACTACAGTGACATTCAGCTTGCTGTCCTGGGCCTCTGGAATGCCGCTGTGCTATGGGTCCATGTCCTATCGTGGAGGGGCAACGGCGGACGGAAGGTTCATATCCGTTTCCACGTCACCAGAAATGCATGTTGGAGAGTTCTTGGTCGCACTCTGCAAGCCCGGGCCAGTTCCTCACACATGGGCCCCTGTCCTCGGTGCGGCCAGTATCCTCGAGGTACTCCCTGGCGAAGCGCCCGACCAAGACGGTTCACCCCTCACCGTTGAGAAGGCCCTGGTTTTCGTGGAAGCGGCGCACGGAGTGGTCCAGATTTTTCCACCGGGAGATCTGACCCTGGTGAACTCGAATGAGACCTACTTGACGCCGAACTGGGCGAAACCACCGATTGTGGCACTAGCTGATTTGGCGAATCTGCTTCCCGTCCCGGACCTCATGGAGGTATGCAAATGACGGCCAGAACAGGGCTTCTCGGTGCGTTGCTGCCATTCACTCTCGTCCTTCTGACCTCACCGGTAGAGGGCTATGCCTGGAATGGAAAGGAAGACCACTGCGATACGCCGGGAGGCTTCGCTCGCTGGGGCTATGTGGACAGTATCGAGGTACAACTTGACCCTGGTGTAGACAACCCTCAACACCTGGATCCGGTCGAGTGGTCTTCCCACCAACTGTCCATTATCAGGGCCGCTCTGGCGACATTCAATCACTTGCCCACTTCCCGCATACACATCCACATATCTTCCACACCTTGCGATGGCCCGAGCGAAGAACCGGAATATGGCACGATTTGCTTCTGGCAGGTCAAGAGCGACAACAAGAATGGCGAATCGTGGTCAGACTACGATGATGCGTCTTGCACTATTGATAGGGGGTGGGTCAGGATCGACAGCACAGGAGCAGAAGATGATGCGCAGCTCTACCATCACACAGTGCACGAGTTCTCGCATGTTTTTGGCCTCAAACACACAAACAACCCCTATGACTGGATGTACAAGTACTGGAATGCCACATATGGTGGGTCAAATATTCACTTGGGCATGACGCGCGATGTACGCAATGCCTATAGTTATCTATATCCCGTTGGCCACAACTTCTTCTTTGGCCACTTTGACCAACGTAGCAACGCGGGGGGGGACTACCCGTATCGCCAGTGGTATACGGATCTCATGGTTCGGGATGCTCAGGGGACTAGTGACACCATCCCTTGGTATCTAACTGTCCTGGGCAAGAGCGCCGGAGGCGGGTACGCCCTATTTGCACTCGGGGAGTACAGTGACGATGGGGACTTCGGGAACCAGAATACGCTCCCCTATGTGGTGGGGGACTTCACGGGATCTGGTGGGGACGACATTGCTGCCGGATTGTGTTCATCTCCTGACCCTGGGGACGGAGCTGGTGACACAGTTGCGTGGTACGTGATGGAGTCAACCACAGGCAATTCAGTTGGCTTCGACACGACTGCGGTTTGGGATTCGGACTTCGGGAACGCAGAGGATGCTGACATGTACTTCGCTGCCAACATGACCGGAAGTCAGGATGATTGCGACGATTTGGTGCTGATTCGAAATCTGTCCGCGTACGACTGCAACGCGACTACAGGCGAGTGCCAAGTGCGCCTGTATGTTCTGCCGTCCATTGATACGACAAACCCTGCAGACGGGGAGTGTGACCAGTTTGGAAGCGAGTTCTATCTCGACATAGACGTTACGGATCGTTCCGCGACCACCGCCTGGCCTTGGGTTGTTGGTGACTTCTATACGGCCGATGGCCTTGGTTGCTCCGATATCGCATTTGGGAAAACGTCCCAGAGCGATCCGCTTCAGATGAACTGGTATGTCGTGAAGAGCAAGGATACCAACGCTAATGGGAGGTGCGATGCGCTCGAATTGATTGCGAACGCGTGGACCTCGGATGCAGGTGATATGGGACAAATTCTCTGGTTTGCTGGAGATTTTGGGGCACCAAATGGGTCGTCTGGTCAGGATCTGGTTCGGGTCAAGGTCCTAGATAGTGCTGTGCAGTGGTATGTGATGTACAGCAATGGGTCGTCGGCGTTTACGAATGGTCACACGCCGGTGAGTGATATGTTCATTGGGAATGACGAGCACTTTCGCGCGAAGATCTTCGCTGTTGGTAACATCAGGGGGACCCAGTCGGACATTGTTGATGATTTTGTGGCGCTTGTGGATAACGAGGCCAACGATGATCGGCTTAGATGGTACTGTGCGGCAAATAATGGTGGCTCCCCCACACCGACATGGACGGTGTACAGTACATTGACGCCCTCCACGAAGGCTTGCTGGGATCAGGCCACTGATTGGGACGACTGGAACTCAAGCAAGGACAATGGAGGGGATGACATAAGGGAGGATTGGTGGTGCAAAACCTGCGATGTTTGGTACAACGAGACGAAACCGTAGAGTCCTCAGAGGGGGCGTGCGCACTGGTGTCACGCGGGCGTGTTGCAGTCGGCCGTAGCGGCATTGCGAGGGCGGCTCGGGGTGCGGCTTCGGGGCGGTGGCTTGGGCCACTCTGTGGGATGCGTTGCGGCCGTTGCTTGTGACTGGGGGGGGCAAATGTGGATGGGTCGGAGATCCGTTGGCCTTCTGGTAGGAGTTGGAATTGCGCTCGGATTTGCCCCGGATGCCGCATCTTCTTGCGAATGGCTTCCTCCCTCGGATGTCCTAGTGCTGCCCTCGGATGGGGCCGAGGAGGTTCCAATTGACGCGCGCATCTGGGTGGCGGGTGGCGGCGGGAGCGAGGTTGTCGTCGTGCACGAGGGCGAGGAGATCGGGGGGACCAAGCATGGCAGCGGGTGGTGGAGTTTCGGGTTGGGAGAGATGTTTCCCTACTCCACGTACGAGTTCGTCGTGAACATATGTTTCGCTGCTGGGTGCCCGATCGTGTACGAATATGGACCTTTCGCGTTCACGACTTCGGCGGAGGAGGCAAGCTTGCCGGCGGAAGTCTCCGTGGTGGCCGTTGTCATGGGAGCGCCTGGAAGCGACGCGCTGCAAGGAGCAGTCCCGGCCTCGTGTGAGGAGCAGGTACTGGATCAGGATTGTTTCGATGAGGTTCCTGTGTTGATAGCAGGCTTTGCGGTGGAGCCGAACCTGTCCGCAGCTGTGTTTTCTGCTTGGCCGGTAGGGGCGGATGATAGTGAAATGCTGCTGAGTTCGGCAGAGTGCCCGATTCTGTTCGCTGGGCCGTCTGCAGACATTTCTGGCAGTTGCTTCTGGCTGGTGGCGTATAGTCTTGCGGGCGAGGCTTCGCAGCCAGCCAAGGCCTGCCTCGATGGTGGAGCTGAAGCTGAAACAAGTGGCTTGGCCGACAACATGAACGATGCTCGGTCAAGTCAGGCCGAGGACAAGTGGAGCGGACCTGTCGACGCTACGGGGTATGGTTCGGGTGCGGGGCGGGGGTGCTCCACAGCGTTATGTGTGCACTCCGAGGCGCGCTTGGGTTGCGTCGGAGTTCTGGTGGTGCTGCTGCTTGTCGGGGCTGTGGTGTGCCGTAGTTCGTCGCCAAGTGTGCGTTCCTGCGGAGGCGCTCCCGCACGGTCATGACACGGAGGCGCCGCGGAGGATGGACATGGCAAGGTTGTGAAGGTGCGTCGGCCGGGAACGCCCGAAGTCTCACCATGACGCCTTGTTGTTTCGCCTTCCGGGACGAATGGGGAAGCACTTTCGACGCTGAGCGCAGCAGCACCACGACGGCCAGCAGCATGCAGATCAGCACTGTGGCCATGCCGCTGCTGCCGCTCCGGCCGAGGGAGCATCCGTTCGATGCCTTGTCCTTGCCGCCGATGTTCGGAACGCAATCTCCGTCCTTGAAGGTGTAACCCGTGGGACAGGACTTGCCCGGCTTCACGTCCTCTTCAATCACGTCGGAAGTGGTGCCGCCGGCATCCGGCCACGGGGCGTCCGGGGGCAGGCACTGTCCACCCTTGCAGACGAGCACGGCCCCGCAGACGCCGCAGCTCCCGCCGCAGCCGTCATCCCCGCACTGCACGCCGGCGCAGTTGGGCTTGCAGCCCGCGCTGCACAGCCCGCTCGAATCGCACGAGTAGCCGACAGGACACTGGCCGCAGGTCCCTCCGCACCCGTTGTCGCCACATTCCTTGCCCGAGCAGTTGGGCATGCACTCCGGTCCGCACATCCCCTGAGCGCCGCAGAAGAGCCCGGCCGGACAGGTCCCGCACGAACCGCCGCAACCGTCCGAACCGCACTGCTTGCCGGAACAGGAGGGCATGCAATCGCCGACGCACTTCCCCTGCGCATCGCAGAACATCCCCGCCGGGCACTTCCCGCACTGTCCCCCGCAACCGTCCGGGCCACAGTCCTTGCCACTGCATGCCGGCATGCACCCCGGGATGCACACGCCCGACCCATGGCATCCCATCCCCGCCGGACAGGTTCCGCACTGACCACCGCAACCATCAGGTCCGCACTGCTTGCCCGAGCAGTCCGGGAGACAGGTCCCGGAGCACTTCCCTGAAGCATTGCAGCTCGTCCCCTCGGGGCAGGTGCCGCAGCTTCCCCCGCATCCGTCCGGGCCGCACTGCTTCGCCTGGCACGAGGGAGAACAGGTATCGCTGCACGTGCCCGCCGCACTGCAGTAGTAGCCAGGCTGACAGGAACCGCACGAGCCGCCGCAGCCATCCGATCCGCATTGCTTCCCCGCACACTTGGGCGTGCAGTTGAAAACGCACTTGCCCTGGTCGCTGCACGAATACCCGCCAGGACACGAGCCGCAGCTTCCGCCACACCCGTCCGGGCCGCATTGCTTCCCCATGAGCCAGCAATCCGGGTCGCACGGCTCGACGCACTTCCCCGTCGCGTCGCATTCCTCGTTCCACGAGCAGTAACCGCAGCTCCCGCCGCACCCGTCCGGGCCGCACTCCTTGCCAGTGCAGGCCGGGGTACAGTCGAAAACGCACTGTCCGGCGTCGGTGCATGCGTACCCCTGCTTGCAGGTCCCGCAAGTGCCGCCACAGCCGTCGGGGCCGCACTGCTTGCCCCAGCAATTGTTCGCGCAGCTCTGACAGTAGCCCCCTTCGGTGCACTGGTATCCCGCCTTGCACACGCCGCACGTCCCGCCGCAATCGTCCGGGCCGCACTGCTTGTAGTAGCAAGGTGCCTTGCAGTCCTTGCAACTGCCGGTGTCGGTGCAGTACCAGCCCGCCTTGCACTCGCCGCACGTCCCGCCGCAATCATCCGGGCCGCACTGCTTGTAGTAGCACGAATCCTTGCAGTTCTTGCAGGAGCCGTCGCTGCAGTAGTAGCCCGCCTTGCATTCGCCGCACGTCCCGCTACAGTCGTCAGGGCCGCACTGGTTCCACAGGCACGGTGCCTTGCAATCCTTGCAGCTCCCGGTCTCGGTGCAGTACCAGCCCGCCTTGCACGTCCCGCAGACACCGCCGCACGGGTTGTCCCCGCACTGCTTGCCCGAGCAGGCCCACGAGCAGCTCGAGCAGTAGCCATCGTCGCAGTAGTAACCGGCTTTGCACTCTCCGCAGGTTCCGCCACAATCATCGGGCCCGCAGTTGTTGTTCCAGCACGGTGCCTTGCAGTCCTTGCAACTCCCCTTGGCATCACAGTAGTAGCCCGCCTTGCAGGTTCCGCAAGTCCCCCCGCACGGATTGGGTCCGCACTGCTTCCCGAGGCACGCCCACGAGCAGGGCGAGCACGAGCCCCACTCGTCGCAGTATTCGCCGGCCGGACACTCGCCGCAGGTCCCCCCGCACGGATGTGCACCGCACTCCTTGCCCCCACAGGCGAAGTCGCAGCTCTCGCACCACCCGTTCGATGTACAATACTCGGCTGCAGGGCACTTCCCGCAACTCCCGCCACATCCGTCGTCGCCGCACTCCTTGCCGCCACAATACGGGTAGCACTCCGCCAGCACAGAAGCCGGAAACAGGAAGACTAGCATTGCAGCAATTGCGACAACTTTCATCTCACTACCTCATCCAATACGCAAACCACCCGACATGCCCGACCACAAGGCTGCTACTTGCCTGACGCCGGGGCCTGATAGCAGGCCTTGAGCGCCCCCTTGATCTCCTCTTCCGGGGCCCCGAAGCTCCTCGCATCCTGTGCGCGGTTGTTGGCCTTCACACATTTCCCCTGGCCATCGAAGAAGCGGGCCAGAC
>VGRX01000014.1 GCA_016875215.1 Deltaproteobacteria bacterium
AAAATAGCATTGCTCGCCGGGTTGACAATAAACGCGCAGGGACTACCATGGCGCCATGTTCGCACCGGCCGTGGGCCTGACAAGGATGTGGGGGCGGAGGGAGAATGAACCAGCCAGGAATGGGACCCGACGTACGGAAGGCAGCCGATGCTTCGAATACGTTTGCGCGGGGCATCTCGGGGTGGGTCGCTGCATTGGCGCTGGCCTTCGCCTCCTGCGCCACCACGAGCCCTCACGTGGCCGGCGACGGCGGGGGGGGGAGTGCGCTCTCCTATCCCGCAGCACGCCAGGCCGACCTCGTCACCGACTACCACGGAACCCTCGTCCCCGAGCCCTACCGCTGGATGGAGGAGGAGGGCAGCCCAGAAATCTCCGCCTGGATCGACGCCGAGAACCGGCTGACCCAGGGCTGGCTGTCCCGAACGGGCCTGGTGAAGCCGCTCTTCGATCGGCTGGCCGCGCTCTGGAGCTTCGAACGCTGGACCACGCCGTTCCGTCGAGGTCCCTACTACTTCTACTTCCACAACGACGGCCTCCAGAACCAGGATGTCCTGCTGGTCCAGGAGGGACTCTCGGCAAAGCCCCGGGTGCTGCTCGACCCCAACACCTTGAGCGAGGACGGAACCGTCGCCGTCAGCGGGACCTCCCCCAGCCGGGACGGCAAGCTGCTGGCCTATGCCGTCTCCGTGCACGGCAGCGATCGGCAGGAATGGCGGCTTCTCGATGTCGCAACCGGCGATCCGCTGCCCGACGTGATCCGGTGGTGCAAGTTCTCGAATCTGACCTGGGTCCCGGACGGAAGCGGGTTCTACTATGACCGCTTCCCGGAGCCGGGCGCCGTACCGAAGGAGGACGAGAACAACTACAGCCGCGTCTACCGGCACGAGCTGGGGACCCCGCAGGACCAGGATCGGCTGCTTCTCGAGCGCCCGGATGACAAGGAGCTGGGGTTCGGCGCCTACGTGACCGATGACGGCCGCTTCCTGATGGTCTTCGTCTACCGGGGGACCGACCCTCGAAACGGCCTGTACTACTTCGCGCTGGACGAGGCCTCGCACACGGACGGGAAGAACCTCGTGCGACTCCTCGAACCGGGGGAGGCGATGTTCTCCTTCATCGAGAACGAGCAGGATACCTTCTTCGTCCAGACCGACCTCGATGCTCCCAGGGGGCGGGTGGTGGCCATCGACCTCGCTCATCCCGAACGGACCGCATGGAAGGAGGTGATTCCGCAACGCCCGGACGAGGTGATCGAATCGGTCGTCATGGCCGGCAACGGGCTCGTGGTCAACCTGCTCAAGGATGCCTGGTTCCGCATGCGGGTGTTCGACCTGTCCGGGATGAAGCGGTTCGACGTGCCGTTGCCGGAGATGGGGTCGGTCAGCGGGATGTCCGCCCGCAAGGAGGACGAGGAGATGTTCTTCTCGTTCACCTCGTTCCTGCGGGCGCCGGAGATCCGGCGAGTGCGCCTGGCCGACGGGAAGTCCGAGCCGGTGTTCTCACCCTCCGTTCCGTTCGACACGGCCCCGTACGAGACGAGGCAGGTGTTCTACGCCTCGAAGGACGGGACCCGGATTCCGCTCTTCCTGACCGTGAAGAAGGGGCTCGAACCCACCGGAGACACGCCGGTGCTGCTGTACGGGTACGGTGGGTTCAACATCAACGTGACCCCGTATTTCAGCACCATGCGCCTGGTCTTCCTGGAAGCCGGGGGAATCCTGGCCCAGGCCAACCTGCGGGGAGGCTCCGAGTACGGCGAGGAATGGCACCAGGCCGGCATGCTGGACCGGAAGCAGAACGTGTTCGACGACTTCATCGCGGCGGCCCGCTTCCTGGTGGACGAGGGCTACACGAAGCCCGGGAAAATCGCGATCATGGGGGGAAGCAACGGCGGCCTGCTCGTGTCCGCGTGCATGCTCCAGCAGCCCGACCTGTTCGGGGCCGTCCTCGATGTCGTGCCGGTAACCGACATGCTCCGCTACCACAAGCTCACGGTCGGCCGCTACTGGGTTCCCGAGTACGGCTCCGCGGACGACCCGAAGCAGTTCCCGTTCCTGCATGCCTACTCGCCGGTGCACAACGTGAAGGAAGGGACCGACTACCCGCCGGCCCTGATCCTGACCGCGGATACCGACGACCGCGTGGTCCCCTCCCACTCGTTCAAGTTCGCTGCCGCTCTGCAGGCCAACCCGGGCCAGAAACGCCCGATCCTGCTTCGCGTCGAGACCAGGGCCGGCCACGGTGCGGGCAAGCCCACCACCAAGAAGATCCAGGAAGCCGCGGACATGTTCGCGTTCGTCTTCCACCTGCTGGGGATGGAGCTTCCCTAGGAGCCTGTTGCGAATAGCCTCCTGCTGCGGGAAAGCGACCATCCCGACCTGCCACGTCGCTGCACCCCGAAATCGAGTCAACGTAGGCCGGGACTACGCTTCCTCGCTTTCGGGGCCCCCGCTCCTTGCATCTCGGGCGGTCGCTATCCCTCGCCACGGAGTCTATCTGCAACAGGCTCCTAGCGCCACCCCCGGCAAATTCGATCATAGGGGCCCGTGCAGGAATGAACGGTGAGCTGCTACTGCACCGTTGCGCCGACGAGCAGGTGGTGAGGCGTGGCGGTTGGGAACCCGAAATCAAATGCGACCGATGCCGACGGGAAGAGAGTCGTTCCCGACCCCCGCCCCTACTGTCCCGCCCTCTCTCTCATCTTCTTGATGTGGGACGGAAGGACCGAAAGGTAGAGCTCCTCCGGCGTGAGCTGCGAGAAATCCCCGTTGTCGTCGAACACGTCGGTGCCGAACCCATTGCCCGCCTTGGGCTTGAGGTAGACACCGGCCTTGACGAGCTCCTCCTCGCCATAGCCCTTGAGGTTGCTATCTACGGAAACATTATTGATCTGGTACGTGGGGGCATCGGACTGCGTGACCCAGTGGAGGGCCTCACGAGCGTTGTAGCGGGTGGGCTGGCGGTGGTCGTGCAGGAACTGGATGCGGAGGTAGTGGACCGAGATGTCCGGCAGGTAGGTCTTGGCCTCCCGGGACTGCCACCACTTGTCGTCACCGCATTCCTTTCCCGACGCGAGCAGCACGGGGGAGCTGGTGTTGCAGATGTAGCTGGTGGGCGTGCCGTCAGTCCCCTTCCCGTCGGAGCTGGTACCGGCAGGGAACTTCTCCTTTCGCAGGTTGAGGTTGAAGTCGCACCGGGTAGTTGAGACTCCGGGGCCATCCCCGTTGACGCGCCTCTCCTTCTCCGGCGGATGGTAGAACGGCGACTGCGTGATGAAGCACCGGTTGGTCGGCCCCTCGATGTCGATCAGCCAATCCACGAAGTCGAGCGACGTCCCGTGGAACCGTGCGATGGCCCCCGCTGCGTCGGCCAGGCCGTCGCCGACGCTGATGATGCCGAAGTCGTCGGCATCGACCAGCCCCTTCTTGCGGAAGTGATTGGCGACATCCTTGAGTGCATCCTGTGCGACCGTGCCGCCGAAATCCTCCTCCCCGCCGGAAAGCTGGCCGCCGGATCCTCGGCCGGGAGGGTTGTAGGTGACCACTACCGCATGCATCTTCCGGGCGAGCTCGCCTGCGCAGCAGGAGAACTGCTCGATTCCCGGCATGAGCTGGTCGGGCACGAGGACGATGGCCGGGCACGGGCTGTCCTTGATACAATCGGAAGGGACGTAGGATTCGGCATAGAGCGAGTTCGGCCCCGACGTGATCCACTCCTGCTGAAGTGATGCCGGCACCGGCTCCGGGCCTGTGTCCGGGGGCTCGGGGACATCGCCAGGCGTTCCGACATCCGGGCCCGCATCGGAGACGGTCGTGCCGTCCAGAGAGAACCCACCGCCGTCGCCGCCGCCACAACCCGGCGGAATCAGAAGGCAAAGTACCAGAAAAACGCGCGAAATCATCGCTCACCTCGATAACCCAAGGCGAGCACAGTGTACCAGAAGGGAGGGGCAAGGCCAATGGACATGCTGGAGCAATTGGAGGGGCGGCTGGGGCCGTTCGACGAGCCGCGGGCGCGGTCAGCTCTGCTCTGCCTGCTGCAGGATGCGATGGCCCTTCGGCGCGAAGTGCTGCTGCACGGGTCGGCCCGGGCGGCACTGGCGGAGATGGACATGGCCGCTCTGACACGCGGGCGGGAGGCCGGAGGCGGAAGGCCGGAGGCGGGAGGAAGCGGCCCGTTTGCAGACGGGGGAGCCGCCGACCTCGACGGGGCGATCCGCCTGGTGCAGCAGGAATTCCGGCTGCAGGAGCGGCACGGGGTCTCGCTGCTGGTGCCCGGCGGTCCGGGGTGGCCGGCGTCGCTCGATACGTGCGTGGAGCCTCCGGTGCTGCTCTACGTGCGGGGGGAGACGGCGGTCCTTCAATGTCCGGCAGCGCTGGCCCTGGTCGGCAGCCGGCACGGCGTGGCGTATGGATGCCGCGTGGCCGGGGGGCTGGCTGCGGGATGGGCCCGATTGGGCGGGGTCGTGGTGAGCGGCGGGGCCATCGGAGTGGACACTGCGGCCCACGAGGGATGCCTGGCTGCGGGAGGCGGCACGATTGCGGTCATGGGTACGGGGCTGGCAGAGCTGTACCCGCGCCGCAATCTCCCGCTGTTCTCCGCGATTTCCGCATCCGGAATCGTCGCGAGTGAGCTTCCCATGCGGTCGCGGGCCCTGCCGTTCAACTTCCCGCGACGCAATCGGATCATTGCGGCCCTGGCGCGGGCCGTGGTGGTGGTCCAGGCCCGCCGCGATAGCGGCGCTCTGCACACTGCGCGCTTTGCGTTGAAATGCGGCCGATTATTGTTTACAGTGCCTGCTCCGGTGGACGACGAGTCCTGCCTGGGAGGTCTCGAATTGCTGCTCCAGGGAGTCCCCGCCATGGTCGGTGCCGCTCAGTTGCCGGGGTTGTTCGCCGGCATGACCGGAGGCCGCCCCGAGGAGCCGCGGCTGCCCCTCGAATCCCCGACGCGCCGGGTGGTCCGACTGAGCGGGTTGCCCCAGGACGAGAGGGAGCTGCTCGAGTTGCTCTCCCAGGATGCCTGCCACGTCGACGACCTCGCCGGAGCCGTTGGCCGCGGTGGGCGGGAGCTGGCGGTTCGGCTCCTTTCGCTGGAATTGCGGGGATGGATTGAGAAGGCCCCTGGAAATCGATACGTCAGCACGGTTCGCCTGGAGAGGTAGCCCATGTCCAAGTCACTGTTCATCGTCGAGTCGCCGGCCAAGGCAAAGACCCTGTCGAGGTACCTGGGAAGGGACTTCATCGTCAAGGCAACGGTCGGACATATCAAGGATCTTCCCTCCAACAGCCTGGGCGTGAACGTGGCACGGGAGTTCTCGCCGTCCTACGGGATCATCCGGGGGAAGAGCAAGGTGGTGCAGTCCATCCGGGAAGCCTCCATGGGAGTCGAGGCCGTCTACCTCGCCTCCGACCCTGACCGGGAAGGGGAGGCCATCGCCTGGCACGTGGCCGAGGAGATCTCGCGAGGACGCTCCCAGGACTCGCTCCCGCGCTTCCTGCGCGTCATGCTGCACGAGATCACCCGCACCGGGCTCCGCAAGGCACTGGATGACGCCGGTGAGCTGGACCGGAACCGGTACGAGTCGCAGCTCGCCCGCCGCATTCTCGACCGGCTCGTGGGCTACGAGCTTTCCCCGCTGCTGTGGAAGAAGGTGACCGGCGGCCTGTCGGCCGGCCGCGTCCAGTCAGTGGCCGTTGCCCTGGTCGTGGACCGGGAGAAGGAGATCCTCGCGTTCGTCCCTCAGGAGTACTGGATCATCCGGGCCCGCCTGCTCGGGGACAACCCGCCCGATTTCGAGGCGCGGCTCGTCCGCATCGACGGGAACAAGGCCCAGGTCTCTGACGAGGCCACGGCACGGCCTCTGATCGAGCGTCTCAAGACCGCGGCGTGGCGCGTCCTGTCGGTAGCGCGCGAAGAGAAGAGGCGATGGGCGCCGCCGCCGTTCATCACCTCCACGCTGCAGCAGGAGGCATTCCGCCTGTTCCGCTTCTCCACCAAGAGGACCATGTCCCTGGCGCAGAGGCTCTACGAAGGCGTGGACATGGGTGAGATGGGTGCGCACGGCCTCATCACCTACATGCGTACCGACTCGACTCGACTGGCGGACGAGGCGGTCTTCGGCGTGAGGAAGTTCATCGAAGAGCAGCACGGCCCCGCCTACCTCCCTGACGGCCCGATCCGGTACAAGAACAAGAAGTCCGCACAGGACGCACACGAGGCAATCCGGCCGACATCGCTGGAGTTTACGCCCGAGAAGGTCGCTTCCTTCCTCGACAGGGATGAGCTCAAGCTCTACAACCTGATCTGGAACCGTTTCGTCGCGTGCCAGATGGCCCCGGCGCGGTACGACGTGACCGTGGCCACCGTCTCGGCCGACGAGCGGTGGATCTTCGAGGCCACCGGCAAGGTGCTGCTGTTCGACGGCTACCTCAAGCTCTATCTCGACGACGAGGCGCAGGAAGACGGCAACGACAGGCTGCCGCCTCTGCGGCCGGAGGAGATGCTCAAGCTGTTGTCGCTCGACGGCGAGCAGCAGTTCACCCAGCCCCCCCCGAGGTTCACGGAGGGCACGCTGGTCAAGGAGCTCGAGAAGCGCGGGATCGGGCGGCCCTCCACGTACGCGACGATTCTCTCGACCATCCAGGAGAAGAACTACGTGGAGCGGGACAAGGGCAAGTTCCGGCCGACCGACCTCGGGGTGGTGGTCACGGATCTGCTGCGCGAGAACTTCGCTGACGTCATCGACGTCGGCTTCACGGCCCAGATGGAGGAAGAGCTGGACCGGATCGAGGAAGGGAACGCGCTGCGCCCGGAGGTGCTGAGCTCCTTCTGGAGCAAGTTCAAGGTCGAGCTGGACACCGCCAGGATGCAGATGAAGAGCGTCAAGCGTGAGCCGGAGAAGACCGACGTGAGCTGCCCGAAGTGCAGCAGCCCCATGGTCGTCCGGTTCGGTCGCAAAGGGTCGTTCCTCGCCTGCTCCGCGTTCCCCGAGTGCAAGACCACGCTGGCCTTCCAGAGGGGCGAGGACGGCCGACTCAGCGTGATCGAGGAGAAGGTCGCGGACGAGAAGTGCGACCAGTGCAGCTCCCAGATGGTGCTGCGCGAGGGGCGCTTCGGCCGGTTCTGGGCCTGCTCCAACTATCCGAAGTGCCGGGGCACTCGGCCGTACTCGACAGGCTTCCCCTGCCCGAAGCCGGACTGCGGCGGCACGCTGGTGGAGAAGAAGTCGAAGAAGAACTCCACCTACTACCGGTGCTCCAGGAGCCCGCAATGCGACCACGTCTCGTTCGGCAGGCCCCGGCAGGTACCATGCCCCTCGTGCGGCCTCCCGTACATGGAGGAGAAGGGGCGGGGCAAGGCGCGGTCGATCCGCTGCCCGAAGTGCGGCCATTCCACGGAAGCGCTGGAGGCCGGAGAGGCGTAGGACGACCGTTCGTTTCAAGACAGCCGAGGCAATGTTCGATGGTCGATGGTCGACGAAGTCCCGCCGTAGCCTTGTGCAAAGGCGGATGGTCGCCGGTCCTGAATCCGAGGCTCGCAAGCTCAAACGAGAACACCGAACCTGACGACGGGAAGCAGGGGGTGCGCGGTCCGTCCTCTGGCGTGACCGTCGTCGGCGGCGGGCTGGCCGGAACCGAGGCTGCCCTGTACCTTGCCCGTCACGATGTCCATGTGACCCTTGTCGAGATGCGCCCGGTCCGGATGACGCCGGCGCACGCCACGTCCGACCTGGCCGAGCTGGTCTGCTCCAATTCGCTTCGTTCCGATGACCCGACGACCGCATCAGGGCTGCTCAAGGAGGAGATGCGGCGCCTGGGATCCGCCGTGCTCGAAGCGGCAGACCGTCACCGGGTCAGGGCCGGGACCGCGCTGGCGGTCGACCGGGAGGCTTTCTCCCGGGACCTGACCCGGGCCGTGGAGGGGCACCCGCTCATCCGCGTGGAGCGCCGCGAGGTGACGGAGATTCCGGGCGGTGTTTCCCTCCTTGCCCCAGGTCCTCTCGTCTCCGATGCTCTGGCGGCTGCCGTCGCGGAGGTTGCCGACCCCGAACGCTTCTTCTTCTTCGATGCCATCGCTCCCATCGTGTCCGCGGATTCGCTGGACATGAGCCGGCTTTTCCGGGGCTCCCGGTATGGCTCCGGGGACGAGGGCGACTACCTCAACTCGGCCATGGACCGGGAGAGCTACGAGCGGTTCGTGAGGGAGTTGCTGGCCGCAGACCAGGTTGTCCCGCACGGATTCGAGGCCGGCCAGAAGCTCCCCCTCTTCTCCGGATGTCAACCCATCGAGGCCATCGCGATCACCGGGCTCGAGTCGCTGGCGCACGGTCCCATGCGTCCCACCGGGTTCTCCGGCAACCCGTTGGGCGAGCGGCTGCACGCCCTGGTCCAGCTCCGGGCCGAGAACGAGGCCGGGACCGCCTACAACCTGGTCGGCTTCCAGACCCGGCTCCGGCAGGGCGAGCAGAAGCGCGTGTTCCGCTTGATCCCCGGGCTCGAGAACGCAGAGTTCCTCCGCTACGGAAGCCTGCACCGCAACAGCTACATCGATTCCCCCCGGGTGCTCTCCGCCGACCTGTCGTTCAGGAAGCGGCCCGATCTGTTCGCTGCGGGCCAGTTCGCCGGCGCTGAAGGCTATGTCGAGTCCACCGCGCTGGGGCTGCTGGCCGCGGTGTTCGTCCTCTCCAGGCTGAGGGGCCTCGAGCCGGTCGTGCCGCCTGACAGCACGGCGATCGGTGCGCTGCTGCGGTACGTCACAACCTGTCCGACCTCGCCGCTCGAGCCGAGCAACATCCACTTCGGGCTGCTGCCTCCCGGCCGCGGCCCGGGACGTCAGGGCAAGCGCAGGGCCGTGGTCGACCGGGCCCGGGAGGCGCTCCCCGGCTGGCTGGCCAGGCTCCCCCACAAATAAGTCACCTGCCCGCGATTTCATCGTTGACACCGGGGGGGCGAAAGGGATAAACCGACCCGGAGTTTCCGATCTCTGTCACGGAAGGAGGAAGAATGAACAGGAAGGTGGGAATCGTGAGCATGGGGTATCACGGGTTTTCGCCCGTGTCCCCGGACTTGAGCTTCCGCGAGCTGGTCTACGCAGCAGCCTCGAAGGCTTACAGCAAGGCCGGGATCACCCCTGGGGACGTGGACATGTTCATCTGCGCCGCGGAGGACTTCTGCGAAGGGTACTCCATCAGCGACGAGTACTGCAACGACCAGCTCGGCGCCGTGCTCAAGCCGGTGCACACGGTCACCGGCGAGTATCTCCAGGCGATCGCCAACGCAGCCATGATCATCCAGAGCGGCCTCGGCAGGATCGTGGTGGTGGAATCGCACAGCAAGGCCTCCAACATCAAGAACATGGATGCCATCCACAGCTTCGGCATGGATCCCGTGTTCAATCGGTCGCTGCGGGTGACTCCGCATTTCGCGGCCGGGCTCGAGATGTCCCGCTACCTGTCCGAGACCAAGACCTCGGAAGAGCACTGCGCCCGGATCGTGGTGAAGAACCGGGCCAATGCTCTCAGCAACCCGAGTGCCGGACACGGCGCCATTCTCTCCGCGTCGGACGTGCTGGCATCGGACCCGGTGGCCTGGCCGGTGAGCCGGCTGTCCATCGCTCCCCGCAGCGACGGTTGCATCGTGACCGTGCTGGCCGAGGAAAGCGTGGCCAGGAGCCTTGCATCCGATCCGGTGTGGATCCTCGGGACCGGATGGGCCACGGAATCCAGCACCCTGGAAAACCGGGCCTGGGGCGAGCCGGTATCCGTCGACATCGCGGCCCAGATGGCCTACAAGGAAGCCGGGATCACCGTCCCGTCGCAGCAGATCGACCTGTTCGAAATCGATGACAGCTACTCGTTCAAGGAGCTGCAGACGCTCGAGGGGCTTCGGGTCGTCGGCCGCGGCCAGGCAGCGCATGCCCTGGACGAGGGGCGGCTCGGACCGGAGGGGGACATCCCGACCAACGTGTCCGGCGGCTCCCAAGGAGTAGGTCATCTCCTGGAAGCCACGGGCGGCCAGAAGCTGCTCGAGCTGTTCCTCCAGTTGACCTATCAGGCAGGCGAGCGCCAGCTTCCGGACGTGCAGGTCGGCCTGGCACAGGCGTGGCGAGGAGTTCCCACGACCACGTCGGCAGTCATCATCGTCGGCAACGAGTAGGAGGGAACGACATGGGACTTCGAAAAGTCGCCTGCGTCGGTGCAGGCATCACCAAGTTCGTGCGGCGGGCCAAGGAAACCGGCCGTGAGCTCGCGTGGGAAGCTGCCAAGATGGCGCTGGACAATGCCGGGATGACCCTGGCCGACATCGACTGCGTGGTCATCGGGTCGGCTCCGGATGCGTTCGACGGCGTGCACATGAAGGGGGAGTACCTCGCGGATGGCTCGGGCGGGTTCTGCAAGCCGGTCATGCGCCACTTCGTCGGCGGTGGCACTGGCGTGTTCTCCCCGATCCACGCCTGGCAGCACATCGCATCGGGCAAGTTTGAAACCTGCCTGGTCGTCACCGAAGAGAAGATGTCGAGCTGCTTCCCGGCCCCTGCCGGAGCGTTCATCACCATCTTCGACCACACGACCGAGCAGCCTCTCGGCCCGACGCTGATCTGGATCTTCGCCCTGGAGATGAACCGCTACATGCAGCGGTACGGCCTGACCGAGGCCGACATCGCCAAGGTGTCGGTGCAGAACAAGTTCAACGCGATCGATCACCCCGCGGCCCAGCTCCCGGGCAAGATCACGGTCAAGGACGTGCTCAACTCGGAAGTGCTGGCGTGGCCCGTGAAAAGGCTGGACATCAGCCCGGCCAGCGACGGAGCTGCCGCCATCGTGCTCACGTCGGAGCACAAGGCCCGCCGGATCACCGACAAGCCGGTGTGGGTCTCGGGTGTGGGCTGGGCACTGGACACGGCCTACTGGGCCACCCGTGACCTCTACTACCCGCAGTACGTCGAGAAGGCAGCCCGCATGGCCTACGAGATGGCAGGGATCCGGGAGCCCGACAAGGAAATCCACATCGCGGAGCCGTACGATCCGTTCGATTACAAGATGCTCCACCACATGGAAGGGCTCCTGCTGTGCAAGCGGGGCGAGGCAGCCAAACTCGTTGCGGATGGTGTGACCGCCCGTACCGGCCGGCTCCCCTGCTGTCCGTCGGGCGGTGCGCTCGGTGTCGGCAACCCGATTGCGGCCACCGGCCTGATGAAGATCATCGAGCTGTTCCTCCAGCTCCGGGGCGAAGCCGGCAAGCGGCAGGTCCCGGGCGATCCCAGAATCGGCGTGGCCCAGGCATGGGGTGACCTCATGCAGGTGGGTACCGTCGTGGTCATGAGCAGGTAAGGAGGAGACCATGAGCAAGGAAATTCTGCCCGGAACCCCGCTCAGCAGCGAGGAATTCGAGAAGTCCATCACCATCGAGGAGCACCCGACCCTCGAGTATCGCTGGGATGACGGCATTGCCATCGGCCGGTATCTCAAGGAGCTCAAGGAAGGACGGATCATCGCCCGGACCTGCTGCGGCTGCAACCGCACCATGCTCCCGCCCCGGATGTTCTGCGAGCTGTGCTACCGTCCGACCGACGAGTGGGCATTCGTCGAAGATACCGGAGTGGTCAACACCTTCTGCGTCACCCGGGTCAACTGGGATGCCAGCCGACGCGGCCCGGATGAGCCTCCGCTGATCCCCGCGGTCGTCGAGATCGACGGTGCCAGCAAAGGGATGGGAATCCTCCACCTGCTGGGCGAGGTCGACCCCAAGAAGGTCAAGATCGGTATGCGGGTCAAAGCCGTGTGGAAGCCCAAGGCGCAGCGCGAGGGCAAGATCACGGACATCAAGTACTTCAAGCCGTACTAGGAAAGGGAGGGTCCCATGAGCTTTCTGGAGAAGCCTCAAAGAAACGTGGATCTGACCGCTTACGATGGGAAGATCCCGGTCCACTACAAGTACACGCTCGGTCTTGCGGGCGACAAGTTCTTCACGGCCATCAAGAAGGACGGGAAGTTCGTCGGCACGCACTGTGAAGAGTGCGACGTGATCTACTCCCCGCCGGCCATCTACTGCGAGCGTTGCTTTGCCTCGCTCGAAGATAGCTGGGTCGAGCTGCCGTCCTCCGGCACCGTGGTGGCTTTCACCGTGGTCACGGAAGACGACCAGGGCAAGGAGCTCCACTGCCCCCAGGTCATTGCAGCGATCCAACTCGACGGGGCGGACAACGTGTTCATCCACCGCGTCTGCGACTGCTGCATCGAAGACCTGGGAATCGGTGTGCGTGTCCAGGCGACGTTCAAGCCCAAGAAGGAGCGCAAGGGCACGCTGGACGACATCGAGTACTTCGAGATCGCGACGGAGTAGGCTTCCCCAGCCCCGACAGCAGGTCCTGCACATGAGAGTGGAGCTGCGAAAACGTTTGAAGTTCGAGGCCGCGCACCACCTGCCCATGGCGCCGGAGGGGCATCGTTGCCGGAGTGTCCACGGGCATTCGTACACGGTGGAGATCGCTGTGGCAGGAGAGGTCGATCCCAATCGCGGGTGGTTTCTCGATTATGGCGACATCACCCGTGAGTTCGAGCCGATCCGGTTGATGCTGGACCACAAGCACATCAACGACGTCCCCGGCCTGGAATCCGGAACTGCGGAATCACTGGCCATCTACATCTACAGGAAGCTCAAGGGCTCGCTCCCCGGGCTTCTCGAGGTCACGGTCCGGGAAACCGAATCGTCCTCGTGCACCTATCGCGGCGAGTAGCCTCGTGACCCGAAGGACCGTCGGACTGGCGCTCTTCCTGAGCGCGAGCCTGTTCTACTGGTTCCACACCGGCCAGGAGACCTTCTGGCTCGACTCGGCCGAATTCAACGCCATGGCGTCGGCAGCGGGCATCCCGCACCCGCCCGGAACGCCGCTGTATGTGCTGCTGTGCTCCGTCGTTGCACGAACCCTGCCCATCGGCAACGTGGCGCTTCGGGTCCATCTGCTCAACTGCCTTCTCGGTGGACTGTGTGCGTTCCTGGTGTACCGATTGGCCGTGAAGCTGGGCGGCGTCCCCTCGGCGGGAGGAGGCTCGATCGGGGCCGGCGGCGTCCCCTCGGCTGGAGGAGGCTCGAGCGGGGCCGGCGGCTGCTGGGCCAGGCGGGTAGAGGTGGTCGTGGGGGCGGTCGTGGCAGGGGCATTCGCACTGTCCCCGGCCATATGGTTCCAGTCGATCCGGGCCGAGGTGTACTCGCTGAACACGGCAATCACGACGGGCATGGTGCTGCTGGCGCTGGAGGCAGGAGAGCGGGCGCCCCATGGACAATCGGCCCGGGGTCCGCTGCTGCTCCTGGCTCTGCTGGGAGGGCTCGGACTGGCGAACCACCACTTCCTGACCGCGCTCACGGGAGCGTGCTGCCTGGTCTACCTGCTCGTCAACTCGGGGACCCGCCTGCCGCTGCTTCGAGCACTGCCGCTGGCCGCGGCCTTCGGCCTTGCCGGCTTTGCCGTCTACCTGTATCTGCCGCTGAGGTCGTTGGACGGCTGGAAGATGTGGGGGGACCCGACTACCCTTTCCGGGTTCAAGGCCATCCTCTCCGCCGAGGCTTTTCACATCAGCGTCACGGAGATGCCCAAAGCACCGTTCCTGGTGGCGTGGTTCATGATCCTCGAGAAGTGGATCGACCTGCTCGGATTTCCGCTGTTTCTGGCCGGGATCGCTGGACTGTGCATCCTGCTGGCCAGGAAGCGGGCAGAGGGGTTGCTCGTTGCGCTGTTGATCTTTGCCGGTGGGGCATCCAAGGCGATCATGTATCTCGACCTGGACAACCCCGACGATCACGCGTACTTCCTGGTGGGACTGACCGCACTGGCAGCAGCGGCGGGGGGGCTCCTTCTGCAGGTCCGGGGACCTCTGCTGTGTCGGCTCGTGCCCGCAGTCGCGCTGCTGGCCGGACTCGCTTCCGCCGCGATGCTCTTTGCCGCGAACCGGACGACCTGCGACCTGTCCCGCTTCTCCGGCCCCGACTTCCTCAACCGGCATTTCCAGGAGCGGGCGCCCCCGGATGCGCTGCTCATGCCCAGCTACTACCCGGTCCACTTCAACCATCTCTTCTTCCGGGAAGTCGAGAAGCGCAGGCCCGACCTGCTGTATGCGCACCAGTCTCTCTATTCGAGGTTCCAGGGGGGGCGCCCGTACTGCCAGGACCTGGTGCGCCAGTCTCCGGAGCTGGCACCGGTGACGGAGGAATACCTGTCGACAGGCGGCTTCCCGGTCCGTTCGCTGCGGGAGCTGTCGAAGCATCGCGAGGTGTTGCTCGAGAACGACACGATGCGGGTGTCTGCGGACGACCCCCGTCTTGCCCCCTTCTCGCTGGGGGATTCCGGCCTGCCGGTCGATGCCCGGGAGTTGACCTACGAGGGACCGGGCGTGCTTCTTGCCCCGGCAGCGGGAAGGGAGGTCGAAGAGACGACCAGCCAGCGGAGCTTCTGGACCGGGTTCTACCGGGACCTGGAGGGTTCCGGAGGACTGCATCCGGAGTTGGCCAAGCTGCTCGTATGGTTCCACTACCGAAACGCTTTGCTGTTCGTGAACAAGAAGGTATGGAGAAACGCTCTCCTCGAAGTCAGGATGGCCCGGCGCCTCGAACCGGATGAACAGCGGCTGCTCGACCTGGAGATCCTGCTGGAAGGGGCTCTGTAGCGTTTCTCGTCACCCCAGGATCGAGATGTCCGGCATTGAGGCCGGATCCGGCGGCAATTCGGCCTTCCAGGTGCTGGCACGGCCATTGCATAAGCGCACATCGGGTTGACAATTGACCGGCGCTTCGAAGGCTCCCCTCCTTCCGGCCGACGAAGCGGCTTCCTCCTTCCAAGGTGATTGCGGCCTGCGACGAGGGCCGGGGTTCCCCCCCCGGCCCTCAACCTTTTCCACCCGCTCCCCATCCCGGCCCTCAACCCTTTCCACCCGCTCCCCATCCCGGCCCTCAACCTTTTCCACCCGCTCCCCATCCCGGGCTGAGACGACGTTGTCCTGAGTCAGATCTCCCCTTCCACGCGGGCATGGACGAACTGGTCGAGCACGGGGTCGGCGGAATGGAAGAAGCCGTCCACGCCCCCCTCGTAGCGGACCTTGCGGTCGAACAGGAATACGACCTCGTCGGCCAGTCTTCGGATGCTCTGGAGATCGTGCGAGATGACGAGCAGCGTGACTCCCAGCTCCTTGAGCCGGCGAACGTGTGCGTCGATCTCGAACGCGGCATAGGGATCGAGCCCGGTCGTCGGCTCGTCGAGGATGAGCGTCTCCGGCTCGAGCGCGAGCGCCCGGGCAAGGGAGACGAGCTTCTGCTCGCCTGCGGGGAGCTCGGGGGGCCGGGATTCGGCGAGGCGGGACAGCCCCATCCGATCGAGCTGGGCTCGGGCCAGCCCCTCTGCCGCGGCTGCCTTGACCCCCTTGTGGTACTTGACCACCAGGGCCACGTTTTCCGTCACGGTCATCGAGTCGAACAGGGTGGGATGCTGGAACACGTACACGCACCGGCGCCGAAGTCCGAGCAGTGCCTCCTCGTCCAGCACGTCCACCCGCAGGTCCTTGTACCAGACCTCGCCGGCATCGGGTTTCAGCAGGCCGACGAGGTGACGGACCAGCACCGACTTGCCCGTGCCGGACGGCCCGGCAACGAACGTGCAACGCCCTTCGGAAAGCTCGAGCGTGACACCGGCCAGGACCTGGTGCGCACCGAATGCCTTTGCGAGCCCGACGGTTCGGGCAACGGGGTGCGCGGCGGTCATGACAGGACCTCGCCGATGTAGGTGATGAGAGCATCCTCGACGATCACGATGAACGAGGAAAGCACGACGGCCCGGGTCGTGGCTCGGCCGACCCCCTCGGAGCCCCCCGTTGCCAGGAAGCCGCACGCGCAGCTCACGAGGGGAACGGTGAACCCGAACACGAGCGCCTTGCAGATCCCCATGACCAGGTCGGCCGTGACCACGAAACGCAGCGACATGAAAGTGTCCGGGAGGATCGAGAAGCCGAGCCACGCCACGCACATCCCGGAGAAGAACGCGATGGTCGTCCCCACGGCAGCGAGCCCGAGGGATGCCACGGACGTTGCAAACAGCCGAGGCAGCACGAGCAGCTCCACCGGATCCACGGAGCTCAGCTTCATCGCATCGACCTGGTCGCTGACCTGCATGGAGCCGATCTCCGCGGCCATCCCGGTCCCCACGCGGGTGGCCAGCAGCAGGCCGGCCATGATGGGCCCCATCTCGCGGGTCAACCCCTGCAGCGTGGCCGCACCGAGCGTCGAGTACTCCGGAAGGACCGCCTCCATGGTGGAGGCCAGCTCGTACACGCCGATCATGCCGATGAATGCCATCGTGATGCCCACGAACAGCAGGGAGCGGTTCCCGGTCTCGTAGACCTGGCGGAGCATCTCCCGACCGCCGAGCCGCATGCGCACCAGCGCCCACAGGCTGAGCGAGAGCATCTGTCCGATGGTGATCAGCAACGCCATGCTTCCCTTTCCCCCTGTCCCTTGCGCCTTCCCTGCGTCAACTGCCTCTGCCAACTCAGCTCGGGAGCTGAGCACTCTCCCACACGGACCTTCCTCTTCCCTTTCCCCCACCCCCTATATCTGGAACCACACCCACGTGATCACGTAGTCCGCGATGAAGATGCCCAGCGCGGTCGTGACCACGCAACCGTTCACGGCCCGCCCTACCCCCTGGGCACCGCCCGTCACGGTGAGCCCGTAGTTGCTGCTCACCGTGGAGATCACGCCTCCGAACGCGGCAGCCTTGCACAGTCCGACCACGAAGTCGTCGAGCAGATCCACTTCCATGAGTCCGGCCAGGTAGGTGCGCCAGTCGATGTCCAGCAGCCAGTGGCACGCCATCGCCCCACCGACCAGGCCGCACAGGTCGCCGACCACGGTGAGCAGCACCAGCGACGTCACGATGGCGATGAAGCGGGGGGCGACGAGGAACCGTATGGGGTCGATGGCCAGCGCCCGGAGCGCCTCGACCTGCTCCGAGATCACCATGTTGCCCAGCTCCGCTGCAGCGTTCGCTCCGACACGGCCGGAAAACATGAGGCCGATGAGCGACGGTCCGAGCTCGGAAAGCACGGCCAGCCCGGCCCCGGCTCCCACGAAGCCTGTGGCACCGGTCTTGCGGACGTAGGTCATGCTCTGGAGCACCATGATCACGCCCACGAGCAGCGCGGTGAGCACGACGATGGGCAGGGAGCGGACCCCGATGCGGTGGAGCTGTCGGAACAGCTCCTCCCGGTCGTATCGAGGGGGGAAGAGCGCCCGCAGCGTGCGGTAGAACATGACGTTGAGCGATCCGACCCGTGCCAGCGAGTCCAGCAGTTCCCTGCCGAACCCGGCGAGGAGTGGCTTCATGATACCCCCCCGCTCTTCCCGAGGACCGCGGCCGCTGCATCCCCGGGGGATGATCGGCCGGACCGTGCGGGTGGATCGTCGAGGTCGGGGTCGGCTTCCCCCGAGAGCGCGGCGGCCACGAACCGGCGGACCTCGTCCGGTGCGCCGGTCATGAGCGCTGAGGTCGGGCCGTCGTACGCGACCCTTCCGCCAAAGACGGCCACGACCCTCGACGTGATCGGAAGCAGCCGGTCCAGGTCGTGAGTCGCCACGAGGACCAGGCTGCCCGAGGTCGATGCATAGTCCCTCAGCAGTGCCATGATCTTGGCCGAGTTGACGGGGTCCAGCCCCGCCACCGGATCATCGAAGACCGCTATTTCCGGGGCTGCGGCCATGACCCTGGCGATGGCCACCCTGCGCCGCATCCCGCCCGACAGCTCGGAAGGGAGCTTCGCTTCACTGCCGGAGAGGCCCACGCGCTCGAGCGCGGAACGGACCAGGAGGTCGGCTTCATCGGGCCGCATGCCGCGTGCATGCAGCAGGGGGAAGGCCACGTTGTTCCAGACATCGAGATAGTCGAACAGGGCGAAGTTCTGGAACTGCAGACCGATCCGGGTCCGGCACTCGCGCAGGCGCCTCCTCCGAAGCAGCCCGACCGGCCGGCCGAACAGCTTGAGGTCGCCCCGGGCGGGCCAGGTGAGGGTGACGAGGCAACGGATGAGCTGGGTCTTTCCCGAGCCGCCGGGGCCGATGAGCCCAACGACCTCACCGGGGTACAGGTCGAGCGAGACGTCCTTCAGGATGGGGCGGCCGCCGATCCGGTGCACGAGCCCCCGAACCGAGACGACCGGCTCTCCGATGCCTTCGCCGCGCATCCTTCCCCCTGCAGGCAATGGGCTCAAATCTCGATGATCTCTTCGAACCTGCCGAAGACCTCCTCCATGGCAGCGGAGATCTCGCCCAGGGTTGCCATGCGTCGGACCGCGTCGAGGATGTGCGGGACGAGATTGTCGCTCCCCCGGGCTGCCGTCGTGATGCGCTCCAGCGCTGCGTCGACGTCGGTCCGGCTGCGCTCGCTGCGAACCTGGGCGAGACGGGCCCGCTGGGTCTCCTCCGCTGCTGCTGTGACCTTCAAGAGCTGGCGCCGCGGCGGCTCGTCCTTCTGGAACTGGTTGACCCCGACGACCACGGCATCCTTCGCCTCGACCGACCGCTGGTAGCGATAGGAGGTGTCGGAGATCTGCTTCTTGACGAAGCCTGACTCGATGGCCCTGAGCATGCCCCCCATGTCGTCGATGCGCCGGATGAGGGCCCCGGCCTTCTTCTCGATGGCATCGGTCAGCGCCTCGACGGCGTAGCTGCCTCCCAGCGGGTCGACGAAGTCGGCCACACCGCTCTCGTAGCCGATGATCTGCTGGGTTCGAAGTGCCACCGTGACGGCCTCCTCGGTGGGGAGGGAGAGCGCCTCGTCGAACGAGTTGGTGTGGAGAGACTGGGTACCGCCGAGCACGGCGGCCAGTGCCTGGAGCGTGACCCGCACCACGTTGTTGAGGGGCTGCTGGGCCGTAAGCGTGCAACCTGCGGTCTGGGTGTGGAACCTCAGCGGCCAGCTCTTGGGGCTCCTGGCCTGGAAGCGCTCCTTCATGATGCGGGCCCAGAGCCTGCGGGCCGCACGGAACTTGGCCACCTCCTCGATGAAGTTGTTGCTGACGCTGAAGAAGAAGGCAAGGCGTCCTGCGAACTCGTCGACGTCGAGCCCCTTCTTGATGGCAGCATCCACGTATGCGATGCCGTCGGCCAGCGTGAACGCAACCTCCTGGACCGCGTCGGCGCCGGCTTCCCGGATATGGTATCCCGAGATGGAGATGGTGTTCCACTTCGGGATCTCCCTCGAGCAGAAATCGAAGATGTCCGTGATGATGCGCAGAGACGGTCCGGGCGGGTAGATGTAGGTCCCGCGGGCGACGTATTCCTTGAGCACGTCGTTCTGGATGGTACCGTTGAGCTGGCCCGGGGTGACTCCGTTCTCCTCGGCCACTGCGATGTACATGGAGAGGAGGGCAGCGGCCGTCGAGTTGATGGTCATGGAGGTGGAGACCTTGTCCAGCGGGATGCCGCCGAACAGGAGGCGCATGTCGGCCAGGGAATCGATGGCCACGCCCACCTTCCCGACCTCACCCCGGGCGAGGGGGTGGTCCGAGTCGTAGCCCATCTGTGTGGGAAGGTCGAACGCCACCGAGAGCCCGGTCTGCCCCTGCCCGAGCAGATAGCGGTATCGGGCGTTGGATTCCTCGGCCGTTCCGAAGCCGGCATACTGGCGCATGGTCCAGTGCCGCCCCCGGAACATGTTGGCCTGCACGCCCCGCGTGAAGGGATATCGCCCCGGGAAGCCCAGCTTGCCTGCGTAGTCGAGCTCTCCGTCAGGGACGTAGAGGGGCAGCAGCTCCTCTCCGTCCGAAGCGGCAAAGGACTTGCGGCGGGGTGCGACCTTGGCCTCGCCCGGCTTCAGGGTCTTCTCAAGCCATTCCTGGTACTGCTGCTGCACCGTCGGTCTGTTGTCATCCATGCCGTTGTCTCCTCTAGGCGTTGAGCACCGTGCGATTCCTGCCCTGGCCTTTTGCCCGGTAGAGGGCGGCGTCGGCCCTCTGGAGCAGCTCGACGGGGTCTCTCAGGTCGGGTTCCAGCCCTGCGACGCCGATGCTGACGGTGAGCACGCCCCCGGGCTGGGTTTCTTCGTTGGGGAAGGGGCGGTCCTCGATCCGCTGACGAAGGACCTCCACCACCTTGAATGCCTCGGCCGCATCGGTATCCGGGAACAGGATGGCGAACTCCTCGCCTCCGTAGCGGCAGGGGATGTCGGTGGAGCGGATCCGCTCCCGGACGGTTTCTGCCACGGCCCGCAGGACCTCGTCGCCCGCGGGATGACCGTGCGTATCGTTGTAGGCCTTGAAATGGTCGACATCGAGCATGGCCAGTGCGATGGGGCGGCCGCCGCGGCGGGCCAGGGCGAAGTAGTACTGGAGCATCTCCTTGAGATAGCGGCGGTTGAACAGGCCGGTGAGCGGATCGGTCCGGGCCAGCTCCTCGAGCTTCTCGTTGGCCTGTGTGAGCTGGTCTGCGGTCCTCCTCAGGTTCGTGTTGGTCGCTTCCAGCTCGCCGGTCCGCTCGTCGACCAGCCGCTCGAGGTGCTGAGTGTGTTTCTCGAGCTCACCGGCCATGAGGTCGAACGTGCTGCCCAGGCGGGCGACCTCGCCGCTGCCGGTCATTCCGGTCCGGAAGGAGAGATCGCCGTGTCCCAGTGCCGTGGCAGCCTGCGTCAGGCGGGCCAGCGGCCTCAGAATCACCCGATCGGCGGTGACGTAGAGGAGCAATGCGGTGAGCAGCGCGAACAGGCCGAGAAGCCTCAGGTTGGTGGCGATGTTGGCCTCCATCTCCAGGTCCGCACGCTGCATTCCCAGCCGAGCCAGGATGGTGCCCCAGCGGATGCCCGAAAGGTCCCGGAACCGGGTCTCCAACGGCATGGAGACCAGCATGGCCCGCCCCTCCTCCTCGTGGACGATTCGGACCAGCCCTTCCGGTGACTGAGCTGCCCGGGATGCGAAATCATCCTGGGCAAGCCTGCCGTACATGGTCTCGTCGGTGTGGCCGACGATGCGGCTGCGGGCGTCCAGGACGGAAAGCCACTCGACGTCAGCGGACTGCCCCATGCTGTTCTGGAACTCCTCGACCGTGAGATCGAGATCCTCGATGCGGTTGGATGCGAGGGCGGAGAGGCAGGGAACGGCCATGGCAGCGAGGACTACGGCTGCCTTGTTTTCCAACTCCCGCTCGAAGGTCTCCCGCTGCTGGACAATCATGGTGTACCCGACGATGAGGATCGCCAGGGCCACCATGCCCACGCCCGTGGCGAGGAGGCGGATGCGAACGCTCATCGGTCCCCCCTTGCGCGCACGCGGCGCAGGCGCTCCCGGACCGGCTCGTAGGCGCTGTCGTCGGTCATGACCCACCCGCCCAGCTCGATGACGCCGGCCAGGACCCTGCGCCCTTCCGGGGTGGCGCCGTTCAGGCCCAGCAGCCCCTTCTGGACGAGGGCGGCACTCTCCTGTGGAAACCCCGCCCTCGCGCAAACCGCATCGAACGGAACCCGGCCGGCCACGGCCAGGACGCGCAGGTTGTTGACGTCGAGCCCCGCGGCCCGGGCCGGCTGGAGCACCCGGGCGAACGTGGCCACAGCGTCGACCTCCCGCTTCACGAGCATCCCGAGTGCATCCAGATGTTCACGGGCGAATCGTACCTCCCCGAAGAACTCCTCCGGGACGATGCCCCGGTCGAGCAGGAACGCCAGCGGAAACAGGTAGCCCGAAGCCGAACTGGTGCTTCCAAACGCGATGCGCTTGCCCGCCAGGTCCTCCACGGACTGGTACGGAGCATCCTCCTGGACCAGGATGTAGCTGGAATAGAACGTCGCACCGGACGACACCTGCATGGCCAGGAGCTGGAGGCACGGCTGAGTCTCCTTGGCCTCCACGTAGAGCAGCGGCGAGAACGAAACCACGTCCACGCTTCCATCCAGGACGGCCCGCAGGAGATCCTCGTAGTCCCGGGCCACGATCATGGTGAACTTCAGCCCGGTGACCCGCGCCAGGTGAGCCAGGATCGGCTCGAACTGGCGGGTCACCATTTCCGAGCCGACGTACGGGGTCACCCCGAAGCGGACCACCTCGGGGGCCTGCGAGTCGTAGGAGCACGCACCGGCCGGCAGCGCAGGAGCAGGCACCGCCACGGCTCCCTCCTTCCCGTCACCGGCGGTTCCGGGTTCCTCATGGGAACGAACGGCCCGCACCGCGTCATGCGGATCGCATCCGCAAGCGAGCACCAGAACCGTCAATCCCAGGCATCTTGCCGTCATCCTTCCCCCGCGCGCCGCGCAACAAAGCATGTTAGTTGGAACTCGATACAGGGTCAAGATACGGGGAAAATCGACAGAACGGGCCGGGGTCCGTAGAATATCCGCGGTCCGAATCGAGGAGGCAGATCATGCCCAACGTTGAGCTGCAGCCGTATTCCAGACCCTCCATGTGGCGCAGGATGTCGTTCGCAAACTGGACCGATCCGGTCGACCCGCAGGTCTACGGTCGTCTCGAGCTCGACATGTCCAACGCGCTCAAGTACGCGGAGGAGGAAAGCAATCGAACCGGCGCCCGGGTGTCCCCCACTCACCTGGTCGTCCGCGCCGTGGCGCTTGCCCTGGCGAAGTTCCCTGATGCGAACGCGCTCATCCGCTGGCGCCGGGTCTATCGTCGCAAGCACGTGGACGTCTTCTGCCAGGTGGCCATCCCGGGGGAGAAGCCCGACCTGTCCGGAGCGGTGCTGCGGGACGCGGACGGCAAGCGGCCAGGAGAGCTTGCTCTCGAGCTGCAAGGGGGGGCCGCTGCCGTCCGGACGGGAAAGGACACGGAGATGGCCAAGACTCGCCACTCGCTCGATCTCCTCCCCTCGATGTTCAGCAGGTTCATCCTCAACTTCGTGGCGTTTCTCACCTACACCCTCAACCTGAACCTCAAGGCCTTCGGCATCCCTCGGGACCCGTTCGGAGGAGCGATGGTATCGAGCATCGGCAGCCTGGGCATCCCGGAGGGGTGGCCTCCGCTGGTCCCGATGAGCTCCACACCGCTCCTGGTTGCGGTGGGGCGCATCGAAGACAAGCCGGTGGTGCGGGACGGGCCCGCGGGCAAGGAGATCGTGATCCGCCCGATGTGCGTGCTTTCCTGCACCTTCGACCACCGCGTCATGGACGGATTCCTCGGCGGCAAGCTGGCCCGATTCGTCGAGGACTACTTCAACGACCCGTGGGCCGCCGAAGCGCAGATCTCCACCTCTCGCCAGGAGCCGTGATTCCAGCTTCAGATCGTCCGCCCGCGTCGAGCGGACGCTTTGGGGCAGCAGACGCAGCTTGACATCCCCCCCTTCCGGTTCCTACACTGACGCCACGATATCTTCGGGAGGAAGAAGATGAAGACACGTCTGGCCTCGGTATCGGCGCTCTGTCTGTTCGCTGCGGTGCTGGCGTTTGCCGGCTGCAAGAAAGAGGAGGGGGTCAAGCAGGAGGGCGGCGGGAAGGTTGAGTCCCCGACGCCGGAGAAGCCGGCGGAACCGGGAAAGCCGGGGGAGCCGGACAAGAGGGTCGACGCTGCCGATCCGATGCCGTACAAGCAGGGTGCGGCAGATGCGCTCAAGCCGGACAATGCCCTCCTGGCGGTCGACGCGCTCGACCTGCTCCCGGCCGGGACGCCCCTCGTGGTCGTCGCTGCCGATCCGCTCGGGATCGTGGAGAGGATCCTCGGTGCTCCATTCGACGATTTCGTCAAGAAGTACGCGGAGTACTACGAGAAAGCCGTGGCCGAAGTGACCCAGGAGACCGGCTACAATCTCCTGTCCCCCAAGACGTACGCGGAGATGGGGCTGGACCTGCACGGACCGATGGGATTCGCCTTGCTGAGGCTGAATCCGGTGACGGTGGTAGCCTTCGCCCGGCTGACCGATGCCGACAAGTTCAAGAGCACGGTCTATGCGATTGCCGGTCGAGTCGGCGAGAAGTTCGAGCCCCATGTGATCGGCGATGCCATGGCCATCTGCCCGCAGAACGACGAAGAGATCTGCTTTGTGCTCAAGGGCGGCTACGTGTTCCTGCACGCGGTGGATGGCGACGAGAAGCAGGGACTGGCCGCGGCGCTCGAGTTTGCCGGGGCCAAGCCTGTGCCCTCCCTTGGAACCTCGGAGGAATTCAAGAAGGACGCCGAGCGCCTGACGTTTGGCAGGGACTGTGCCGCCGTGGCCAACGTGTCTGCGATTCTCGCCCAGTACAGGGACATGCCCAAGACCGGGTGGGAGGAGCAGTCTGTCGAGCGGCAGAAAAAGGAGCTGGAGGAGCTGCGAAAGGGAACCGATGCGGAGGCCATCAAAGTGGCTGAGCAGCGGCTGGCCGAGGAGGAGGAGTGGGCCAAGCGTGCCCGGGAGCGGCGGGAGAACGAGGCCAGGCTCATCAACGAGATGTTCGCCCCGGTCAAGTACGTCGGCGTCGGTATCGAGCTGACCGAGCGGGGGGTGAAGGCCAGGATGGTGTACGAGTTCGACCCGGAATCGAAGATGGCAAAGCTCGTTCGCCCGGTGGCCGGAACCTCGGCCCTGCTCAAGGCGCTGCCCGAACAGCCGGTCTACCTGGCCCAGATGAACGTGGATCTCGATGCCTACGTGGATCTGCTCAAGACCATGCTGGCACCGCAAGGGCTCGATTGGGAGACGGTGCAGGAGGAGTTCCGCAAGGCCGTCGGGCTTGGGCTCGAGGATGATGTCCTGGCGGCATTCTCCGGAGAGGTGGGCCTTGCATTGACGGCCCCGCCAGTCACTGCCGATGGCGATTCCAAGGAGTTCGTCAAGGGGATCAAGGTTTGGGGAACGCTGGGACTGAAGGACGCTGCCAAAGCCACGATCGTGCTGGACAAGGTGGCCACGCTCCCAGGGGTCTCGATGTTCTTCCGAAAGACCGAGGCGGGCTGGCAGATGGACGTGCCCGAGTGGAAGTCGATCTTCGTCAAGGCTGAGGGCGGACAGCTCGTCGTTTCGACTGAAGACGGGTTTGCCGCGGATCTGGCTGCGGGCAAGGGGACCTACCTGGCGTCCATCGGCGATCCGGAGCTCAAGGGGCTGCTGTCCACCCCCGACAGCTACGGAATCGGCCTGGTGAATCTCGGAATGCTGGGCAACCTGTTCTACCAGACAGTCCGCTTCGATGGAGGCTGGGCCGAGCCACCGGCGCAGGAGGGGGCGCCCCAGTCCGAGGAATACAAGAAGCTGCTGGCCCAGTACGAAGAGGTCAAGGCGGAGGCCAAGAAGAAGCGGGACGAGATCCAGGGGCAATCGGATCGACTGGCCGGCGAGATGCTGGCCTCCATCGGCGTCACCGCAGCCGTCGCCCGCAAAGAGGGCAACCTCTACGTGTGCGACCTCATCCACGTGGTGGGGGGCGATACGCTGCCCAAATCAGCCTCCACCGTCCTCGACAACGCGGTGGCGATGTACAAGGTAGAGGAGAGGCGCCACGAGATGTGGCAGTTGGAGGACAAGAAGTGGGAGCTGAGGCGGCAGCTCGACGACCTGCGCGCGAAGGAGAGCGAGGCCGCACCGCCTGCGCCGGACGGTGGAGTCGTTCCGCCGGCGGGTGATGGGACAGCGGCCCCCGGAGAGGTCAAGGTCATCGAGGCCACCAAGTAACTCGCAGACCAACGTGAACAGGCAGGAGGTTCCTTCGAGCATGGACAAGAAACTGATCTTCAACGCTACCGTCGTGAGCCAGGGCAACCCCGACTTCGTCATCGAAGACGGGGCCGTCCTGGTGGAGGGAAACCGCATCGCGGCCGTCGGCACGAGCCGTGATCTGTGCGGGAAGCACCCCGATGCCGGCCAGGTGAACGCCAACGGCGCGGTGCTGATGCCGGGGCTGGTCAACGCGCACCATCACCTGTACTCGACGTTTGCGTGCGGGCTCGGGTGCGACCCGGCCTACAACCTTCCGGAGATCCTGCGCAAGCTGTGGTGGAAGCTCGACCGGGCGTTGTCGATGGAGGACGTGTACTTCAGTGCCATGGTCCCGCTGCACCGCTGCATCCGGGCGGGCACGACCACGATCATCGATCACCATGCGTCGCCGTACGCTGTGAAGGGAAGCCTCTCGACCCTGGCAGCGGCAGCGCAGGCCGCGGGCGTGCGGGCTTCGTTCTGCTACGAGGTCTCGGACCGGGACGGAACCGAGTCGCTCGAGGCGGGGCTTGCGGAAAACGCCGAGTTCGCGGCCAGGGCTGCTGCCACGCCGGGCAACCTGGTGCGGGGCATGTTCGGCCTGCACGCGTCCATGACGGTTTCGGAAAGCACTGTGGCCCGCGCGGTCGAGACCGCAAAGCAGCTTGGAATCGGCATCCACGTGCACGCGGCCGAGGACGTATCGGACCAGGAGGACAGCCTGAAGAAGTACGGCAAGCGGGTGGTTCGCCGGTTTGCCGATGCCGGGGCCCTGGGGCCCAAGACGATTCTGGCACACTGCATCCACGTGGATGGCGAAGAGAAGCAGCTCCTGAAGGACTCCGGGACGTTCGTGGTGCACAACCCCGAGTCCAACATGAACAACGCGGTCGGTGCAGCCGACGTGCTGGGCATGCTGAAGATGGGCGTGAAGGTCGGGCTCGGGACCGACGGCATGACCTCGAACATGCTGGATGAGGCTCGCTTTGCCGTGATGCTCCACCGGCACGTGAAGCACGATCCCACCGTCGCTTTCGGCGAAGCCGTCGACATGCTGGTGCGCAACAACGCCCGCTTCGCCAGCGAGCAGTTCGGCGTCAAGCTGGGGGTGATCGAGCCCGGTGCAGCGGCCGACCTCGTGATCGTGGCGCACTACCCGTTCACGCCGATCTCCACTGCGAACTGGTATGGGCACTTCCTGTTCGGCATCCAGCCCTCGGCCGTGACGCACACCATGGTGGACGGCAAGTGGCTGATGTTCGACGGCAAGGTCTCGACCCTGGACCTGCCCTTCATCGCGCAGCACACCCGCAAGCTCTCCCCCGAGACCTGGAAGCGTTTCGGTGCCATGCCCGAGCACAAGGGGTAAGGGTCCGTCAAGAAACAAGCCGATCGAACCGAGGACGTCGAGGCACCCTGCCGGCAAGGCGAGATGACGAGGCATACTGGAGGTATGCCGAGGAAGAACAACGAAGTCGGAAGGGATGCATCGGCGCCCGAATTCATCGGGTTGTTTTGAGACGGACCCTAAGGGCGGGAGGAGGTGCCCCCAGACGATCCCGCTCCCTCCGGTTCCGGCCTGGAACGGCATCAGCGCCATGCCGGATGGAGGCTTCCTCGTTGCCGGCGCCCTCGACTCGGGCGTGGCAGCCATTCTCCGGGCCGATGCCGACGGTCACTACCGGTGCTGGTAGGATTGCAGGCCGCTGGACTCGTGCAACGCCATCCAGCGGACGTGAAAGTGTCGGGGGCACGGAGCAGATCGCCGAACATCCTTGGCTTTTCGCACATCCAACGCCGGAATTGCCTTGGATTTCAGCGGACCGTCACGAGCCGGTAGAGGCCGGTAGGGGCAATGGGGGGCGTTGTGCGCGCTGCCCCCCCCCACGTTTCGGGGCTTTGCCCCAGGCCACGCCCGGGCCGCGGAACCTCCCCCGTGAGCCGAGGATGCGGAGAACACTGCGGCCTTGAGCTACTTGCACACGAACGTGTATTCCGGGATGCGGGGCTTCCACCAGCTCCGAGCTGGAACCGCTGTCGAGAAGGCTACCGACGGGCGAATGGCCACACTGCCGTCCTTCGCGACGGCGACCAGCATCGGCTCGCCGCTGGCGCAGTCCTCGAGCAGCGGCTCCCACGAGGAATCGGCCAGGTCTGCCTCGACCGGGCACTTCCCCGTCCGTGCCCGCACGGCCAGGAACTCGAGTTGCAGTCGAAGCGCCTGCAGCCAGAACGTCCTCGCCTGGTAGTTCACCACCGGGTGGACATACCAGGGGCCTTCGCTCCGCTCCATACCGTCGAGAAGCATCTCCCGCAACTCCAGAATCGGCTCAGCAGCCAGGAGCGTGAAGATGACCCTCCGGCACTTGTTCCTCCTGCATCGCTGCGAGGCGGCAACGAACACATCGTCGAAGGCCTTGGCCAGAGCGACAGGCCTGCTCTGCCCGCTGCAGGCCTTCTCCAATTCCCGGTGACGCCGCTCCGCGACCAGCCAGTGCAGTGCTGCATCGTTCCACTCTCTCGAGCCGAACGGCGGCCCTCCGGGCACGCTCGCAGGTTTCGTCATGTCGGCCTCGAATCCTCCCGGCGGGACCCACCCTTCCCCCTTCAGGACGGGAAGATACCATAGGAGCACAGGCCCGTAGCGCAACTCGGGCAGGAAATCGCAGAATGCCGGCTCGGTGGCAAGCAGCACCTCCACCTCTTGCGTGATGCGGGCCAGCAAGTCCGGGCTCGGAAGGGCAGCCGACAGCGTCGGTCCGATTCCTCGGGTGACGATGACGTGCCAGGCGGCACCTCCGACGGTACCGGTCGCGTACGGTGCACCGGCTCCTCTGGACAGGTCCTGGAACAGGCGGAGACCGTCAAACGCCAGAGCCAGCGCCGCTGCCGTCTTGCCGGCATCGGCCAGCATCCGGACGTTCATGGCGAGAACCCAGGACAGCCGGAGCAGCCGAACCAGAGAAGGCATCGCCCGCCGCCCCACCAGGTAGGGCGAGCAGGCATCTTCATGCCGGGTCGCGTGGGAGACGGCGGCGGGGAGGCCTCGGCAAGCCTTCACGATGCCCGCCGGGGGTCCCGAGTCGTGCGAGGGCTGCTCCAGCCAGGCCCACAGGGCATCTGCGTCCTTTCCGCCGGCGGCCTTGTAGCACGCCTCGTTCTCCTTCCCTTCCAGGACTCCGGCCAGATCGTTCTGACCGCTTCCGGGAAGCGCCTTCCCCCTCAGTACCGGTCGGGGACACAGACGCCCCTGGTTCTCCTTGACTGTGGCCATGAGGTCGGCCTCCAGGGCATCGAGTTCCTCCTGCGTGACCAGGTACTTGACCTCGGGGGACGACGCGGGCAGGCCCGAGGGGACTGCCTCCTGCGCCTGCAGACTCGGCTGCCCACAGAACCAGGATAAGAGGCAAAGTGGCAGAGCCAGTCGGTTCGATTCGTTTCGCTTCACGACAGTCCACTCCACTTTCGAGGCGACAATAACATACTGCTCTCTGTGAGTTTGCGCAAGGGTTTCCATCCCCCAAGGAAGAGGCCCAGTGTCGCCGAATTCAACATGCTCGACATCCCCGTAAGCCTCGTTTACACTCAACACATGACGTTTGAGGGATTCGACGGCAAGGTCTCGACCCTGGACCTGCCCTTCATCGCGCAGCACACCCGCAAGCTCTCCCCCGAGACCTGGAAGCGTTTCGGTGCCATGCCCGAGCACAAGGGGTAAGATCCGACGTGCCTGCCCCGAGCGAAGTCGAGAGGTCCGACACCTTTGACTTCGCCGATTGCCGCAGTATACTTATACTGATGAGTAGGAGAGGGCCATGGCGCAGACGCGGAGGGCGCAGATACTGATGGAGCCCGGGGAGTACGGACGACTGGAGAAGCTTGCCCGGCAAAGCGGCGTGTCGGTCGCTGAGCTGATCCGGCGGGCGATCAAGGAGCAGTACTTTGCGGGCAGCACGACCGCTCCCAAGGCGGCAAGACGGATCTGTTCGATGAATCTCCCGGTCATCGAGTGGGACGAGGCCGAGAAGGACATCGCGGAGGGGCACAATGGCGCTCTTCCTTGATACCAACGTGTTCCTGTACGCAGCCGGAGGCCCCCACCCGCTCAAAGAGCCGTGCGGGAGGATCCTCAAGGCGGTGGCGGACGGTACGATCGAGGCCGTAGTGGATACCGAGGTACTCCAGGAGCTGCTCTACGTCCTCGAACGCCGTGGCCTGGTGAGGCGGGGAACCGGCCTGGTTTCCAGCGTGGTGGAGCTCGTTGGCCGAGTGCTGCCCGTCGCAGCCCACGACATGGAGCTGGCCTGCAAGCTGCTGCTCAAGAGCAAAGGGCTGCCCGTGCGCGATGCAGTCCACGCCGCGGTCATGATGAACAACGGCCTCGACACGGTGGTCACCGCGGACCAGCATTTCGCCAGGATCAAGGGGTTGCGCTGCATCCAGCCCGCGGAAGTGGAGACGACCAGGGCGTGAGAAGGGGGCGGCAGCGGCACGCCCGCAATCGGCCTCGGAGCGACACCTCGGAGCCTTTCGTTGCGGCCCATCCGCAGCCGGCCTCAGTACGACAGCTTCAGCACCGCGAATCCCATGACGGGCATGAGACCGTACTCGGAGTTGAGGTCGATGCCCAGAGAGTAGGTGCCGGGGGGGGGGCCTTCGGACTTCACGCCCAGGGGCACAAGGGCGCCGGCGGAGAAGCGGGCGTTCTCGACGACCGACCATTTCAGTCCCGCCATCAGGAAACCGGACGGGTCGAGCAGGTTGCCGACGGCCGAGAGCGTGACGTGGAGAACCGGGAGGACCTCCTGGTCCAGCGCCAGCCCCACGTAGTACCGGCCGACGTTGAAACTCTCCCCCCGCGCCAGCCGCTCCCCCTTCTCGGGCAGCGCACCGCTGAGCGGGTCGGACATGTCCATGTAGTAGCTCAGGTACTCGTCCGGGTCATCGGTGCCGTAGCCGTTGTAGAACGCCTCACCTGCGACCATGAGACCGAAGGAGAAGCGGTAGTCGAGCCCGGCCACGGCCTCGACGTCCCAGTCGTGGGATTCCTCCATGAAGTTGAATGCGGCCTCGGCACGGAATCCGAGCGGACCGAGCGGCCCCGTGGTCTCGAGCCCGCCCATCCAGTTGCCCTGCTGCGACAGTTGGAAGCGGGCTGCGCTGATTGCGAGGTCGTAGCGCCCGATGCCGGTGCGGAACCGCAGGCCGCCGTGCGCCCACCATTCCCGGTCCGTGTTCTCGTGCCGCTCGAACGACCCGACCAGGTCGAGACTGGTCCGCTCGCCCAGGAAGATCTCCGCCCGGATGGCATCGATGCCCCGCTTGACGTCGGGGTCGATATCGGTGGGGGAGAACGGGCTGAAGCGGTCGGTTGGCTTCCAGAACCAGGCCGTGCCCCACGAAATGGCCTGGCGCCCGACGCGCAGGTCCACCGGTCCCAACGGCAGGTGCACAAACGCCCGGTCGATGCTGTGCTCGAGCAGGATTCCGTCGCCCCGATGCGGGTCGGGATCCCAGAGGCGGGGACGGGCAACGCCTGAGATTCCGAGCATCGAGAGGCCCCCCGGAGTCTCCCCCGCACCATTCCCCGAACCGAGCCCGGAACCGCGCCCGGAACCATCCCCCGAGCCGCCCGCCCCGCCGGCCAGCCCCGTCCCCGACTGCATGTCCTCCAGCACCGAGGACATGACCGAGGCGGTGAACTCGTACTCCAACCCGAGTCGGAAGTCGTTCCAGTATGCGTCCCCGCCGATGCGGGCGCGGGTGGCGGACATGCCCGCGGCATCGACGGAATCATCGCCGGAAATCCAGTCGTACAGCCAGATGTCGCGAAAGTTCATGCCGAGAAGCTGGGACTTGAAGTAGCCGCCTCCGTCCAGGGCAAAAGCACCGTCCTGGCTGGTCCAGAGCTCGCGGGACAGTGCGGAGGCAGGGAGGAGGAGGAGGAGGAGGAGGAGGCAGTGCCCATGGCCCATCAACAGGCCCCCTCCCGCGTGGTCGGGGTTGGGGAGGAGGCGGTGCATCACGGCGGTCCTCCGTTGTCCTGGCGCACGTCCGAGTCGATCCGGCCGTCCTTCAGGCGGACGAGGCGCGAGGCGGCATTCATGACCATGGGGTCATGCGTGGAGAACAGGAAAGTCAGCCCCTTTTCCCGGTTCAACCGTCGCATGAGCTTGAGCAACGCCGCACCGGTTTCGGAGTCGAGGTTCGCTGTGGGCTCGTCGGCCAGCACGATGACGGGCTCGCAAACCAGGGCACGGGCGATGGCCACCCGCTGCTGTTGCCCACCGCTCATCTGCATGGGACGGCGGTGCGTCATTTCGGAAAGCCCCACGGCATCGAGCAACTCCTGCACCTTCTTCCGTCGGACCGGTCCGGGCTCCCCGCGAAGAATGAGGGGATACTCGACGTTCTCCCCCGCGGTCAGGACCGGGATGAGGTTGTAGGCCTGGAACACGAATCCGATCTTCTCCAGGCGCAGGCGGGAGAGCTCTTTGCGCGAGAGACCTCCCAGGCGACGTCCCCCGACGGAGATGGTGCCCGAGGTCGGCTCGTCCAGCCCGCCGATCAGGTTGAACAGCGTGGTCTTTCCGGAACCCGAGGGCCCGGCGACCGCGGTGAATTCCCCTGGTTGGATGTCCAGGTCGATGCCCCGCAGCGCCTGGACCTCGATGTCGCCCATCTTGAAGACCCGGGTCACCTCTCTGACGGTCACGATCGGTTCAGACATTTTCGCACCTGATGGCAGCAAGGGCCTTCATGCGGGCGACCCGCACGGCAGGCCATAGAGCGAACAGCAGGATACCGGCCAGCACCACGACGGTGGGCTCGACAAACACCTTGAGACTTGCCGACCCTCTGTACACGTTCTCGATGAACATCCCGTTGAACTCGAAGCCGTCCACGATGAAGCTCAAGTCGAGTCCCCAGACCGTGAGATAGGCGACGCAGAGGCCGCCCACGACAAGCCCGATGGCCATGGCCAGCAGGCCGATGAGGAGCGCCTCGCACATGATGCCGGCAAACAGGCTGCGGCCTCGGGCGCCCAGCGCAAGCTGCACGCCGAACTCGCGCTGCCGCTCGAACACGACCATGAACAGGGTCGTGAGGATTCCGGCGGACAGGATGGTGAGCATGAGGAGGTAGAGCAGGCCGTTCCAACTGTCGACCATGGCGAACATCTGGGCGATTTCGGGGCTCACGTCGTACCAGGCGAGCACTTCGGTCGAGTCCAGCCCCTGGGCAGCAATGCGCTGTCGAATGTCGTCGACGACCGGGGCGATGGCGCGGGAATCGTGGACCATGACCGAGATCTCGTGGACCGTGTCATCGGCACCGGTGGCCTCCTGGAAATCCTTCAGGGCGACCATGACCATCTGCGAGTCAAAGGCATCGGTATCGGTCTGGATGATCCCGGTGACGACGAAGGCGAGAGCCACGGTAGCCCCCTGGAACCCGGCGCAGTCGAGGCGGACCCTGGAGCCGATTCCGACCTTGAGCTGACGGGCGAGCTTGGCTCCAAGGAGGATCCCCTTCCGCTGCCGGAAGCGCTCCGGTGCATCCGGTTCGAGCGCCTCCGGGGGGGGGACGACGAACCCGCCGGCGACGAGCTTCTCCGGCAACGCGCTGAAGTGGCGTTCCCGCTCCGGATCCACGGCCAGGACCCGCACCACCCGCACGGTGCTGGACAGGCTGGACCGGATGCTGCCCGAGAACATGAGGCGGGGGCTTGCGGCCTTCACTCCGGGGGTGGACTCAATGGCTTCGAGCACCTTGGAGGCAGATGGGATGACGAGCTGGGTGCTCTGCCGCTCCCGGTATTCGGGGTGGTGGAGTTGAATGTGGCCCATGCTCGAACGGGCGAGCTGGTCCACGAACATGTCGATGAACCCTTCGGTGAACGACACCATGGTGATGAGGACGGCCAGGCCGAGGCTGATGGCCGCCACCGTGAGCAATGTCCTTCGGCGGTTGCGCCACAGGTTTCTCCACGCCATGATCAGGAGCATGCTGGGCACCTCGGCCGGTTCTTGGGAGCGCGCTCGTCGTTCGCCATTGCACCCTCCTACACGAATCGGATGGCATCGACCGGGCGCAGGCGGTGGATGCGCAGGGCCGGGTAGAGGGAGCCGAGCACCGCATAGGCCACTACGGTGCCCACCGAGAAGACTATCCCGTAGAGGGTGAGCTCGGTGTAGTAGACCGTGCTCAGCACCACGCCGGTGATCGAGACTTCGCCCATTCCCAGGTCATATCCGTTGACGGAGAAGTACCAGTTGAACGCCTCGCCGATCCCTGTGCCGACGGCACCGGACAGCAGGGCAAGGATCACCATCTCCAGCACGAGCCCGCCCGCGATGCGGCCGGGGGATTCTCCCACGGCCATGCGCACGCCGAATTCCCGGGTGCGCTCCATGACCGACATGGTGACCACGTTGGCCAGGATGACGCCGACGATCATGATGAGAAGCGCCAGCGTCACGAGGAGGCTGCCCTGGTCGAGCTTGACGTAGACATCGAGCTCGGGTGACAGCTTGCGCCAGGACAGGGCCGACAGCCCGATGCCGGCCGAATCCAGCGCCCGTCCCAACTCCTCGGCCACTTCCGATGCACCTTCGAGATCGTCGATGGCGACGACCACGGCCGATGCGCCGCCATTGGTCTCCAGGCCGGCGGAGAGCTTGTCGATGTGGGTCAGCGCAAAGGTGCGGTTGATTTCTAGGCTGCCGGTCTTGACCAGGCCGACGACCTTGTAGAGCGAGGCAAACGCCCGGCCCCGGGCGGTTCCGGTGGTGAGCGCTACCCGGTCACCCACTCCCACGTCGAGCAGCATGGCCAGGCCGGTACCCAGCACGATCTCGCCCATGTAGGGATTGTCTGCATGGGGGTCAGTCGATGCCAGGAAGCGGGCGGGCGGGCAGTAGTCGCTGAACCGGTCGGCACAGTCGGCATCGTCGCACAGGTCGTCCCCGTCGGGGCAGCGCCCCTTGCAGACGGTCGCACCAGCCTCGTCGCATCGTTCGTCCAGAGGGGGCAGGGTCGGGCAGAGGGACTCGCAATCTGCGGAATCGGCGTAGATTTCGGCCCGGGCCGCTCGGCACCCTCGCAGGCAGCGCTGGTCAGGCTCGTCTGCGACCAGCGACGACTCCAGCGTGCTGACCTTCCGCTCGTCGTCGGGACGGATTCCGACCACGAACGCTCCTTCGGAGGTCATCCCCTTCCACGACGAGAGGTTGTCCTCGTCCGGGGGGTCAGGGACCTTCTTGCTCAGCAGACCGCCCGTCTGGAGCCTGGGGGCGAACCCGAGCACGCCGGGCATGTCCTGCAGCACCGGAACGAGCGCTTTCAGATCGGCCCCCGGAATCTGGTGCTCCAGGTCGGGCTCGTCGTGATACCCGGGATGCTGCACCTGGAGGTGCCCGAGGAAGGAATCCGTGGCACCGCGGATCATCTGGGTGTGCATGCCGTCGCCCATTCCCACGAACAGGATCATGACCGCCACGGAGAACACCATGACCAGCCCGGTCAGCACCGTCCGGCGCCGGTTGCGCCAGAGGTCCCGCCAGCACAGTGCGAGGAAGTTTTTCATCTTGAGGATCCTGTCCTCTCAATCATGAAGCAGCCCACCATTCCGTCCTCTCTTCCGGCTCGGACTTCGGCCCGTCCCGCCGCACTACCGTCCCTTCTTCAGGCTGCGGATCGTGAACGTCTTGTCCGGCAGCGACTCGACGAACTCCATCTTCTTGACCCGGATCTCGGTGTAGCGCCCGGGATCCTGGAGGTTCTCCATCTTCCAGAGGAACGGGTAGTTCCGGCCGTCGTTCATCTTCCGATAGTCGGAGAAGTGCATGACCCGGGCGAGTTTCCCCTTCTCGTCGTAGAACTCCTGGCGCAGCGGACGGAGGTCGTCCTGCGCGACCTCGAGCACCTCCTTCTCCCAGACCACCGGACTCGACGGCTTCGGTTTCAGGGTCACCCGCCACGTCTTCACCTCCCCCATCTTCCCCGCCTCGGCGGGAAGCACGTCGTAGTCGAGCTTGACGCTGGAGCTGCGGGAGATGTCATCGTTCGTGAAGTCGGAGCCCATCCAGGAATCGAGCATGAGCGACGGAGGGATCTTCTGAACCTGGTCGATCTTGGGATTGTAGGCCCACAGGTCCTTTCCGAGCTTGAGGCTGGCCATGCCGGCATCCTCCGCCGGGGCGGTGAGGCGGACCAGGCTCTTGTCCGGGTAGACCTCCTGGAACTTCATGGTGAGGGTACGATCCCACCGCTTGATGTACATCTCCATCTCCCCCACCGAGGCCTTGCCCCGCATGAGGTTCTCCATGTCGTCGACGATCTTCTCGGCCAGGACCGAAGGCGACGGCGCCTGAGACTGGCCAACGGAC
>VGRX01000015.1 GCA_016875215.1 Deltaproteobacteria bacterium
GGCCGGTCAGGGGGAGAGTGTCACCGGCCAGAAGGGGCAGTACTGCATCGGCCTCGATCCGGACGAATGCGGCTGCAACGGCTGGTTCGCGGACCAGGCAGCCTCGACGGCCTGCTACCGGATGAACGAGACGGGCAAGTGCGCAGGCGAGAGGATCTGCTCCGCAGCGGGCCTCTCCGACTGCTCGGCTGCGGTCCCTGCTGCAGAGGATTGCAACGGAAAGGACGATGACTGTGACGGAACCGTGGACGAGGATGCCGACGGGGACGACTGCCTCGTGACCAACTCGTTCGGGGCGTGCCCCGGGATTGCCGAGTGCGCCAACGGCAAATCGGTCTGCATCGGCCCCGAGCCGAAGAAGGAGCTGTGCGACGGGGCGGACAACGATTGCGACGGCAGCACCGACGAGGGGTTTGCGGACACGGACGGCGACGGCGAGGCGGATTGTCTCGAAGCCGACAAGGACGGCGACGGGCTGGCCGACGGGTTGGACAACTGTCCAGCGATCTTCAACCCGAAGCAGGACGACGCCGATCTCGACACCATCGGCGATGCCTGCGACCCGGACGACGACAACGACAAGGTGGCGGATGCGCAGGACTGCGCACCGCTGGATGATGCCATCCACCCGGGGGCCCAGGAGACTTGCGACGGGAAGGACAACGACTGCAACTACGTCGTGGACGAAGGATTCCCGGATACCGACACGGACGGATGGAAGAACTGCATCGACGACGATGATGACGACGACGGCGTGCCCGACAAGACGGACAACTGCGTGCTGGCCTCGAACCCTGGCCAGGAAGACTTCAACAAGAACGGGATCGGCGATGCCTGCGAGAAGGACCTGGACCAGGACGGAACACCCAACGAGCAGGACTGCGCACCGCTCGATCCCCTGGTGTTTCCGGGCGCGGTCGAGGTCTGCAACGGCAAGGACGACGACTGCGACTTCGTTGCCGACGACGGATTTCCGGACTTCGACAAGGACGGCATCAAGGACTGCCTCGACGATGACGACGACGATGACCAGGATCCCGACCTGACCGACTGCCAGCCGCTCAACTCCGGGGTCGGACACGGGCTTGCGGAAGCATGCGACGGGTCGGACAACAACTGCGACGGCGAGGTGGACGAGGGGTTTGGGACCACCACCTGCGGGCTTGGCAAGTGCAAGCACACGATCAAGAACTGCTTCGGCGGCGTGCTGGTGACGTGCAACCCGTTCGACGGTGCGGCGGCCGAGACGTGCGACGGGCTCGACAACGACTGCGACGGGCTTGCAGACGAGGACCTGGGGACCCTCCAGTGCGGAATCGGCCAGTGCCTGCATTCGGTTTCGGCGTGCCAGCAGGGCAAACCGGGAACGTGCGATCCGCTGCAAGGCGCGGGCGAGGAGTTGTGCGACGGCAAGGACAACGACTGCAATGGGCAGACCGATGAAGGGTTGGGCTCGACCACCTGCGGCCTCGGGCAGTGCAAGCACACCGTGGCCAACTGCGTCAAGGGGATCCCTCAGGTGTGCAACCCGTTCGTCGGGGCTGGCAAGGAGTCCTGCGACCTGGTCGACAACGACTGCGACGGTATGGTGGACGAGGACCTGGGAGCCATGCCGTGCGGCATTGGAGCCTGCTACCACCTGGTACCCAACTGCATCGACGGTGTTCCGGGGGAGTGCGACCCCATGGAAGGGGCGAAGGCCGAGAGCTGCGACGGTCTGGACAACGACTGCGACGGCGCGGTGGACGAACAGCTGGGCACCACCTTGTGCGGCATGGGCGTCTGCGCCCACCAGGAGGACAACTGCGTCAACGGGAAGCCGGTGCTGTGCAATCCGTTCGAAGGGGCGCAGGCGGAGGTCTGCGACGGAAAGGACAACGACTGCGACGGCCTCGTCGACGAGGACCTGGGGACTGCAATCTGCGGTTTGGGCGAGTGCCAGCACACCATGCCGCTCTGCAAGGATGGCATGCCGCAACAGTGCGACCCGTTCCAGGGCAAGGCGGATGAGACGTGTGACGGCAAGGACAACGACTGCGACGGTGCGGTGGACGAAGATCTCGGGATGACGACGTGCGGCATGGGCGTCTGCCTGCACACGGTCGACAACTGCTCCAACGGTCAGGCCAAGGCGTGCAACCCGATGGAAGGCGCGTCCCCCGAGATCTGCGACGGAAAGGACAACGACTGCGACGGGAAGACCGACCCGCTCGGCACGACGGGCTGCAAGACCTTCTACGTCGATGCGGACAACGACAAGTTCGGGGCCGGAGCGGGAAGCTGCCTCTGCAACGCTGCCCCTCCGTATGTGGTCACCGATGCCGGCGACTGCGACGACAACGACCCGCTGCGCTACCCGTCACCGCACGCCATATGCGGGATTGACGCCGACTGTGTCAACGGCCTGCTCGACATCGGCGAGGAGTGCGACGACGGCAATGCAAAGAACGGCGACGGGTGCAGTGCGGCCTGCAAGCTGGAGCCGCCGCAGGTGTTCTCCGAGGTGGCCCACAACGCCATCTATGGAGGATACGGTCAGGAGGTGCTCAAGCTGGGCACGATCCCGGCACTGGCGGGGATGAAGATCAAGATCACGAGGGTCGGGCTGTGCGGAGACGCGGATGCCGGCTCGGGCCCGAAGCGGTTCGCCATCCTGGGCGGCGGGCTCGACTTCTCCTGGGCAGCGGGGCAGTCCCAGTGTGCGGCCACCCACTGGCTGGGATACACCACGGCCACCCAGGAACCGAACCGGGGCTTCGTGTACGCCGCGGTCAGCTACACGGCCCAGGCCGGCCAGCCCGTGGATCTGCTCATCACCAACAACCAGGACTGGGACGGACACCACTGCCAGGATACCGACTCGCACGGCAAGTCGTTCAACGATACCGGTGTGGGTGGCTCGTGCTGCAGCGTGCGCGGCTGGGTGGAATACCAGTACGTGCCCTGAGGTCAGCCCTCCTCGTCCCCTTCGACCCGGCGGGTGAGGTCGTCGGCAAGTTGGTTTCGGCCCAGGATGCGTGCCAGCGTGAGGTTGCCCTCCAGGAACAGGGAGAACAGCTCCGGGACTTCCCGTCCAACGGCAGCGGCAGGCCGGGCGAGGGAAACGCGAATGCCGGATGGAGCCGTCCGGCGGCGTGCGTGCCGGTCCGAACGCTCTTGGCGGGCAGAGTTCTTGTGACGCACAAGCGTTCGGCTCAGCGCCCCGCTGCGACTACCTCGATGCCATACTTCTTGAACACCGGGTCGGCGGAGAGAATGGGGAGATGCTCGACGCGGCATTGGGCGACCAGGAGGCGGTCGAAGGGATCCCGGTGCAGGAGCGGCAGATTGGCCACCTCAAGCCCGTGTGCCACGGATACTGGCAGCGCTAGGATTCCGTCCCGCTGCATCCGGGTCGGTACGAACCGGTCCGGCTGCTCGGGGAGTCCCAGTTTGCCAAGGTGGAACTTGATCGAGATCTCCCAGGCAGACGCTGCGGACAGGAGAAGCTCGGTTTCCCCCTTCTCGATCAGTCTGCGGGCCTTGCGCCCCAACCGCTCGGGTGCGGAAACGGCCCAGAGCCACGCATGGGTGTCCAGGAGCACTCTCACCGCTCGAACTCCTCCAGGACATCCTCGGAGAGGGGCGCATCGAAGTCATCGGCAATGGTCACGAGCCCGGAATCCTGGCCCAGCACACGAGTCGTAGCCTGCTTCTGAAACGGCACCAGCTTCGCCACCGGTTTGCCGGCCCGGGCGATGATCACCTCCTCCCCGGCTGCGACTCTCAGCAGCAGCCGCGAGAGGTTGGTCTTGGCTTCGAACACGTTGATCTGGAGCACGGCGTCACCCCCTGTCCAGCATACTAGACCAAGTAGTTAGTCAAGTCAACTCCCCCAGGGATTCCCCACAGGGGCAGGCTCATCGCCCTCTGGACGTCGTTGATGGTGGATTTGGGTCCCCTTCGACCCGGCGGGTGAGGTCGTCGGCAAGTTGGTTTCGGCCCAGGATGCGTGCCAGCGTGAGGTTGCCCTCCAGGAACAGGGAGAACAGCTCCGGGGCTTCCCGTCCAACGGCCCGGGCCTCGGAAAGGAGGGTCTCGAGATCCTCCCGTACGACCGGTCCGGAGACCGAGGCGGCGAATCCCTCCCGGCAGGCATGGTCCAGCACACCTCCCATCAGGGAGCCGAGCAGCGCCCTTCCCTCTTCTTCCCCGATTCCCGCAGATTCCATGAGCCGGCCGGCCGCGAGGCCCAGCAGGGCGGAGAAGTTGGCCGCCATCACACAGGCCGCGTGATAGAGGACCGGGTCCGGAGATGCGGCGACGAAGCGGAGCCCGCATGTTTCCAGCAGCCGGGTTGCCCGGGCGGTGGCGGCATCATCCCCTTCGAGCAGGAAGCAGATGCGGGACAGCACCGGCAGCGGCAGGCCGGGCGAGGGAAACGCGAATGCCGGATGGAGCCGTCCGGCGGCGTGCGTGCCGGTCCGAACGCTCTTGGCGGGCAGAGTTCCGGAGCAATGCAGCACCGGTACTGATGCCGGAAGGCCGGCGGCATCCAATTCCCGGGAGACGGCGGGGACGGCTTCGTCCGACACGGCGACAAGGGCCAGGTCGAAGCCGGCGCCGGGGCCCCCGTCTGCCAGCGAGAGCGGCCTGCCGGACAGGACGGTCACTCCCGGGCTGTCGGCCAACGCTGCGGCCACGGCGTCCTCCAGCGGCCATGCGTTCCACAGGGCCACGTCATGCGCGCTCGCCGCAAACAGCCTTGCCAGGTTGGTGCCCACGCGACCTGCGCCGAGGATCAACACTCGCATCGCCTACCTCCTACAACGGTCGGACACGTCGGACGGCGCCCGTCGGACACGTCGGACCAACGAACGGCGTCGGACACGTCGGACACGTCGGACGGCGCCCGTCGGACACGTCGGACGGCGCCCGTCGGACACGTCGGACACACGAACGGAATCGGACACGTCGGACACGTCGGACGGCGCCCGTCGGACGGCGCCGGTCGGACAGGCCAATGTCCACTGCTTCCTACGGCTGATACAGGCCATGCTCCTCCACGTACCGGGCGACGACGAGGGGCAGCAGCGTTCCCGGCGGCCGCCCCTCTCGCAGCAGCTCGCGCGCCCGGGTGCTGGAGATGTCGGGCAGCGGCGGCACGTTTTCCCCTCCCGGGTATCCAAGCCTCGGAATCACCAGCGGCGGGGCGAGCCTGGCTACCTCGTCGAACCGGTACCACTTCTTCGTCTCTCCGAGAATGTCGCTCCCGATGAGGAGCCGCAGCTTCCAATCCGGATGCTGCGCCTGGAGGTGGACCAGCGTGTCCAGCGTTCGGCTCGGTGCCGGCAAGCCGGCCTCCACCTCGGAGATCTCGACCCGGTCGCCAAATTGCGAGAACGCAAGCCTTGCCATCGCTACACGGTGATGAAACGCGGTGAGGTTCTTCCTGAACACGTGCTCCAGGCAGGGCACGACCAGCACGCGGTCCAGGCTCTCGACGGACATGGCCATGGACACCGACAGCACGTGACACAGGTGAGGAGGATCGAAGCTGCCCCCGTAGAACGCGACGTTCATTCCTTGCCCTCATTCCTACCTAGAAACACCCGTTTCATCCGTCACGGTGAACACCGGTCATGGGAACTCATTCCTCGGATAGAGCAGCCGCCCGCTGCGCTCCTCCCGGAACCTTGCGGCCGTCGCCTCCATGGCAGCGGCGACCTCCTCAACGGGGGCCCCGGCCTCCAGCTTCTCCCGTGCACCGGGGTGCCCGAGCAGCAGATCGATGGCCAGCCGGTCGTCCACGAACTCGTAGGCCTGCGTCCGCCACTTGAACTCGCCTGGAAAGAGCAGGCGGAGCCACTTCACGAGCGCCATCCCGAACCGCAGGGGGCGGAACCTCGACCGGTCCGTCACGTGGAGCCTCAACCCGTTGCACAGCCGGCCGGCCCACTTCCCGAACTGCGGGCGAAAACAGGCGGAGGTCAGCAGGAAGCCCCCGTCCGGGAGCTCCTCGCCAAGGCACCTCCGCAGCTTGTCCGGGGCCACGAACGGGGCTCCGAACAGGAGGAAAGGCGTAGTCGTTCCACGCCCCTCCGAGACGTTCGTTCCTTCGAGCAGACAGAGCCCCGGGTAGACGATTGCAGTCTCGACCGTGGGCATGTTGGGCGAGGGGGGAACCCAGAGAGGGATTCCCGGACCGCAGGGGATGCCATGGCCCCGATCCCGGATTGCGGATTGCGGATTGCGGATCAAGGGATCCCCTGGGGTCGGGGGCTGTCCATCCGCCTGCTGCTCATCCAGGTATCGACTCCTGTCCCAGCCCGCCAGGGCCACGACGGTCAGATCCACGTCCAGCTTCTCGTCGTCGGCGCAGGCCACGGCCAGCTCTCCGAGGGTCAGGCCGTGCCGATGTGGAACCGGGAGCTCCCCGACGTAGCTTCGCAGCGACTCGTCTGGCAGCCCTCCTTCGACAGTGACTCCGTCGATCGGGTTCTGCCTGTCGAGCAGCAGGATGCGGAGCGCGCTCCCATGGGCCACGCGCAGGGTCTTGGCCACGGTGGCGGCGTAGGTGTAGTAGCGGGTTCCGATGTCCTGCAGGTCGATGAGCAGGACGTCGAGGGCGGCAAGCTTGTCCCGGGCCGGGGCCAGCGACTCCTCCCGGTCGCCATACAGGCTGTCGACCGGCAACCCGAACACCGGGTCCACCATCCCTTCGACCGGCTCCATGTCCTGGTGCGTGCTCCACAGCCCGTGCTCGGGGCCGAACAACAGGGAGGGGCGAAGCCCCCTTGCCAGCAGGTGTTCGACCAGGTGCACGCCGGCCGAGTCCACCGCACACTGGTTGGCGAGGACTCCGATGCGGGCGCCATGACAGCGCGTGAAGCCGTCCTGCACCAGGATGTCCAGGCCGGTCAGCAAGATCCCCCTCCGTCACTCGCAGGCATCCCCGGGGCCGTTGTTGTTGCTGTCCTTCTGGTCCGGATTGGGGACGAAGGGGCAGTTGTCCTCGACGTCGAACCAGTTGTCGTTGTCATCGTCCGCGTCGCAGGCATTGCCGAGCTTGTCGCCGTCCGTGTCGGCCTGGTCGGGGTTGTAGGTCTTGGGGCAGTTGTCCGCGCTGTCCACCGCACCGTCGCCGTCCTTGTCGTCGGTGCAGGCGTCCCCCACCCCGTCGTTGTCGAGGTCTGCCTGGTCCGGGTTGTAGACGTCGGGACAGTTGTCCAGGCTGTTCACCTTCCCGTCTCCATCCACGTCGGAATCGCAGGCATCGCCGCATTCCGTAGCAGCGGGGTAGGGAGTGGGGGGACAGTCCTTGTCCTTGTCCTTCTGGTCCGGATTGGGCAGGTCGGGGCAGTTATCCAGGCTGTTGACCGCACCGTCGCCATCCCGGTCGGGATCGCACACGTCTCCCAGCTTGTCACCGTCCATGTCGTTCTGGTCCGCATTGGGGTCCAGGGGACAGTTGTCCTTGTCGTTGTCGGCCCCGTCTCCGTCGATGTCCTTGTCGCACGCGTTGCCGATCCCGTCCTTGTCCTGGTCTTCCTGCTTCATGTTGTGGACGAAGGGGCAGTTGTCCTTCTCATCCTTGACCGTGTCGTTGTCGTCATCCGGGTCGCAGGCATCTCCGTCCTTGTCTCCATCGTTGTTGCTCTGGTCGAGGTTGGAGATCCAGGGGCAGTTGTCGAAGCCGTCGAGGACTTCGTCGTTGTCGTCGTCCGGGTCGCAGGCATCGCCCTTCTCGTCCTGGTCGTTGTTCGCCTGGTCCGGGTTCGCCTTGAGCGGGCAGTTGTCCCCCTCGTCCGGGATCCAGTCGTTGTCGTCGTCCGGGTCGCACATGTCGCACATGGAATCGCCGTCGGTGTTCGTCTGGGTCGGGTTGAACAGATAGGGGCAGCAGTCGAGGGTGTCGTCCACCCCGTCGTTGTCGTCGTCGGGATCGCAGGCATCACCCTTGCCGTCCTGGTCCGCGTCGAGCTGCGTGGGGTTGCCGAGCTCGGGGCAGTTGTCGTCCGCGTTCGGGGTCCCGTCTCCGTCCAGGTCCGAATCGCAGATATCGGGGATCTTGTCCTTGTCCGCGTCGAGATACTCGGGGAGGGAGAAGAACTCGCAGCCTTCCTCCGGCTCCGGACAATGCCCTGGTCCGGGCGCGACCGCGCTGCAGGTCTTCGCTCCGTCGACGCACTGGGAGATGCCCGGACACTGGCCGTACAGGCTCTCGGCCTTGCACGCCATGTCGCCGAACTGGTCGAAGTCCCCGACGCCGTTGCAGTCCCCGTCGATGCCGTCGCACAGCTCCTGGGCCGCGGGGTTCATCTCCGGGTCGAGCGGCTGGCAATCCTCTTCGTCGGCAAAGCCGTCGCCGTCATCGTCCGGATCGCACAGGTCGGGGTAGTAATCCCCGTCGTGATCGACGGTATCTCCCCACCAGAAGCACTCCAGGCTCTGCACGGTGCAGATGTCCGGCAGCGCGACCTTGACGCAGGTCCACTTGCCTTGAAGGCACTGCTTGGGGATCTGGCAGGCCCCCGTGCCGAAGTCCAGGATGCAGGTGGGAGCGTTGACCTCGAGTCCCTCGTCCGTCAGACCGTTGCAGTTGTTGTCCTTGCCGTCGCAGAATTCGGGCGTCGGCGCGGACGCGCTGCACGGTTGGAGCGCACCATCCTTGCACAGCCGCTCGCCGTAGCACTTGCCGATGGCGCTCTCCCCGTAACACGGGGTTGCCATCCCCTCCATCCAGGGCTGGCACGCGCACCCGGTGCCCGGCTTGGGCATGCAGCGCAGCTCCTCGCCACCGGCCACCTGCCCACAGAAGTGGGTCTGAGGGCAGGGCAGCTTCCCATCGAGAGTGCACTCCGACCCGCAGAACTTCCCGTCCGGGCCGTAGTTGAGACAGGAGACGACGATGGGGAATGCCTTCGGCTTGCAATCCGAATCCTGGCTGCACGGCTTGCAGAGGGCAGCGGCCGCGGGGAAGCACGCCGTATCCTGGAATCCGTAGGGGAGCCGGCAGACATAGCCCTGGGGGCACTCCGAGTCGTTGTCGCACCAGGGGAAGCAGCTCTTCCCCCCCATGGCATCGTCCAGACAGATCCCCTTGAGGTTGCACTCTTCATGGTCCTGGCAGGGGACGAGCTCGAAGGGGGGGAGAACTTCGGGGGCAATGTCCTGGGCAGTCGCCTCGCCTGCCGCCTCGGCCTCGACTTCGTGCAGGTCCGGGTCGACTGCGTCGAGGAGCGTGACCTCGTCGGGCTGCACGTCGAGGGGGTGGAGAACCTCCAGCTCGACCACGACATCGGGCACCGGTGCAGCCTCGAAGAGGTCCGGCGCAGAGGGGACGTCGGGGATCACGTCGGGTTGCACTTCGGCCTCTGTCCCGGTGACGTCGCTCGCGTCATGTGCCGGCATGACGACGTTGGTACCATCGCCAACCGAGACGACCGCGAGGACGAATGACAACAGAACCACGGATCTCACTGGCCGACCTCCCCCCGGGGGTGCTCCCTCCCGGCGGTCGGCATTATAGCAACGCCCCCCCGGTTTGCCAAAAGGGGAAGCCGGAAAAAGAAGCCGGAAAAAGCGCTTGACAGGGCAGTCGATGGGATCTATAAGACTGCCTGCCCTGGGGTATGGGGCTTGAACATTCGGGGATCGTCTAACGGCAGGACGGCGGGTTCTGGCCCCGCTAGTCGAGGTTCAAATCCTCGTCCCCGAGCTGGCTGTGATTGAGTCGTAGTGGCCCATTAGTCTAATCGGTTAGGACGCCGGCCTCTCAAGCCGGTAGAACGGGTTCGAGTCCCGTATGGGCCACCAAACCGAAATCGATGTACTCTTTCGAAACGCCGGCAGAGTGTTCATGCCGTGCGTCGCGGCAACTGCCGGGGCTACGCCGCGCACAGCGCAGAGCGGACACGATTTCCCATGTCCAGCCTCCTATGCAGCCAGGTCCACCCCGACCGTCGTCGACTCCAGTTCCAGTCCGAAGATTGCTGCCACGGTCATGGCCACGTCTGCGATGCGCACCGGCTTGTCGACGATTCCGGGCACCAGTGACGGCGACGAGATCCCGAGGACCATGGCCGCGGTACCGAGCGATCCATGCCCGCCCAGAAACGGCGCGATGGAGCCGGTCGTGAGCGGCAGCGGGATGGGGGTCTTGGGGAGGAAGTCCAGGTAGGTCGGGCACTGCCAGCCGTTCCGGGTGAACAGGATCAGGTCGGGCCAGGCCAAGGTCTTCTCCCCATCCTGGTCAATGAAGTGGGGGTGATACAGCTCGCCGGGGCCGCACACGCCGGGATACCCCTCCTTCATGCGCTTTCGGTCCACCACCCACCACGGGCACTCCATCTGGCCGGTCATCGGGTTCTTGGCCTGGTAGGCCTCGAGCAGAGCGACTGCGCCGGCGACCCGGTCCTTGCCTTCGCGCCAGTAGACGTTGCAGATGGTGGAGGCCGAGACGCCGCCCACGTCCCCGTCGCCGGCAAATCCGCCCTGTCTGAGCAGGTCCAGGTAGTCCGTGTCCTTGGAGTACCCGGGGATCCAGTTCTTCCCCGCAAGCTGGTTCTCCATGGAATGGTCGGAGAACACGATCACCGTTGCCTTGTCGAGGATTCCCTGCGCCTTGAGCCCATCCATCAGCCTGCCGAACTGGAGGTCGACCTCCCTCAGGTAGTCGAGCATGGGCTCCCTGTAGAGGTTCGGATTCCGGGTGCTCACCCACTGGTACCCTCCAGGGTCGGGGCACCCCTGTTCGATGGAGATGGCGGGGTCGGCCTTGACGAACTCCGAGGGGTCGTGCGCGCTTCCCAGCGCGTGCCCGGCGTCGTCGCACTCGGCCAGCAGGATGTAGGCGAAGTCGGGCTTCTCCCGGGCAAAGAGCTCGAGCGTGCTGTCCACGATCCACTCGTCCGAGGGGAACATGTCGGGCACCTTGGCAAGCTGCGGGGTTACCAGGCTGGTCTGCCAGAGCGACTCGGGATCGCACGTTGCGTCGCCGTCCGACTTGGGGTCGTACAGGTTCGGCACCTTTGGAGCGGGCCGGTAGTCGGGCACGCTCTTTCCGGTGATGACGAAGTCGAGGACGGGCGGGTCGGTACGGAACATCTCCGCCACCCAGTCCTTGCCCGCGATGAACGCCACCTTCCTGTCCGGAAAGCGCCGCTTGTACGCGTGGAACAGGGTGTCCACGGGCCGCCCGAGGTCATCCCGAGCCATGGAATGGTGGATCGTCGGAAGCAGCGGCTTTCCCGCAGGGTCCCAACCGGTGAGCTGGCCGAACACGCTGATGATCCCCGTAAGCCCGGAGTGCGTGCCCGCCACGATGTTGAGGTGGTTCATGTCGGTCGCGGACGGCAGGAAGCAGGAGGCGTTCCGGTACCAGGCGGTACCCTCCATGTACTTGCGCAGCCGAGGCATGAGCCAGTTGCCGGGCGATCCGCCGGCGTTGCCCGCGGCATCGAGGTCGAGGATGGAAGGATGGAGGGAATCGATGCAGATGAACAGGAGCGGACCGGCCGGACCGTTGCGCCGCATCACCTCGGGAGGCAGCTCGCCCCAGCCGTCCGGCCCTCCGTCGCTGCCTGCGTCGACGCGGCCGGAGCCGCCGCCCCCGCAACCGGAAGCCCACAGCAGCGAGCCCCCGGCAAGCCCGGCCATCCGCCCCAGGAAGCCACGCCTCGAGTAGAGGCGACCCAGCCGCTCGTTCATTCGTCGCACCATTCGCTCCTCCTCAAATCCCGAACAAGATCATCCCGCCCATCGCTCCTCTTGTCAACGTCCACGGTAGCCCCTGGCCACCATCTCGGGCCACCTGCGGCGCCTGCCCCCGGCGAAGTCGAGGGGTTGCTCCGGCGCCGTCGATCGTGGGTTGGGGTCGCCCCAGCCACGACAAATTGCCTTTTCGTGCGTTTGCACCATAATTCTCGAAGGCAATCCTTAGCGCACGGAGAAGATGATGGCCCGTTTGCTCAGAAACACCTGCTTGCGGAGGACCGGGTCGTGGGGCCGCCTCCTCTTTGCCTCCTGGGTCGCTGTCGCCTGCTCCACCAGTCATCCCGGCAAGCCGGCCGGGGACGCTGACCTCCTCGATGCAGACCACGTCGAGCTGGCCGACTCGGGCCGCATCGACCTGTTGCCCGACCTGGCCGACCGGATCGAGCTCCTCCCTGGCGACCTCGGGGAGGTCGCACAGGATATTGCCGAGAGCACCGAAAGCACCTGGACGGATCTTGGCCCCGACGGAGATGCCGACGGGGGGGCCTTTGACGCCGACGCCGACTCGGATGCAGGCGGGGACGCCGACGGTCCTGACGTCGGCCCCGGCTTCCCTTTCGGCGAGCCTTGCGGGGACGACTCGGATTGCGGCAAGGGGGTCTGCCTGGCCACGCCGGTGGGAGACCTGTGCTCGCGGGACTGTAGTGCCGGCTGCCCGGAAGGATGGCAGTGCTGGCTGGTCGTCGGGGGAGACCTGTGCGTCCCTCCGCAGAAGGTGGTCTGCGATGAATGCCTTCCGGAGATCCCTCCCCAGTTCGACGAGCTGGCCTGCCTGCCGGTGGGGGACACGTACCACCTCATTCTGCCGTGCGGAGAGGAGGAGGAATGCCCTGGAGGGCTCGAGTGCGGCGAGGTGGCCTGTCCTGCTGGACTCTCCTGCCCCCCGACCGCATGCCTCCCGGTAAGCGGCCGGTGCGACTGCCTGCCGATGCACGTGGGGACGGATGTGCCCTGCATCCTTGCAAACGCTTGGGGGACGTGCTCCGGACTGGCTCCGTGCCTGGGCGAAAGCACGGGTGCATGCGAAGGCAAGAAGGCCAAGCAGGAGGTCTGCAACGGCCAGGATGACGACTGCGACGGCCTGCTCGACGAGGCCACGCCCGATTGCAAGCCCTCGCTGTGCGTCCAGGATGGCACGAAGTTCTACCTGCAAGGAGCGGAGGTCTGTGTCGCGGGCAAGTGTGCGGTGCTCCAGGACGAGGCGTTGTGCGGGCTGTATGCGTGCGACAAGGTGGGAGTCTCTGGCTCCTGCCTGACCTCGTGCGCCAAGCCGTCGGACTGCGTGGTCGAAGCCTACTGCGGCGCCGACGGCGCCTGTCACCTCCGCAAGCCGGACGGACAGCCGTGTTCAGAGGGTTTCGAGTGCATCTCCGAGCACTGCAACCATGGCATCTGCTGCGCTGCCGGCGATTGCTGCTTCGATGCGGGCTTCTGTCCCAAGTCTTACGAGAGCAAGCCGGTCTGCGACGATGCCCAGGTGTGCCAGGGCCACCGCCAGGCGGCAGCGTGCGTGAACCTGATGTGCCAGGCCGGGCCCAACGTGGCGGACGACTCGGCCTGCGACGAGACGATGATGGCCGCGGACTGCTGGCCGTTCCCGCCGGTCTACTGCAACGGGCTCGAGAAGCAGTTCCCCCCGCCCTGCGCCAAGGCGTGCCTTGCCGACGCGGATTGCGGCCTCGGCTCCCACTGCGATTCCACGTGCAAGCCGGACCTCGCGGACGGGTACTCGTGCGACGAGGATTCCGACTGCCTGTCCGGACACTGCGACAGCAAGATCTGCTGTGCGGGCGGCGTCTGCTGCAACACGGCCCTCGGGTGCAAGGCGCTGTTCTCGACCCCGCCCGCATGCATCGACCCGGCCCACTGCCAGGGGAGCCGGGCGGATGCCGTGTGCCTGGACCATGTCTGCAGCTCGCTGCCGCCTGTCCCGGACGACTCGGCCTGCACGGGTGACATCCTGGCCAACGACTGTGGTGCGGCCGCGGACTACTACTGCAACGGCGACCCGGTCCAGGCGGTCCCCGACTGCGCCTACGAGTGCACGGGGCCTGCCGACTGCGACAAGGACCAGCAGTGCCTCTACGGGACATGCATCCCCCGATACGCCGACGGCGCACAGTGCGACGGTGACGTGCAGTGCCTGTCCGGTCACTGCGGAAACGGCTTCTGCTGCACTGCCGGCGACTGCTGCAACAAGCCGTACGAGTGCCCGAAGGCCTATTCGACCGCACCTTTGTGCGGCTCGCCGCAGAGCTGCCAGGGGACCCGGGTCGACGCGACCTGTACCGATCACGCGTGCGGCTCGGTGGGGCCCCTGGAGGATGACACGGCGTGCGGCAAGGACGTGCTGGCCAAGTCGTGCGCTCCCTACCCGGACCAGTTCTGCACCGGTGCCAAGGCGCAGCCGGTTCCGACGTGCGGGTCGACCTGCAAGGGGGACCAGGACTGCGTGGCCGGGGCTCACTGCGACGACGTGTGCAAGCCGGACCTGCCGGACGGGATGTCGTGCGATGAGCCCTCCGACTGCCAGTCAGGCCACTGCCAGAACGGCTTCTGTTGCGATACGGGGGATTGCTGCCAGGCAGCGTCCGACTGTCCCGATTCCTGGCACGCCGCGCCGACGTGCGACATCCCGCCCCAGTGCCAGGGCCACCGCCTCGACGCGATCTGCGCCAGCTTCCAGTGCAAGAGCATCTCGACCGGAGACGATTCCGCGTGCGACGCGGGCGTGCCGGCAGGTGAGTGCGGCCCCTACGCTGCGCTGGCGTGTACGGGCAAGCTGCACCAGACCGCACCGACGTGCGCGGTGTCGTGCGCCCACGATGCCGACTGCTCCCCGGGGCACCATTGCGACATCGTCTGCCTGCCCGACGTGGCATACGGCGGGAGCTGTGATGAGGATTCCGACTGCCAGAGCGGCCACTGCGCCAACGGATTCTGCTGCGACGCCGGGACCTGCTGCTCGGTTGCTGCGGACTGCCCCGGTTCGTTTGCCACCCCCGCGACCTGCCAGGATCCGTCGTCGTGCCAGGGCAGCCGGACCGACCGCGTCTGCACGGCCTTCGCGTGCGACAGCGTGAACGTGGACGACGACAGTGCGTGCACCGACGCGGTCGTGGTGGACGAGTGCGGGCCCTACCCCAGCGCCCGATGCAGCGGCAAACCGAGCCAGGCGGTCCCCGGGTGTGCGACGCAATGCACTCAGGATGCGCAGTGTGATGCCCAGGCACACTGCGACGGAACCTGCCAGGCTGACGTCGGTCCGTCGGCCGCATGCGACGAGGATTCGGACTGCACCACGGGGCACTGCGCCAACGGCTTCTGCTGCGCTCAGGGGGACTGCTGCGCCGTCGCGGCGGACTGCCCTCCCGGCTACCATTCGGCCGCGACGTGCGACAGCTCGGCCACGTGCCAGGGACATCGCGTCGACGCAGCGTGTGCCGACGCGATGTGCAAGTCGCTGACCGTAGACGACGATTCCGCGTGCACCGTCCAGGTGCTGGCCGACGACTGCGGGCCGAACCCGGACATCCATTGCGACGGGACGGTTGCCCAGACGCCCCCCAAGTGCTCCGCTGCCTGCAACGCAGACCAGGAATGCGGGGCCGGGTATCACTGCGACACCGTCTGCAAGCCGGACGTGGCGAACGGCCTCTCCTGCGACGAGGATTCCGACTGCGTGAGCAGCCACTGTGCAAACGGATTCTGCTGCCAGGCGGGTGATTGCTGCCAGTTCTCGTACCACTGTCCTGCCTCGTACTCGGAAGCTGCGGCCTGCGAACAGCCAGCCCAATGCCAGGGGAAACGGAAGGACCGGGCGTGCGTGCAGTCCATGTGCCTGTCTCAGCCGGTCGAGGACGACAGCGCGTGCGCCGCCAATCTGCTGGCCCTGGCATGCGGAGCCCCCAAGGACCGGTACTGCACTGGTGAGAAGTACCAGGCCGTGACGCAGTGCCCTGTCTCCTGCCAGTTCGATTCGCAGTGCGACCCTGACGCCCACTGCGACGGGACCTGCATCGTCGACCTTCCCGACGGCACTGCGTGCGACGAGTCCACGGACTGCCAGTCGGGCCACTGCGGCAACGGTTTCTGCTGCAGCGGCTCGACGTGCTGCTCTGTCGCTGCGGATTGTCCCGGGCAGTTCGCGTCCCCCCCGGCGTGCGGCAACCCGGCGACCTGCCAGGGGACCCGCCAGGACAGGGTCTGCTCCGCGTTCGTATGCGGCTCGACGACCATGAATGACGACAGTGCCTGCACCCCCCAGGTGAAAGCCCTGGATTGCGGGCTGTTCGCGGACCGGCAGTGCTCCGGCGCCAAGGAGCAGCCCCCTCCGGCATGCGACGTCGCCTGTACCCTTCACGGCCAGTGCGATCCCTCGGCACACTGCGACGGCTCAGCGTGCGTGGCCGATCTGGCCGACGGGGCCGCCTGCGACGAGGATTCGGACTGTCAGTCGAGCCATTGTGCGGGTGGGGTCTGCTGCAAGGGGGGCGACTGCTGTCTCGACGCAAAAGGTTGCCCCGCAGCCTATTCTGCCCCGGCCATCTGCCAGTCACCCGCCACCTGCCAGGGGGAGCGGGTCGATGCAGCCTGCACCGGCTTCGTGTGCGGGGCCAAGGTCGTTGCCGATGACAGCGCTTGCGGGCCCGCCGTGTAGGCCAACGAGTGCGGAGCGTTCCTGCCGGTCTTCTGCAACGGCTCGGCCGACCAGTCCGCACCCAAGTGTCCCGCCACGTGCACGTTGGATGCGCAGTGCGACGCCGGCGCCCACTGCGACGGGGCCTGCGTGGGGGACCTGGCCGACGGCAAGTACTGCGACGAGGACTCCGACTGCCAGTCCGGGCACTGCTCGCTCGGCATCTGCTGCAAGAGCGGCGACTGCTGCATCCTGGCCAAGGGATGCCCGGCCCAGTACAAGCAATACGCGACCTGCGACGACGCGGCCTCGTGCCAGGGGCATCGGGTGGACTCCACGTGCATCCAGTACATGTGCGGCTCAAAGGAAGTCGAAGATGACTCGGGGTGCGGCTGGTGGGTGACCGCTGCAGACTGCGGGCCCTACCTGCCCGTGGTCTGCGCCGGCGAGAAGAGCCAGTCCGCACCCTCCTGCCCGGTCACCTGCGCCTCGGACTCGGACTGCAAGGCCGCCGCTCACTGCGATGGCCTGTGCGCGTTCGACCTGGCCGACGGGGCCGCTTGCGACGAGGACTCGGATTGCACCTCGGCCCACTGCGCCAACGGCCACTGCTGCTCGCAGGGGGATTGCTGCGCCAAGGCAGCCGACTGCCCGGCGGCCTACCAGGCGCCGGCCAAGTGCACCGACACGGCCAAGTGCCAGGGAACCCGCACGGAGGCTGCCTGCCAGGCCAGCCGCTGCGTCAGCGTGACCGTCCCCGATGATTCCGCGTGCACGAGCCAGGTACAAGCGCTCTCGTGCAGCCCGTACAACCCCGTGCTCTGCAAGGGGGTTCCCGACCAGAGCCCGCCTGCCTGCCCAACCTCCTGTGGTGCCGACCCGGAATGCCTGGATTCGGCGCACTGCGACGGGGGCAAATGCCTGGCCGACCAGGCCGACGGCACCGCTTGTGACGAGCCCTCGGACTGCCAGTCCGGATACTGCGGAAACGGCCGCTGCTGCGTCGCCGGCGACTGCTGCCTCGCCCCGTCCGACTGTCCCGGCGTCTACTCGGCGCCTTCCGTAAAAACCGACCCGGGGAAGTGCCAGGGACAACGGCAGGATGCCTCGTGCATTGCGTTCCAGTGCGAAGGCAAGACGGTCGCGGATGACAGCGGCTGCTCGATTGCGACCGAAGCGGATCCCTGCGGACTCTACAAGTCGGTGTTCTGTACCGGCAAGATCGACCAGGTGAAGCCGGCCTGCGCAACCTCCTGCCTGCTGGACTCAGGCTGCGACCCCGACGCCCACTGCGACGGGACGTGCCAGGTCGACCTGGCCAACGGCCAGCCGTGCGACGAGACCTCGGACTGCATCAGCGGGTTCTGCGTGAACCTGTTCTGCTGCAACACCGCATGCACTGCACCCGGCCACGCATGCAACATTCCGGGCAAGCAGGGACAGTGCGGCCCCGTGCCATGATTCGTGCTTAGGAGGCTGCCCAGCCTCCTTGGCCCGTTTCGCCTATCGCGCCGGAATCGTGGAACATTGGCATTGGTGGGGAAATTTGACCCCCTCCGTGTGCACACCTTATACTTGTTGCGGCAGCAGTGTCGAATCGCGGCGACTATGACGCAGCGTTTCGGGGTGAACAAGGTGGGCGAGCTTCTTATCCGTGAGAACAAGAGCCGGGCCTTCACGACGGGCTTGCCCCAGTGCCTGGTGGACTCGCGGGTGCTGGCCTTCAACGTCGTCAGCGGTTGCCCGGTAGACTGCCACTACTGCAAGTACCAGACCAAGGACACGAGCCGCGCCGACACGGTCCACCTGTATACCATGCTTGGCCGGCAGGTCCGTGAGGAGCTGGCCTCCATGACGCGTCGGGACTGTCTTCCGCAGATGGTCCTCTTCAACACGGTCTCGGAGTCGTTCTTCGGCAATGCCCTGGCGAACCAGGTGGCCGGCGAGGTGCTTGAGGCTCTCTTTGCAGCAGGCGTGTACGTGAACCTGACGACCAAGGGGATCATGCCCCGCTCGGTGATGGAGATTGCGGCCCGCAATCCGCACCTGGTCACGGTGACCGTCAACGTGGCATCGCTGTCCGAGAGCTTCCACAGACTGTTCGAGCCGCGGGTTGCCACCCCCGAGGACCGCTTCCAGATGATCCGCCGATTGCGCGAGCTGGGTGTACCGGTGCGTGGCCGAATCGAGCCGCTGGTACCGACCGAGAACGACTCGCCCAAGGACATCGAGTCGCTGCTTGCCCGCTTCCGTGAGGTCGGAATCCGGGACGTCGTGGTGGCGTACCTCCACTACGGGCTGGATGTCGCCAACCGCCTGGCGAGGCGGGTCAGCCGAGTGCAAACCGCGCTGCTCGGTCCCTGGTACCGCGGCCCCAACGGCGAGACCGTCCACCTCGTCGACAAGGAGTACCGAAAGCGGAAATACGCCGATTTCAAGCAGATCGCGCAGAAGTACAGCATGCGCCTGCTGGTCTGCGCCTGCCGGAACGCCGATATCTACTCGGGCCGCTGCTTCGTCATGCCGGCGCCGCTCAAGTCGCCGGAGAAGAAGAAGCTGTTCAAGGAGTGATTCAGCCCGCCGGCTCTTGCATTCCCGCTCCCCTGCCATATATTCACCGGGTGACACGGGGGCTTCGTGGAAGAGCGCACCGAGCTGCTGGAGCGATTCCGGACCTACCTCAAGGTGGAGCGCGGGTACTCGCGCCACACGCTGCGCAACTACGTCGGCGACATCGAGGCCCTCGCTGATTTCCTGGCGAAACGACATTCGGGACTGGCCCGGGCCACACGACGGCAGCTCAGGGAGTTCCTCGGCAACGAGGCGCACGGCCATCGTCCCGCGACCGTGGCGCGGCGCAAGGCGACCATCCGGACCTTCTACCGCTTCCTGGTGCGGGAAGGGGTGATCGCCGAGAACCCCGCGGCCGTCCTGCCCTCGCCCCGCCTCCCCCGCCCGCTCCCCAAGGCCCTGACGCAGCGGGAAGCCGAGGCCGTCATGGACCAGTCGGGACGCTCGGCGCCGGGCCGCTCCGCTCCGGCCGGTTCGCGCCGGCCCCGCAACGTCCCGGACTCGCTCAGCCGCGACATCGCCATCCTCGAGCTGCTCTACGGGACCGGGATGCGCGTGTCCGAGCTGGTCGCACTCGACCTGGATGACATCGACCTGCGTCGCGGCGAGGCCCGCATCCGCGCCGGCAAGGGAAACAAGGAGCGACTCGCATACCTGGGGGACATGGCGAAGGACGCCCTGACCCGCTATCTTGCCGACCGGCCCCTCTGGAGCTCCGGTCGCGACCCCCAGGCGCTCTTCTTCGGCCGACGCTCGGCCCGCCTGTCCGACCGCTCAGTCCGCCGCGTGCTCGACCGGATGGCAGCCAGGCTCGGAAAGCCGCTCCACCCGCACATGCTGCGACACTCGTTCGCCACGCACATGCTCGAGCGGGGAGCGGACATCCGGGCCATCCAGGAGCTGCTCGGGCACAGCAGCCTCTCCACGACCCAGAAGTACACCCACATGGACTTGAAGATGCTCATGGAAGTCTACCGCAGGACCCACCCGCGGGAGGAGGAGGAATGACGCAGTCCCAGCTCCACTCGACCACCGTCCTGGCCATCCGGGACGACCACAAGGTCGTCATCGTCGCCGACGGCCAGGTGACGTTCGGAGACGCAGTGCTCAAGCACACGGCCCGCAAGGTCCGCCGCCTGTTCCACGACAAGGTCCTCGCAGGATTCGCCGGCTCCACCGCCGATGCCTTCGCCCTGTTCGAGCGGTTCGAGTCGAAGCTCAAGGACCACTCGGGCAACCTCATGCGGGCCGCAGTCGAGCTGGCCAAGGAATGGCGCACCGACCGGATCCTGCGGCGGCTCGAGGCGATGCTGCTCGTGGCCGATGCACAGTCGCTGCTCCTCATCACCGGCAACGGCGACATCGTCGAGCCCGAGGAGGGGATTGCCGCTATCGGCTCGGGCGGCAATTTCGCCCTGGCCGCGGCCCGGGCACTCAAGCGGCACACGGCACTGTCAGCCGAGGAGATCGCCCGTGCCGCCATGGCCGTGGCAGCCCAGATGTGCATCTACACCAACAGTCACCTCGTCGAGGAATCGCTGGAACGGGAGGTGGCCGATGAGTGAGCAGCTCCCCGGCGAAGCCGCCCTCACCCCCCGCGAGATCGTCGCGTACCTCGACCGCTTCATCGTCGGTCAGAAGGATGCAAAGAAGGCGGTAGCCATCGCTCTTCGCAACCGCTGGCGTCGCAAGATGGTCCCCGAGGATCTGCAGGAGGAGATCCTCCCCAAGAACATCATCATGATCGGGCCGACCGGCGTCGGGAAGACCGAGATCGCCCGGCGCCTGGCACGCTTGGCCAGCCTCCCGTTCCTGAAGATCGAGGCCTCGAAGTTCACCGAGGTCGGCTACGTCGGCCGGGACGTGGACTCGATCGTCCGCGACCTCATGGAGACCGCGGTCGGAATGGTCCGGAAGGAGGAGGAGGAACGGGTTGCCTCCCGCGCCCGGGACGGCGCAGCCAACAAGGTGCTCGACCTGCTCATGCGGCGCCCGACGTTCGAGGAGGCGGATCCCGTCGAAACCGACGGCACGTCCCGCCGCCGGCAGAAGCTGCGCCAGCAGCTCGAAGCAGGCCTGCTCGACGGCCAGGAGGTCACCGTCTCGGTCCAGGATCGCAGCTTCCACCCCATGATCGAGATCTTCGGCTCGCAGGGGATGGAGCAGATGGGGGTGAACCTCAGGGAGATGATGGGGAACATGTTCCCCGCCAAACGCAAGGAGCGCAGGCTCCCGGTCGGCGAGGCGCTCCGCCTCCTCGAGCAGGAGGAGGCCGCGGGCATGGTGGACTCGGACAAGGTGACCGAAGAAGCGCGGCGCCGGGTCGAGCAGTCGGGCATCGTGTTCCTGGACGAAATCGACAAGATCGCTGGGCGCGAGTCGACCCACGGGCCCGATGTCTCCCGGGAAGGGGTGCAGCGGGACCTCCTCCCCATCATCGAAGGGACCACGGTTTCCACAAAGTACGGCCCAGTCCGGACCGACCACATCCTGTTCATCGCGTCCGGGGCCTTCCACGTGAGCAAGCCGTCCGACCTCATCCCGGAGCTCCAGGGCCGCTTCCCGATCCGGGTCGAGCTCCAGGCCCTCTCCAGGGAAGACTTCCGCCGCATTCTCGTGGAACCGGAAAACTCCCTCATCCGCCAGTACACCGCCCTGCTGCGCACCGAACAGGTCCAGATCGAGTTCACCGACGACGGCATCGCTGCCATCGCGGAGCTGGCCGTGCAGGCAAACGAGCAGCTCGAGAACATCGGTGCCCGCCGCCTGTACACCATCCTCGAGAAGCTCCTCGAGGATCTCTCGTTCGAGGCCCCCGACATCGCGGGCGGACGGATGGTGTTCACCCGGGACGAGGTAATGCGCCGCCTGGGAAGCCTCGTCCAGGATCAGGACATGTCGAAGTACGTGCTGTGACTCGTCTGAGTCCGGGGCTCACGACACCCTTGCAGACGCAAGTCCGGAAATGTAGAACGGGAAGTGTGGTTGAAGCGCAGTGATTCCAACGCGTTTTCGCGGCCAACACGAGGACTGGCTTCCCATGGTGCAGGATCTGCTCCTCGCGGGAGTCGAACCCGGCCGGGGCGGGTTGAAGGCCACGGAGAGGCCTCTCGGCCAGATGCCATGCGGGTGACGCCGCATTTCTCAGGCACCGTTCCGAGTTTTTCAGCCCCGTGACCGGGAGGGCGCGTCGCTCGACAGCGAACCTCTCCATGGGGAGACATATCAGGCCACTGGCGGCTTGTATGTGCCCGTAGATATTGAGGAAAGCTATGGGCCTGAGGGCAGAGACAGTTTCGTCGTCGAGCACGGGGAGGATAGAGCGGGTGTCTCCGACGACGAACCTCCAGACCGCAGGCCGCTCGTCTTGGTCCTGGCCTCATCACTTTGCTTCCTGTGAGTCAAGCAGTTCCAAAACTTCGGGAAGTAGACGATGGTCCTTGGTCTCGTCTGAAATGGCCTCCCACCATGACCGTATCGTGGCGACTACGTCGCCGAGATCGAGCCCGGCCTCATGGAAGCCCTTGCGGAGGACAGTTGGGGCACCTCCGTTCTTGAGGACATGCCACGCAATGGACACGGCGGCCTCGGTGTCGTGACCAACCGCCAACAACCATCTGCCCATGACTCCTGGAAGCTGATCCGGAGGACATGCACCGGGAAGCCGAGCACAGCAAGCACCGACAACTCCTCGCCAGCTATCTGCCATCAGTCCACCGGACCGCACGTAGACCCCTCGACATGCCTCGAAAAGCATCGAGAGGCCATCGCCTGGCGATGTGTCATCAGGCGCTTCTTTGGCCTGCCTCCGGAGATGGTCTGTCCACGCCAATCCAACTCGCACGAGGAAGCGACTCGGGTAGTCAGCGTAGAAGTCCTGGTTCCTGTACCAGTTAGCACAACGCTGGCGTTGTGGCTCCAACCTTGCCCAAGTTCCCTTCCGTTTACCACGGGGGTCATCCTGCGCGGCCAGAACCCCACGAGGACCCCGAGAAAGCGTCCGCGGCACTCGCCGCATCTTCCGGCGTGGCCTTCCAGATCCAGTCCGTCAGCTTCTGCTTCGAGCCGATGTAGTTGGTGATGTACTTCGGGCGCTCTTCGTCCCGGGCCTCCGCAGACAGCTCCCCCTGCTCGAAGAACTCGGCGAGCTCCGCCTCGCTCTCCAGCAGGAACAGGAACCGCTCTGCGTCGGTCTGGAACACGGCAGCGCCTCAAGGTCCGCGGCGGGCACTATCGCCCGCTCACGACCTCAACATAACCGCTGCAAGATCCCTGTCGACCGAGTCGCTATGACACCGAGTACCGTGAATGTCAGGGTGGGAGAGGAGCTGACCGACGACCGCTCATGAGACCGGCTGGTCACGTGACTTGCTTGGGCGGCGAACTTGGGCGCCACCATCGGTAGGGATCGACTGCGAGGCGGGGTCGCGGAGCAACAACGAGGCCAACCTATTTGACAGGCCTCTTCATTGGCTGAGGGACCTGCACCGGGTGCACCTGGCCCGCCATCATCATCTGCTTCTTGATGAAAGCGCGCCCCATGTGGTTCTGGATGACCTTCACGGCGGGTGTGGCATTGAACGTGTGCGTGACTGAGTGGAACACCGAGAGAACGGCGTCCTGGAAAGCTTGGTTGGCCTCCAGATCCTCGACCACCAGACCCAACGCCTTGACCTTGTCCCGGGAGAGGAAGCGGCCGTGGCTCAGCGATGCCCCGTGATCCGACAGGCACTTGGCGATCTTCCCCGCCAACTCCTTGGCATCGGACCGGCCAGCGAACATATAGCGCTCCAGCCAGTCGGACACGAGCGATTCGGACAGGGAGAGCGCCAGTTGGCACTGGACGATCAGCGCCGGCCCATACTGCTTGAGAATGGGCAGCCAGGACGAAATGAGGCTCGGATCCTTGCACTGGGTTTGCGCCAGCTTGAACTGCTCCAAAATGGCGTACGCCGGAACAGACATGACGCCAAGGTCTGTGCGCATGATGAACTGAGGGTCGATCGGCCCGAGGGAGGAGTGCTTGCCCATCACAATGCGATTCGAGGCGCACGCGAGCATGGTCGCCGCCGACATCGCTGCATGCGGGACCAGCACACGGGGATCGTCAAACTTCGACCGAAGGTAGTCCACGAGAGCCTCGGTCGCCTCGGGCTGGCCTCCCGGGGAATGGAGCACCAGGTCGAGCCCCCCCGACGGAAGACCGTGGACCACCTCCATGAACCCGTGGATGTCCTCAGCCGTGATGGTAACCAACTGCGGATCTGCCACCGCTCCTTGTGTCCAGTTGGTCGCGTAGAGGATTACGCTCCGTCCGGTGACCTATGCCAGATTCGCCAAGTACTTCGACCGAAGGAAGTCGAACACCGCTGCGGGCTGCACCTTGCCCGATTCAACGGCCTCCTTGGCTTCCTTCAGCAGGTCACCCCATGTCGCCATGTGCTTGAACCCCTCCCCGTCGTATCAGTGATTCCTGCTGCTACTGGGCGGAAACGTCGGTGACGGAAGGCCACTCACCAGGCTGGGACGCGTCGAGATACGCTTCCGAACGCCGAACGGCCTCCTCGTAGCCGCCATAGACCTCAAGCAACTCACAGACCCCTGGACTGGCCTCACGGAGCCTTCGCTCCATCTCGCTGAAGCTCTGCTCGACCTCGACGGTCACGCGGTGGCTTTCCGCCTTCCTATCCTGATGCTTCTTGCTCATTGCACCACCTCCTCGGGTAGAAACACTCGGCCGCTCCCGCTACGATGTACCATTGTACCGAACACACCGAAGGCCGCCAAATTCCCTCGTCCGTCGTCATCGTGCCAGAGCCGGCCCGCACCGACACCCCAAGCCTAATATGCAACTTGGCTCTCCCCCATGTCCAGAGGTTTCTGTGAAACTCCAGCCGGCGTGGGCCCAAGTGCATCGGCATGCGGGGTGGGGTATGACCGGCACCTCGTCAATCCCGAACACCTTCCCGTCCAACGGCCGGCAGATGGGGCAGGTCCGCTCGTCATGGGCGGTGATCCACTGGACCTTGGTGACGCCGACCTGGCGGTAGAAGACCTTGCGGCCTTCGTTGTGGGCGCGGAGGGTTTCGGTGCGGGCGATGAGAGTGGCTCGCTGCTGGGCGGTTTTGAATACGGTCTTGCCGGCCTTCCGGAAGGCCTCCTTGTCCTCGACGACGCGGCCGATCTCGCGTGCGACCTCGGGGATGGACTTCCCGGAGAGGACGCCGGCGGTGACGGTCCGCTGGATCGATGAGGCCAGCTCCGTGGTCACATCCCCGAGGAGCTGCACCTGGTAGTTGGCCAGGAAGTCCACCGCCGCCCGGTCGGCCGGTATCATCGAGGATCTCGTGAAGGACCGGCTGCGGTCGCTCTTCCGGTCGCCCGAGGTGGTGAGGCAGACCATCGAGTCGATCCGCCGGCTGCAGGCCGAGGAACGGCATCAAGTCGAGGCCGACCGCCTCAAGGTCGTCGAGGAACTCACCGGCGTGAAGACGATCGGGCAGCAGCTCGCACAGTCCCTCCAGGCGGCCGACACCACGTTCGTCCGCGGAGAGCTGGAACGTCTGGACGGGCGACGGGCGGAACTCGATGCCCGGCTCAGAGAGATCAACGGACAGCTCGCCGCCCTGGCGGACCAGGAAGCCGCTCCCGAGAGCGTCAACAAGGAACTGACCATCCTCGACAACATATGGGAGAACCTCTTCCCGGGCGAGCAGCAGCGTCTGGTCCGAATGGTCATCGACCGAGCCACGCTCTTCGCCGACCGCCTGGATCTGACCCTGAGCGGCGAAGGCGTGCAGGCAGTAGTGGACCTGCTTGTCGCGGAGCACAGCGCCAGCGAGGTCGTCGCATCCCGCGGCGCGGGGGCCACCCAGGCCCACACCATTTCGCTCCCGATCCAGTTCAAGCGGCGGGCAGGCCGCCGCGAGATCATCCTTCCCGCCGACGGCAAGCAGGCCTCGGCCCCGCCGAACCAGGTCTTCCTGCTCACCCTGGCCCGGGCCTTCCGCTGGAAGGATCTCCTCGAGTCGGGGAGGTTCCCCACCGTGAAGGCACTGGCCGAGGCCGTGGGCCTCGAGCGCTCCTACGTCGGCAAGCTCCTGAACCTGACGTTGCTGGCCCCCCGGATCGTCGAGGCAGTGGTGGCTGGCGATGAGCCGGAAGGGCTGGCGGTCGGGAGCCTTCGGCAGGGGGTTCCGGTGCGGTGGGACAAGAGATGAGAGGAACCATGGGGCGTCAGCAGCAGGACATACCTTCTCCATCGCCACAACCGCACGTTGGCTCGGTGCCTCGCAAAGCGCCCACGATGATCGCCGCAGCGCAACCGACTCCGGCCTGGACGCTCAGTGCCCCGAATGAGCAGTTTCGGGCGCAGGCACCGCATTCCATACACGCGTCGCGGTCCGTGATGGCCACTTTGCCGTGGCCGGCCGAGGCCAGAACGGCGTGCGGGCACACGTTCAGGCACATCCCGCAGCCCGAGCAAAGCTCCGCGTCCAGTTGCAGCGTTGTGACGCCCGGGAGGTACCTTAGTCCGAACATCGGCCTCACCTCTCAACCTTGTTGCCCCGTGAACCGAGCGACCGCCCAGAAGACGAGCCCAGCAGTCACCGCTACCACCTGAACCGGGACCGCGAACCGCATCTCCTTCCGCACTCCGGAGAGCGACGTGTAGGTCGAGGCCCCCGTGAAGTTCATGGCGAGGAAGCTGGCCAGTGCGGAACCCATGGTCAGCCAGGCTGCCAGGGCCAGCGCGCCCGGGGTACCCGGCAGGCCGTGAAGCGCTGCCCACAGAGCGAGGGTCACCAGCAGCCCCATGCACATCCCCTTCCACGCGAACGGACGGCCCGGGAGGAAGGGCAGGAGCAGCGGGGTCAACAGGGACCCGCCCAGGAACGCCCCCAAGACCAGGATGGCATCGGGAATGCCGACCGAGAGCACATGGTCGAGCCGGTACCCGTCCGGACCGAGCCCGCCCAGGATGACGAACAGCGCCGCGATCAAGAGCGCGTATCCCGCTCCCTGGACGATCTCCACAGGCACCACCGCGGCACGGTCCGCGAGCCCGAACCGGACCCTGCGCATCTCCGGGTCAGCCTTCATCCCCGCCGACAGGAACCGGGGGAGATCCGGGGCCCGCACCGGACCATACACGACCTGGAACCCGGACCGCTTGCGGACCTCATGCGCCGAAACACCCGGAGCCCCGAGTTGAGGAAGCACCAGCCTCCGGTGGCTGACCACCTGTCCGAGGTCCGCTGCCTCCACACGATTCACGAGTTCGTCTGTCCCGAACGTGCCCTTGCCCGCGGCACACCAGACGTTGATGCCCTTCGTGTCCAGGACCAGGATCCAGGCATCGATTCCGCTCAGTTCCCGGCGCAGCCGGTCGAAGCTCATCTTGTAGTTCGCCGAGACCAGCACGACGGATTCGGCCGATGGCGACCCCACCGCGTACAGGCCCGGTGGAACCGTGTAGGCGGATCGGCCGATCCCCCACCTGAGCGCCACCGCATCCCGTCGGTCCCGTGACGTGAGCGAGGTCCGGACCCGAGGCACATCGCCGGCCGGCGTACCGACCGTTCCTTCGAACCAGGAGGTGTCTGCTGTCTTCATTCGGCTCCTACAGGAGGGAGTACAGCATCCAGAAGCCCGCCAGAAGGAGCACCACTCCTGCCAGCACCCGGACCGGTCGTCCGACCCTCCGGGCCAGTTCCATGGTGCCGCCCATGGACAGGCCGAGCATCACCGCGGCAAACGGCAGGCCGAAGCCCAGTCCGAACGCGCCGAGGATGCCCGCACCCCAGAACCCCTGCCGCGTGGCAGCGGCCATGCCCAGGGCCACAGGCAGCCCCGGACCGCAACAGATGCTGCACGCCATGCTCGTGCCGCCGACCACAGCGCCGAACACCACCGCACCCCAGAATCCCGTGGGGACCCGCCGGGCCTGGAGGGTCCGGACGCGGGTTTGCAGGGGCAGGAGATCCAGCGCCAGGAGCCCGAAGATCACGGCGGCCAGCCCACCGGCCAAGGTCCCGTAGAACCGGAATGCGGAGCCGATCATCTCGCCGACGAAGCCAATGCCCGCGCCCACCACTCCCATGAACGCCGTCGCCCCGAGCACGAAACTGATCGGTGCCACAAGGGCATCGCGCCGACGCTGGTCCCCTCGGCTCGCCGCGTACCCGGCGACCGCCGCCCAGATCGCGTAGTTGCAGCAGGACGCGAGGGCCGTCAGCGCCCCAAGGACCAGGGCCGCGGGCAGCATCGCCAGACCAAACTCGTTCGATTCCAGGGCTTGCCGAATCCAGGCTTCCACGGGTTTCCTCCGGGATCTGTCAGTTACCGCCACCGCACCCGCAAGGCGCGGGCTCCGGGGTTCCCCCTCCGCAGCACGCCTTCGGGGCCTCCTGGGCGGGCATCGGAGCCACAGGAGACGCACCTCCGCAGCAAGGCTTGTCAGCTCCATCATCCGGGACGGCGGCAGCCTGCGCCGCGGCCGCACAGCAGGGCTCCTTCGCATCCTCGGCCGGCTCGGGCGCCGATTTGGCGGCCGTGACCCCAGGTGTCCCAGCGGCCGGAATGCCTGGCGTGAGCGCGTTGACGCGCTCCGCGGCAGGGGCTGCTGTCGTCACCCCAGCGGGGACCTGCTCCGCAATGGCTGCCGGGACAACTTGGGCGGGCTGGGGAGCCGCTGCCTGGGCATCTGCCTGGTCGCCCAGCCATCCGTATCGACTCGCGAGAGCCGCCGCAGCGAGAGCCACGGCACCGATGATGATGATCACGAAGATGATCGTGCGCACGCGCTTGCCCCGTCCGCCAGGCGTTGGCGAGCAGCAGCAGGCCCCGGTCGAGCAGCAGTCAATCTGTCCGGCGCTTCCCTTGTCAGTGTCCATTTCCCCTCCTACTCCTGTTTCGTCTCGCAGCAAGGAGCCGCAACCCCGCAGCATCCGGCCAGGCGCACCAGGAACTCCCCTGCGCGCTTCAGCAGCTCCCGGTTCACGCTGAAGTCGTTATGTCTCCCTTTCTTGGCCAGGGCGATCAGGCCGGCACTGTCCAGCTCCTTGAGGTGGTGGGACACGGTCGACTTGACGAGCCCGAGCCGAGCGGCAAGGCTCTCGATGCACAGCGACAGTTCCTCCGCTGTGCAGCACTTGCCGCCATCACAGCACCCGTGCTCCAACATCCCCAGCAACTCCAGTCGCTTGGGGCTGGACAGCGCCTTGAAGAGCCGGGCGAGGCGGGCCGCCTCTCTGTGGCCTTTGTTCGACATGTCTCGAACTATACTCACAGGACAGGCCCTGTCAACCGCGATGTGCAGTGGTGCACCGGTGGTGTGCCATATCCCTGACAAGCCACGGTTCTCCAGCGACGCGACCATACCTCGCGTGACTAGAACTCGGGCCGGGGTCCAGAAACGCATCGACAGCCTTCTCGTCAGCCTGCCATGCGGGTTTGCGGCGCTGGAGGCAAACAAGGGGCCTACGCTTAAGGCCCGGGCTTTTCAGAGAGGGAGAGCGAGAAAGCTGCCCGCAAGGGGCAAAATGGGGTCAACACGGCGAAGGCGAGGCCCGTAGTTTGCGAGCGGCGCTTGAGGGACGACAAGCGGAGCACGGCCTGGGGACTGGCCGGGATGATGGTCGTGGGCGCTAAGCCGCGCGGACGGTCAACGACCGTCGAGAGACGATTTTCTGGATCGGGATGGTGGAGAGAGCGAACTTCGGGCGGGAAACTCTTGGATTGCGGCAGTACTTCCCATGCTCCCTGGGGATGTCGGCGGCCCACTCACGAGAACCTGGCCCGCACTACTCGAAGCTGCTCCCCACCGTGCTCCACCGGTTCCGGTTGTGCCAACAGGCTCATGCACTCCCACCTCGCGATGCGCGACTGAGCAGTGTTGCCATAGCGGTGGGCCCGTCCTCGTCGAACAGCACATGATTGGCGACGAAGCCCTGCGGGTAACGGGCCAACTCCAGCTTGCTACGCGGGGTCACACTCCACAACCACGAATCCAGATGCGTCGTGCCACCACCTGCCCGTTGCTCCACTTGGCGAAGGTCCTCGGCCAGCCCTATCTTGCCGTCGTGTTCGCCGCCGATGTGGACGAGTCCCTTGGGATCCACGAAGGAGATCCACTGCTGGTTGCCCCGAATGACCCAAACCACGAAGTCGGGGTAGAAGCCTCGCCCGACGAAGAAACCCAGCCCAGCGCGTGACAGGTTCCTCAAAAGGAATACCTCAGCATCTCCGACCTTATCGATTCCCTCAGGAGATTCAAGCCACCGGTGGAGTCTTTCGACGAACCGAGCTTCCCCGTCGTTGAGAGCCACCGGTCGAACGCGAACATCCACATTGGCATGTGCCGGCCGGTAGAGCAAGGGGTGGTACAGGCTCCGCTTGGCCTGCAAGAAACCGAGGGCACCGCTGCACTCATCCTTGAACATCCCCTCTCGTAGCCTGCGCTCCACCTGCTTGAGCCATTGTCCGACAAGGCCGGCCATTCCCGGAAAGGACACTTCGTATTGCGGCTGGTCCGGCCATCCCGGGGGGAACATCCCTTCAAGTGTAGCGCCCATTTATTCTTTCCGCCCGGCCGCCCGGAAATCGGTTGACATCGTCCCCCGGAATTCCAGGTACCCGTACCGTGAGAGTACCGTCTCGACCGCTCTGCGTCCAGCACTATCCCTTTCCTCACGCGAAGCGGCCTGAGCGAGGAATGTCAGCCTGGTCTGCTCCACCTCCTTCTTGAATTGAGCCCTGTCCGGGAGCGTGATGCGGTCGCGCTGGTAGACCTCGGCGGCGGTGCAGCCCGAGAGGACCGGTCTGGGGCGGTCATCGTTGAGGTCCTTGATGGCGGCCTTGATACGTTCGGAAAGGGGCATCCAGGGGTACTGCTTGTGCATGGCCCGGGCGAAGGAGCGTAGGTCTCGGAAGCCACGCTCCTTCTTCCCATTGTACTGAGGATGATGACGAGGTCCGGTGAGTTCGACCACGCGGTAGCGGTCGAAGAGCTTGCGCACGTCGTCGTCGTGGAAGATCGAGCCGCCGTCGTGCTTGATGACCAGCGGAGCGCCGTGGCGTATGAAGGCTTCCTCCAGGTAGGAGGCCACGTCCTTCCCTGTGGCCGGACCGTCGACGAGACGGTCGTTCACCCTGTAGCGGGCGTGCTCGTCCTGGAGCACGAGGAGCTCCCGTTTCTCGCCGTTCTCTCGGAAGGAGGCCCCGTCTTCGGCCCACAGGATGTTGGACGCGGTCACCTCACAGCGCAGAGTCCTCGGTTTCGGGTCCGGCTTGACCTTGATGTCGGCGATGGCGCTGTCGATGGTGCCGACGCTGTAGATGCCCAGCCCCTGTCGGCGGGCCCAGGGGCGAAGCACCGTGGGTCCCCACTGGCCGAAGTGGTCCAGGTAGCACTTTCGGATGGCCTCACGCACCGCCCCGGACATCACCGTGGGACGCCCCCTTCGTCGGACAGCATCGGGCCTGGGGCGAGAGTGGCTCTTGAACCACTTGCGCCAGGCATCCACGGTAATGCCCAGGGCCTGTGCGATCACGTCGCCTCCCCATCGGTGCTCGACGGCGTGCCGGTGGAGCTCTCCCCGGATCCGGCGGTTGCGCCGGGTTCCTTCTTCTCCGGCTGCCGTTTTTTTTCCTCCTGCGGAGCCACCTCACGGTCATACTTGAGGTACAGGTCCAGCAGGGTCCGAGTCACCTCATAGCGGGTCTTCCACTTGTCCCTGTCCTTCTCCGCATCGGCCCGCTGGCCTTCCAGTTCCTTGCGCTGGACCTCGCTGACCGGGGTCGGTTTGCGCCCCGGCGTCTTGGGCTCCAGCGCCGCAGCCGCAGCCTTGCGCACCGTCTCCATCGCCCGGGACAGCGTCTGGCGGCTGACGCCAAAGGCTTCACGGATGTCCTTCATCTTCATGTGCCCGTCGAGCGCCATCTCGATGATCCGGTAGCGGGCTTCCCCGTCCAGCTCTTCCCATTTCACGGTTCCTCCGGCCCGGGGTGCGGACTTCGTTGCCGGCATCTCCGGGATGACGCTGATGGTATCCTGGTTGGCGTTTTATTTCATTCTCCTTCCTCCTCCCACTCGTACCAGCGACCGGGGCTCTCGGCGGCAGTCTGGCCCTCTACTGCCGGTGCGGCCTCGGAAGCCGCGGCCGCCTGCGGGGATACCGTCTCGGCCCCCAGGGCCGGTGCGGTGACGACGTCCGGTACTGACTCGGATGCGTCGACCGGGGGCGCCTCCTCGGCCGGCTCCGGCGTTCCGTCGCCGCCTTCGGTCTGGGCAGCCATCACCGCCTCCTCGACACGGTACGGCTCGCCGAGCCGGATCCGCTCCCTGACCGTGTCGCCGATCTGGACCTGCACCTCGTCCCCCTGGCGTACGACCTTCACGTCCGTCGTGCCCAGGCGGCCCAGCAGGTACAGCGGTGGCTTCGGGGCCTGGCCCAGCGCCATCTGCAGAGCGTTCTCCTTGCAGCCCTGCTTGCGCATTTCCTCGACGTCATCAGCCACCCCGTAGAAACGCTCCGCAGGCGGCACGCCATCGATTCCCTGGTGAGGACGGCGGTGATTGTACCAGTCGATCCAGTAGCCGATACGCTGGCTCGCGTCTGCGAAGGAGGCAAACGTCATCTCCTCCAGGAACTCCGTCCAGATGGTCTTCCAGAACCGCTCGATCTTCCCCAGCGTCATCGGGTGGTGTGGGGCACTCCGCACGTGCTGGATACCCTGCTGCGTCAGCACCTTCTGGAACCGGCTCTTCCCCTGCCACGCCACGAACTGCCGGCCGTTGTCCGACAACAGTTCCCGGGGGGCTCCCCACTGCCCTACTGCTCCTCGCAGGACCTCGAGTACCGCCTCCGCCGTCTGCTGCCGGAACAGCCCCCAGCCCACGATGTAGCGAGAGTGGTCGTCGATGATCCCGACCAAGTACACCGGGTACAGGCGCTTCAGTTGGAAGGTCATTATGTCCATCTGCCACATCAGATTTGGCATCGGACGCTCGAACCGCCGCTCCTCGTGCTCCCGGGCATTCGACTTGGGCGGCGGATTGCCCAGCCCCGCCTCATTGACCACCTGGCGGACCTTCTCCGCACTCACCGGGATGCACTCCTGCTTCAACTCGTCCCGGATGCGCCGCACCCCGGCCTCCGGATGCTCCCTCCGGTACGCCAGGATCTTCTCCTCCAGCGCCTGGCAGCGCTTGCGCACCCCCGTCCCCGAAGGCGAACGACGCATCGCCTCCACCCCGCCTTTCTCGTACATCTTCCGCCAGTTGTACACCGAGCTGTCGGTCACCCCCACCAGCTCTCCCACCTCCGTCAGGCTCAGCCCCGCCGCCACAGCATCCAGCGCCAGCAGCTTCACCTCCAGAGGAACTCCCCTCCCCGGGAACCGCACCCGCTTCTTCCTGGGCTCCGGTCCGGCCTTTGTATCAGCCCCGGAATGCGCTCCCTCGTCCTTCCTCTTGCTCTTCCAGAACAGCATGGCGTCCCTCCTTCTCCGTTGCGTTGTCCGCCCCGGATTCGAGGAACGTGTCAACCGATTTCACGGCCGATCGGCAGAAAGGAATTGTTGGACGCTGCAGCCGACCACGGCGTGGACGATCTCGTGCACGAGGCAGGCAACCGCCCTGGCGGAGTCTCCCTTGACATGGTCTGCATGCACCCAGATGCGTCGGGTCTCCCGCTCACAAAGGCCCCCCC
>VGRX01000016.1 GCA_016875215.1 Deltaproteobacteria bacterium
GGGGGGGGCCGCACCAGCGGCCGTGCGAACGCAAGAGAGGCCGGGGTCCTTCACTCCCGGCAGCAAGGCGGATCCGACTTTGCAGGCTGAAGGGCCGGGTCGCTCAGGATGACGTGCCGAGCATGGAGGCCCATATTTGCCCGCATCCCACGGCACTCGGCGGCCGTTCTGGTCCTACTCGCGGATCTGCTTCTCGATGAGGGCCTTCTCGGTTGCCGAGAGCTTGCCTTCCATGAGCTTGAGGTAGGTCTTGAGGTGCTTGGCGCCGTTGGCGAAGTCACCCTTGCTGTTGTAGGCCTTTCCGAGCTTCTTGTGGAGGTCGGCCGAGGGGGCCCCCTTGAGCGCTTCCTTGTAGAAGAGGATGGCTGCAGCGTAGTTGCCTTGCGCCACCGCGTCGTCCCCCTTCTTGATGTTGGAAGCGGCCTGGGCCTTGGCTTCGGCCTTGGCCGCTTCCTGGGCCTTCTGGGCCTCTTCCTCGGCCGCCTTCTTCGCTTCCTCGGCCGCCTTCTTCTTGAGCTCGTCCTGCTTCTTGCGGGCCTCTTCGTCCTTGCGGCGCAGCTCCTCGTCCTTCTTGCGCTTCTCTTCGAGGCGCTTCTTGTCCTCCTCCTCCTGCTTCTTCTTGAGCTCGGCGAGGGTGGGACCGACCTTCTCGGCCATGAGGGTCTGTGCCGACGGAAGGAGGACGTCCCGCTTCCCGAGGCACTTGCCGTACTCGACAGCGAGGTCGCTGACCCGGTCCGCGGACATGCGGGAGAGGATGGACTGGTACTCGGTGTCCAGGGCGACGACCTTGGTGAGGACGGCCTTGAACTCCTCGATCCTGACCGTGTCGGGGGTGGCCTCCCACTCCTTCTGTCGGGCGGAGAGGGCTGAGCTCAGGTCTGCGACCTCCTTGCGGCTCAGCTCCACCTGCTGGGTGAGCTCCTGGACCTTGGCGGCGGCGAGGTCGGCCTGGTTGGCGACTGCGGGGAGCTCCTCGGACAGGACGAGCTCGGCCTTCCTGCGGAAGGTTTCGACCCGGGTCTTCTCGTTCTCGATTGCGGGCTCGATGCTCAGGAAGTCACCCTGGCGCAGCTTGCCCTGGAGCTCGGCGAGCCGCTTCTTCCCTTCGCCGCATTCCGCCAGCAGCGCCTGGACCTCGTTCACCTTGTCGTCCCGCTTGCGGTCCTGCCATTCGGAGCTGCGGAGCGCCAGCAGCCGGTCGTTCTCCGCATACACGAGCTGGATGTCCTGGACGGTGGCGGTCACGGCGCCCATGCGGGCCATGAACTTCTTCTGCTCTTCCCCGACGCGGGCGGCCTCGGCGCGGGCGGCCTCTTCGATGCGGCGGCGAAGCTCTTCCTCGGAGATTCCCTGTTTTGACGCGGGGTGGGCCTCTTCGGCCAGGCTGCCGCCGTTGACCGGATCGGCTGTCCCGGACGGATTCCCCGCGGCTTCTCCGGACTGGGATGCCGCGGTACCGCCGGAATCGGCGGGAGCGAAGAACCGGCTGTAGACGAACCATCCGCCTCCGCCGAGCACGCCGAGCAGGAGGACGATGGCGACCGCTATCTTCAGGCCCGAGCCGCCACTCGACTCGGTCACGAGCGTCTGCTCCTCGTCCGTGGGGGTTTCCTGGCGTACCCCCGGACCGTAGGGGGACGTCTTGCTGCCGGCAGAGGAGTGCTTTCTTTCGTCCGCGCGCTCGAGTTCCTCCTTCGAGGGCCGCGCCATCGGGGCCGTGCGCTCGATGGCCTCCCTGTCCCGCTCGATGATTCGAGCAACCTCCTGGAGGAGCTTCTTGATCTCCAGGCAGTTGGGCGGCCGCTTGTCGCGGTCCTTCGACATCAGGCGCAGCGTGAGCTGCTCGAGCGCCGGGTGCAGGTTCGGGTTGAGCTCGCGGGGGCGGGCCGGTTCCTGGGTCAGGTGTTTGGTGACCACGCCGATGGGCGTGTCCGCGGTGAATGGGAGCTTCGCGGTGCAGAGCTGGAAGAGGATGACCCCCAGCGAGTAGATGTCGGAGCGGGCGTCGAGCACCTCGCCGCGGGCCTGCTCGGGAGACATGTACTCCGGGGTGCCGCAGACAATGCCCGCCATGGTCTGGAACGTCTCGGCAGTGTCCGATTCCCGGATCTTGGCGATACCGAAGTCGAGGACCGTGACGAAGTCCTTCTGGTGCCGTCGGTCCTCGATCATGATGTTCTCGGGCTTGAGGTCCCGGTGGATGATCCCCTGAGCATGGGCGTCGTCGAGTGCAGAGCAGATCTGGTCGACGATGTGGATGATGCGCTCCGGCGGGAAGGGGAACTCCTTCCTGACGAGGTGGGCGAGGTCCCGGCCGTCGATGAAGTCCATCGCGATGTAGTGGGTCCCATCCTCCGCCGTACCGAAGTCGATGATGTTGATCGCGTTTGGATGCTTGATGCGGCTTGCTGCGCGGGCTTCCCGGTGGAAGCGCTTGGACAGGGTCTTGTCGCCGGACAGGTGCTGGTGCAGGACCTTGATGCAGACCGTCTTGCCGAGGGTGGTCTGCTCAGCCTTGTAGATGCTGCCCATGGCCCCTTCGCCGACCTGTTCGAGGACGAGGAACTTGCCGGCGATGGTGCGGCCGATCATGCCGCGCTCGTCCTGCTCCTGAGCGGGGATTGCCTCACCGCAGTTCGGGCAGAACCGCGTGGAGTCGGGGGTCTCGGTAAAACATTTGGGGCAAACTTTCACGGTCTTGCTGTCCTCGTCACAGAGTCCTCCCTGCCCGTCGGTAGGGACTTGCCCATTATACCCCGCGACCGTCGGACTTTCAAGTTTTGTTTGCGTGCGCGGGCGTTGACAGGGCGGGAGGTTCCTGCTAGACAACCTTCTTGCACGGCCGCGGAGGCCGAACGGAACGGAACCAGGGAGGCGGAGCATGAAGAACGTGTACATTCTGGGTGGAGCAAGGACCGCGATCGGCAGCTTCCAGGGCGCATTCGCCACGGTACCTGCGGCGGTTCTGGGGGCGACGGCGGTCAAGGGTGCGCTGGAGCGTTCGGGGGTGGCGGGCAACCCGGTGGACGAGGCGCTCCTGGGGTGCGTGCTCCTGGGGGGACAGGGTCAGGCCCCGGGGCGACAGGCGTGGATCAAGGCGGGGCTTCCGGATTCGGTGCCGTGCGTGACGCTGGCCAAGGTGTGCGGGTCGGGTCTGCGGACGGTCATGATGGCGGCCTCGCAGATCAAGGCGGGGGACAGCGACCTGGTGGTCGCCGGCGGCATGGAGAACATGACCATGGCCCCGTACTTCATCCCGAAGGCGCGGGCCGGATTGCGCATGGGCAATGCCGAGATCGTGGACCTCATGGTGAACGACGGCCTGTGGGACGTGTACAACAACTTCCACATGGGCATGGCCGCGGAGATGTGCGCCGAAAAGTTCGGGATCACGCGGCAGATGCAGGACGAGTTCGCGATCGCGAGCTACACCAAGGCGCTCGATTCGATCAAGAACGGCCTGTTCAAGCGTGAGATCGTGCCGGTCGAGCTCCCGGGCAGGAAGGGGGAGACGACTCTGGTGCTCGAGGACGAGGAGCCGTTCCGGTCGAAGCTGGACAAGATCCCGGGGCTCAAGCCCGCGTTCAAGAAGGACGGCACGGTGACCGCGGCCAATGCGTCGAGCATCAACGACGGTGCGGCTGCCGTGGTCCTGGCCGGCGAGGAGAAGGTCAAGGCGGTCGGGCTGACGCCGAAGTTCCGCGTCGTCGGATACGCGGGGCACGCGCAGGCGCCGGAGTGGTTCACGACCGCTCCAGCGTTCGCCATCAAGAAGGTGCTGGAGAGGACGGGGCTGTCGGTGAACGACATCGACGTGTTCGAGATCAACGAGGCGTTCTCCGTGGTCTCGCTGGCGGTCAACCAGCTCTGTGAGCTGGATCCGGCCAAGGTCAACGTGCGGGGCGGCGCGGTGGCTCTGGGCCACCCGATCGGCGCCAGCGGAACCCGGATCCTCGTGACCTTGATGCACGTGATGGAGGATACGGGAGCGCGGCGGGGGCTGGCCAGCCTGTGCATCGGCGGCGGCGAGGCCGTAGCGCTGATCATCGAACGAGTTTAGAACCGGCACCGGACAACGAAGTTCCATGTGAGAGGGGGCTCTGCCCCGACCCGCCAAGGAGAGGCTGATGACTGAGACCTACGTGACGTTCCAGAAGGACGGGGCCATTGCGACGATCACCATCGATCGGCCCAAGGCGCTCAATGCCTTGAACCCGGAGGTGCTGGGGCAGCTTGCCGCGGCACTCAGACAGGCCCGGGAGGACCGCGACGTGCGGGGGGTGATCCTGACCGGTGCGGGCGGACGGGCCTTCGTGGCCGGCGCCGACATCGCCTCGATGGTGGACATGCCGCCCGAGAGAGGGTTCGAGTTCGCCGAGCTGGGGCTGGCAACGCTCCAGCTCATCGAGGACATGCCCAAGCCGGTGGTGGCGGCCATCAACGGATTTGCGCTCGGCGGCGGGCTCGAGCTGGCCCTGGCCTGCGACATGATCTATGCGACTCCGAAGTCGAAGATGGGGCTTCCCGAGGTGACCCTCGGGATCATGCCCGGATTCGGCGGAACGCAGCGGCTGGCCCGGCTGGTCGGCCGCAACCGGGCCAAGGAGCTGGTGTTCACGGGCGACAAGATCGACGCGGCCACGGCCAAGGCCTACGGCATCGTGCAGGAGGTGGTGGAGGAGGAGCAGCTCCTCGACTACTGCAAGGGCGTGCTGGGCCGGATCGCAGCGGCCGGTCCGGTGGCCGTGGCGCAGTCCAAGCGCTCGATCAACAAGGGGTGCGACCTGGCGCTCGACGCCGGGCTTGCCGTGGAGAAGCTGGCCTTCATGTCGCTGTTCGCCACGGCCGACAAGAAGGAAGGGATGAAGGCATTCCTGGAGAAGAGAAAGGCCGAATTCAAGGGGGAATGACATGACCGAATCCCATCTGAGAGTGCTGGTTGCCAAGCCGGGGTTGGACGGCCACGATCGGGGGGCCAAGGTGGTTGCGCGGGCCCTGCGGGATGCCGGCATGGAGGTCATCTACACCGGGCTCCACCAGACCCCGGAGATGGTGGCGAATGCAGCGATCCAGGAGGACGTGGACGTCGTCGGCCTGTCGATCATGTCGGGTGCGCACGGCCACCTGGTCCCGGAGATCATCCGCATCCTCAAGGAGAAGGGGGCCGAGGACATCCCGGTGGTGCTGGGCGGGATCATTCCGCAGGACGACTTCGAGGCCATGAGGACGGCCGGCGTCGCCGAGATCCTCACTCCGGGGACGTCGCTGACCGACCTGGTGGACAAGGTGCGCAGGCTCGGCGAGGCCAAGCGCAAGGCCGAGTAGGGACGATGGCCTGCCCCGAGCCGAGCCGAGGGGGCGATGGTCGACAGGGGCCCGCCGGAGACTCGTGCGAAGGCGGATGGCCGCCGGTCGAGAAGCCGATGCAGGGGACCCGGCTGATGACCGATGGTCCTGTCTTCATCTCAGCAAGTAGAAGGACAGACATTCCCGCGTGGTACACGCCATGGTTCATGAACCGGCTGAGGGAGGGGTTCTGCCGGGTCCGCAACCCGTTCAGGCCATCCCAGGTCCGGGAGGTGGCGCTGTCCCGAGTTGCGGGGGTCTTCTTCTGGACTCGCTGGCCGGGGCCGATCCTGCCGCACCTGGACGAGCTGGAGGAACGGGGGATGCGCTCCATCTTCCACGTCACGGTGACCGGCCTGCCGCCTGGGCTGGAGCCGCATCCCGTGGCAGAGGAGAGACGGCTTTCCGCCGTGGTCGAGCTGTCCCGCCGGCTGGGTCGGGGGCGGGTGTGGTGGCGCTACGATCCCATCGTCCTGGGAGGAGGATTGGGTCGGCGCCACCACGTGGAGACGTTCGATCGTCTGGCCGGAGCGCTGGAGCCGGCCGTGGGCAGGGTCACGCTGTCGCTGCTCGACTGGTACCGGAAGACCGAGCGGAGGATGGGCCAGACCCCCATGGCCCGGGAAGCGGGGTTTCTCCGCCTGAGCGGGGACGAGGCGGAGGTGGTGGATCTGGTGGGGGAGCTGGGGAATCGGGCCCGGCGGAGCGGGATCGTCCCGGTCTCGTGCTGCGAGACTTCCTGGGGGGAAACGGGGGTGGAACCCGGGGCCTGCATCGACGGGGTGGCATTCGCCCGGCAGCTCGGGGTCCACGGGCCGCCGGGGCGTGACCCGGGGCAACGCCCGCACTGCCGTTGCAGCCCGAGTATCGACATCGGTGCGGTCGATTCCTGCATCGCGGGCTGTGCGTACTGCTACAGCACGCGCAGTCACGAGGCCGCCTGCCGGGCGTTCTCGCTGCATTCCCCGGACGCACCGGACCTCCTCTGACTGATGTTCCGCCCTTCTCGCCCACTGTGGCAGGAACGGCGTATCGCGACTCGCTGGCCCGCACCCTGCAACGGATTGGGCGGTTTGTATTGCACCGTCTCACCCCCCCGCCTATAATGCACTCGCGATGCACTTGAACCGGGGGCTGGGTTGCTGGACCGAGATGAATTGATAGAGCATCTCGAGTACCTGCTCAATGAGGGAGAACCCGAGCGGGCGTGGAATCTCTGCCGTCGCGGTCTGCGGCGCTATCCTCGGGACCCCGACCTCTGGCTCTTCCTGGGCGATTCGCTCGTCGATTCGAGACGGCTGGTGGACGCGGACAAGGCGTTCCGCAAGGCCGTCGAGCTGCGCCCGGACTGGGGAATCCCGTTGGCCAAACAGGCCGAAGTGCAGCTCATGGAAGGCAACCTCGAGCGAGCCGTCCGGCTGGCCGAGGAGGCGCACGAGCTCGACCGGAGCCTGGCCCATGCCTCCTACCTGAAGGGCATCTGCCTCGAGCTTGCCGGACAGGAGGACGGTTCCGCGTTCTGGTACCACCGGGCGCACCGCCTGCAGCCGGAACAGTACTTCGTGCCGGCCCGGATATCGCAGCAGCGCTTCACGGCCGAGTTCGTGGACGTGCTGGACGGCCTGCGCCAGCAAGGCATCATCGGCGATGGGCTGGACCAGGGGAGCTGGACGGTCCTCGACCGGGTGGACCCGGACAATCCGGACCTGGCGGGGGTGAGCCTCCTGTCCTTCTGCCACCTGGTCAAGAAGCCCGGGAGCCGCCGTCGCGGGGGGCGGGTCAGGCGGGATGCTGCATGGGTGGAGCGGGGCTACCTGTTCCGCCGCAACAACATCCGCGAGTGCCGGACGCCGGACGATCTGAACATGCAGCTCTACGTGGCGATCTCCGATGAGTTCGAATCCATCCCCGGGGGGCGGACTGTGGTCGCCTGACCGACCCGTTGTGCTTCTTCCTCCCGGAAGTCCCGAAGAGATGCGTGCGCGTGGCCTGGATCGGCCGGACGTGCTCCTGGTGACTGCGGACCCGCTCGTCGACCACCCTTCGTTTCCAGCCGGCCTCCTGGCCCGCGTGCTCGAGGCGGAGGGGTTCTGCGTTGCATTGGCCTCCCGGCCCGACCCGGCCGACCCCGAGGCGCTGCGGGGCTACGGAATCCCGCGACTGTTCGCAGGGGTGACGGCCGGCGCCCTGGATTCCATGGTGGCCAACTACACCGCGCTCAGGCGGCGGCGCAGCGACGATGCCTATGCCCCGGGAGGGGGGGCGGGCGGCCGCCCCGACCGGGCGCTGACGGTGTACTGCAACCTGGTCCGCAAGGCATTCGGCAAGCAGGTCCTGGTGGTTGCCGGCGGGCTGGAGTGCTCGCTGCGCCGGTTCTCGCACTATGACTTCTGGAGCGATTCGGTGCGCCGTCCGATCCTGATGGACTGCGGCGCAGACCTGGGCGTGCACGGGCAGGGGGAGAACGTGGTGGTGCGACTGGCCCGGGCGATTCGAGCTCTGGCCGCGCAGGGGAAGGGGGCATCGGATCCGCGGGCCCCGGCGTCGTTGCCCCCTTGGGTGCTCGACGTTGCCGGACTGATCTGGAGGCAGCCGGCGAGCCAGCCCATCCCCGGGGACGCCCTCCTCCTCCCCTCGCACGAGGAGGTGGCGGCAGACCCGACGGTCCAGGCAAGGGCGCATGCCCTGGCCGAGCGCAGCCGCCACCGCCGCCTGGCCCAGCGGTGCGGCGGGATGGCCGTCATCGTGAATCGGCCCGACGACCCGTCGCCGGCCGACCTGGACCGCACCTTCTTCCTGCCGTTCACTCGAAACGCCTATCCGGTCTACGGAGCATTGCCGATTCCGGCGCTGGAGCAGGTCCGCTTCTCGGTGACGTCCCACCGCGGGTGCTTCGGCGGGTGTGCGTTCTGCGCAATCACCGCGCACCAGGGGCGCCGGGTCTGCAGCCGCTCGCAAGCCTCGATCCTGGCCGAGGTGGAGCGCATCGTCGCACACCCGGACTTCCGGGGGACGATCCCGGACCTGGGTGGCCCTACGGCCAACATGTACGGTGCGTCCTGCGCATCCGGCCGTGACTGCGAGCGCATCTCCTGCCTGTGGCCGTCCCGATGCCGGCACCTGGTGAGCGGGCAGCGGTCCTATGCCGACCTGCTCGAGCAGGCTGCGGCCGTTCCCGGAGTGCGCCACCTCTTCGTCACGACGGGCATCCGGATGGACCTGGCGCTGGAGGACGAGCGGTTCATGCAGCAGCTCGCTTCCGTGCACACCAGCGGCCACCTGAAGGTGGCCCCCGAGCATGTCGTCCCCCACGTGCTTCGAATCATGCGCAAGCCGTCGGGCGGGGACTTCGCGTCGTTCGTGGCGCGACATCGCGACCTGTCCGGCAAGGCCGGGCGGAGGCAGTACGTATTGCCCTACCTCATGGCTGCGCACCCCGGCTGCCGGCTCGAGGACATGGTGGAGCTGGCCCTCTTTCTAAGGAAACACCGGCTCGTGGTCGAGCAGTGCCAGATCTTCACCCCGACTCCGGGCACCGCGGCCACGGTGATGTATGCCACCGGGCTCGACCCGGCCACGATGGAGCCCGTCTTCGTGGAGCGCAACCCGGAGCGCAAGAGGCTCCAGAAGGCGCTGATCCTCAGTCACCTGGCCGAGAACGCCGGCGACGTGCGCAAGGCACTCCGGCTCTGCGGCCGGGAGGATCTGCTGCCGGTGCTGGTTCGAAGCTGAGGGCGGGTCCTGAGGCTTCACCTGCTCGAGTCCCCATCCGCCCCCTCGGTTGTCTGAGTCCGTCCGTCGCGACCGCGTTCCAGGTCGCAGGCGGCCGACATTCAGGTGGAGACTCCGAGCCGGGGCAGGATCACCGCCTGGAGCAGATACCACGCGGCCAGCACGGCCAGCATCAAGAGGATGTCCTTCACGAGACCTCACCTCCCGTACGAGCGTCACATGGGAGTTGAGCCGGTTGGGACAAAATGGTTACGACCCCCTGCGCGAAATCGTTCGTCGTGACGATAACCCTACCGGACGGAAGGAGGGGGGGACATGGAACCAGCGGTCGCGAGAATCGAGGAGAACGAGCCATCGTGGCAACCGTTGCCCGGGCAGGCGGTGCAGGTCCGGGGAAGGCCGGCAGCGGTCCTGAGCGTGGTGGGTGCATCCGGGGCCGCCGGCTCGCTGGTGGAGGTTGCCTACACCGACGGGGCCGAGCCTGGGCTGGAGCGGCTGCTCTGGCGCCTGGAGCTCGGGACGTCCGGCGGTCCGGGGGCCAGGTCCCGGCTGCGCGTGGGACCGCCGTCCCGCCTGGTTCCGTTCCGGGCTGCGGTCCGGGCCGCACGCTGGGAGGCGCCGGCTGCCGGGGTGCTGACTCCCGGGGGACCGCTTGCGCCGCTCCGCTCCGCGGTCCGCCTCGAGGAGCACCAGATGGTGCCGCTGATCAGGGCGTTGTCGATGCCCCGGGTGAGGCTGATGCTGGCGGACGACGTGGGGCTCGGCAAGACCATCGAGGCCGGCCTCATCGCTGCGGAGCTGGTGCTCCGGCGGCAGGTGCGGCGGATCCTGGTGCTCTGCCCACCGGCGTTGCGCCGGCAATGGCAGGACGAGCTGCGGTTCCGCTTCGGGCTGGAGCTGTCGATTCTCGATCGGCAGGCAGCCGAACGGCTGGGCGGGCCGGAGGAGGCGTTTTCCGCTCTCCCCAGGGTGATCGTATCGCCGCACTGGCTTTCCCGGCCTGAAGTCCTGGCAGCGTTCCGGAGCGCGGCCGCCCGTGATAGCCGGGGGGGCAATCGGATCGACCTGCTCGTGGTGGACGAGGCCCACCATTTCCTGCCCCGGCCCCGGGGCAGCGACTCGGACCTGGTCGCGATGCTGCGCGAGGTAGTCCCCTGGAGCGAGCACCGCCTGTTCCTGTCGGCCACCCCTCACGACGGGTTCCGGACGTCGTTCACCGGTCTGCTCGAGATCCTGGACCCGTTGTCGTTTCGCCGCACGTCCGCCCCCACGGCCGCGGAGCGCCAGCGCATGAAGGAGGTGGTGATCCGGCGGCTCAAGCGGGAGCTTCCGGCAGGAGAGAGTCGATTCCCGTCCCGCCGGGTGACCGCGTGGCCCGTCGTGCTCCCATCGGCCCAGGAGCGGCTGTTCGCCGCACTGCGGGAGGCCGCCGGATTCCTGCGCCGCTGCGGCCGGGAAAAGAGACGATGCACGGTCTTCCTGGCCGAAGTGCTGTCCAAGAGGCTCCTGTCGTCGGTCGCGGCATTTGCTTCGAGCTTTGCAGCCTTCCTCGGCGGGCTCGAGAAAGGGCTGGGCCGTGGCGTGCCGCCCCTGCGCGTGACCGAGGGATCGGTGGTGATGCAGACCCCGGGTCCGGACCCGGACACGGAGGTCGCATGGCTTCAGGCCGCGGCCCGACTGGGGGCGTTCCTCTCGCAGTACCATCCGAAGGCCGTGGGGAGGTTCGACGCGCTCGCTCGAGCGCTGGCTGAAGTGACCGAGCCTGAGGGCGGGTTCGCCGATGCCCGCATCGACCGGCTGGCCGATTGGATCGAGGCGCACCTGCGAAGGGACGGGAGGTTCGTTCCGGACGAGAAGGTGGTCGTCTTCACCAGCTTCGTCGCTACGCTTCAGGCCGTGCGCGCCCGCTTCGCCGCCCGTTGGCCGGCGGAAGGCGATTCCCTGGCGTTCCTGTCCGGGGCCACGGGCGAGGCGGAGCGGTGCACGACGCTGGCCCGCTTCTCGGATCCCGGGTCGGGCCTTCGGGTGCTGGTCACCACCGACGTGGCAGCCGAGGGGCTCAATCTCCAGCAGGCGGCCCGATATGTCTTCCACCACGACATCCCGTGGAACCCCGCGGTGCTCGAGCAGCGGGTCGGCCGGGTGGACCGGATCGGCCAGGGGAGACCGGTCCGCTCGTTCCACTTCGTCAGCCCGCAGTCGCAGGAGATGCGGCTGCTCTCCCGGGTCGTCCGGAAGACCGAGGCGATGGAGCAGGATCTCGGCCGGTTCGGTGAGTTGATCGAAGCACGCGTGCGCAAGGTCGTTGCAGGGTCGGCTCCTGCGAGAGTCCTGTTTCCGGTCGAGCCCGAGGCCGAATCGGATCCGCCGGTGTGCAGCCAGCCGGCCGTTCCCGGCCTGGCGGAGGAGCTGACGGCAGCGGCCGGCCGACTGCACCTGAGGTCGCAGGAGGTGCGGGAGGGGCTTGCAGAAGCGCTGTCGCTCGACGGTGCGATGCTGTGCGACGGGGACCTCCCCGGCCTCTTCCGCATCGAGGGCCGGGGAGGGATCGTGCCCAGGACCCTGGCCCGGGAGGCGGCTCTCTGCTTCGACCGCACGGTCCTGCCCTGGGACGGCCGGGGACCTTCGCTGGTGCATCCGGGTACACCGCTGTTCGCGTGGATGTGCGCCCGTCTCGGCCGGTTGCGGGAGGGCACGCTGCTGTGGACCGCCCAGGCTGGAGAGCCCCCCCCCGGCACCGATGCCGCGGTCCTCCTGTTCCTGACCCTCTGGGCCGAGAATCGGCTTCGGGAGCCTCTCGCCCGTGCGCCGGATCTGCTGCTGCTGAGCCTGTCGGAGCATGCGGACAGATGGAGGCCCGGCCGGGTCTCCACTGCAGAGGACGGGGAGGTCAGAGAGCTCGCGGAACGGATCCTGGCATGCGCCGGGGGAAGCGTCCCGGCCGAGCCTCGAGAGACCCTGGCCGGCCCGATCCTGGCCGCGGCACTCCCGCTCCTTCCCCGTCTCGTCGAGCGGCGCCTCAGCGAGCTTGCCACAAGGATGCGACGGATGCTCTCGCATGGCTACAGCAAGGCCTCGCGCACCCTGGAGCTTTCCTGTCGCCGGCAGGAGAGGGAGATACGCCAGGCAGTCTCTCCCCGCACCGTCGAACGACTCGAGGAGCACCTGGAGCGCCTGGAAATCGAGCGGACCCGCAAGGGTTTCCTGTTCGCGGAGCTGGCGTCCACGGCACGGCGCCAGACCGACGAGCTGCGGGAGGAGCTCGATGCGCGGGAACGGCGTGGAATGGAGCTCCTGCGGTCGATCGGAGAGGAGAAGCGCCTGCTGGCGGAGCGACTCCCCCTGCGCTACTCGCTGGCCTGGCCCCCCACCCTTCGCCTCGATGCGCTGGCGGTCCTGGTGCGACAGGGAGGCCGTTCATGAGCCGGGGGAGGTTTCCAGGTCGGGACGGGCGGCTCGCCGCGGCGGAAGGCCATTCGCAACGGACTCCCAGGTCGGGACGGGTGCGGGGGATGGTATCCGCGCTGGAAGGGATCGTGGCACCGGCAGCGCACGAGTGGACACGGCTTGGGTTGCCGGAAGAGCCGCTGAGGTTGGCAGCGATGCGGATCCTGCTGCGGCTGGTCGTCATCCGGCGGGCGGAGGGAACGGGGCTGCTGCCCTGTGACGACCCGCTGTACGGGCCGTCCTACTCGCTCTCGGGCCTCCATCGCCGTCTCCGGGGTGAGCGGCTGGCCGGGGAAGGAAGCCTGGCAGGCCGCGGGCACGCGTGGCCGCGAGTCCAGGCACTGTTCCAACTGGTCTGGGCGGGGAGCGACCACCCGGCACTGCCGATCCGGGCGTACGGCGGGGAGTTGTTCGAGCCGGGCCGCACCGGTTCCGACAGCCCGGTCCTGCAGGCGCTTGCCCTGCTCCGGGTGAACGGTCCCGATGATGCAGGCGTGCTCGAAGTGCTGGATCGGCTGGGGGAGTGCGAGCGTCTGGCCGGAGGGCCTGAAGCTCCGGCAGCGCGCCTGGTGGGGACGCTCTACGAGGAGCTCCTGGAGTGGCGACTCGAGCTGGAATCGGGGGAGCCGCGGGCGGTGAACGACCGGTCCCGGCGCAAGGGAACCGGCAGCTTCTACACGCCGCCGGAGCTTGCGCGCGACCTGGTCCGCAGGACGCTCGACCCGCTCCTCGTGGACGTCAAGAACCACCTCCGCCCCCCGGAGGAGCTGCTTTCGCTTCGCGTGTGCGACCCGGCCATGGGGTCCGGCTCCTTCCTGTCCGCTGCCCTGGAGCACCTCTCCGAGGCCGTCGTGCGTTCCGCGCAGCAGCACGGGAGACTCCGTGCCGCGCACAGCGGCCGGGAGAGCAGCGCGGCCACCCTGGTCGACCTGGGGAGGGACATCCGCCTGGAGCTTCCCGGTGCGGCGGACGATCCCCTCCTCGAGGAATCCCTCCGGGTTCGCGTCCGCCGTCTGGTGGTCGAGAACTGCCTCTGGGGGGTAGACCTCGATCCGGTCGCGGTGGAGCTGGCCCGCACCGCCCTCTGGCTCGAGACCCTGGACCGCCGGCTCCCGCTCACGTTCCTCGACCACAAGCTGGTCTCGGGGGATGCGCTGGTCGGGTGCTGGCTGAGCGACCTGCCGGTCTATCCGCTGTCCGCCTGGCGGCACGAGCCGGCTGCGCCTCAGGTCAACGCAGAGGCCCGCTCCGTTCTGCTGGCAAAGACATCTCCGCTCCTGCCGCTCAGCGGTTCGGGACGTCCGGAGTCGGTTCGCCGGCGCCTGTCGGGGTGCCTGGACGAGCTGAGGGCCATCCCGATCGAGTTCCCGGATCGAAAGCGGGCCGGCTACAGGGCGCGGGTGCTCGGGGACAGCGAGGCCGTGGCGCTCAAGGGGCAGATGGACCGCTGGTGCGCGCTCTGGTTCACGCAAGGGGGACCGGGGCCGGAGCGTCCTGGACCCCGGTTGTGGTACTCGTGCCCCGATGCGGGCATGGAACCGGCAGCACGAGCGGCCTCGACCCGGCGTTTCCTGCACTGGGAGCTGGTGTTTCCCGACGTTTTCGAGGGGGAGTTCCCCGGATTCGACGCGCTGCTGGGTAACCCTCCCTGGGAGGTGCTGCGCTCACGGCCGGACCGCTTCCTGCTGTCCCGCTGGTTCTCGGGCAGGGCCTGTCCCGGCGGTCCCCTCGATGCCCGCTACCGGGCCCTGTCCCGCAAGACAGGGGACCCGTGCGCTGCCGACGCGGAAGCCCGGTCCGCTCCGTTCGTGGAGCAGGGGGCGTCGGACCACAACACCTATCGGCTGTTCCTGGAGCAGGCGTGGCACCTGATCCGGGCAGGGGGACGGCTCGGCTTCCTGGTTCCAGGGGGGATCGCAAGCGATCGGGGGGCGGCCCCGCTGCGCCGGCTGTTCCTGGACCAGGGGGAGTGGGAGCAGCTCATCTCTTTCGACAACCGGAGACGGCTGTTCCCGGTGGACGGACGTCTGAAGTTCTGCGCGGTGGTGGTGCGCAAGGGTGGCCGGACGGAGCGGGTGCACGCGTCCTTCGGGAACGAGACGCCCGTGCCTGCGGAAGGGGTCGCCTGGTCCAGGGAGCTGATCGAGGACCACTCGGCTCAGCTTGCGTTTCCCGAGCTTTCGGGGGGCGAGGAGATCGCCCTGTTCACCGCCCTGCATCGGGCTGGGATTCCGCTCGTGCGATGGCGCCCTTCGACCCGTGCTGCGAGCTACGCACGGGAGCTCGACGCGGGAAACGGCGAAGGGCTTTTCGCCCCGGTCCCGGATTGGCTGGCCCGCGGCGCGGTTCCCTACCTGCCCGAGCCAGGCGAGCCGGCCGCGGACCACCAGGCGGCGGGATTCCCTGCGGCTCTGGATCTGTGGAAGGACCGCGACGGGCTGCTCCTTCCCGTCGTGCACGGAGCCCTCGTGCTTCCCCACGGCCTTTCGAATCCGGATCCTCGGGAGGGGATCTCGCCGCGCGACCTGATGCCCCTGGACCGGTACTTCCGTGGTCGGGGCCGAGGGCTCAAGGTCGCGGTCCGCCGCGTCACCAACGCGACCAACACCCGCACCCTCATCGCAGGGCTGGTCCCCGACCTCCCGTGCACGGACAAGGCCGCGGTGCTCACCCTTCCTGCGGTCGAGGAGATGCTGCTGCTCCTGGCGCTGCTGAACTCGTTCCCGCTCGACTTCGTCGCCCGGCGGATCTGTGCGGGGACGAACCTGGACCGCCATCACCTGATGCGTCTGCCGATGCCGAGCCTGTCGAACCTCGGCCGCATCAGCTCGTTGGCCGATCATCCGCCAGATCCGCCATGGGGGAGCCTCGGCTCCGGATCGATCGGGGTTCGGCTGGCCCGGAATGCACTGCGGCTCGGGGCGTGCCACCCGCTCTTCGCCCCGCTCTGGGTTCGCTGCGCCGAATCGTGGCCGGAGCTTCTGCAGCGGCCCTGGCATGCCTGGTGGGCGGTGACTCCGGCAACCCGCACGGCGCTGAAGGTCGAGAACGACCTGCTGGCTGCGTCGGCCTGTGGGCTGGGACCGGAGGCTCTCGACTTGATGTTGGAGGAGTGCGGGCACCCGTCGGAGCGGCTGGCGGACCCGGCCTTTGCCGCGACTCTCGACCGCCGGGGGTTCTGGCGGGTGGACCGTGAGCGGCCGCCGGAGGCGAGGCACACGGAGCTCGTCCGGACCTTGTCGAGGCCGGCCGGACGCCGGTTCCCGGCGGAGGGCTCCGGGGGGTCGGCCGATACGGCGCTACCTGCGACCGGCAGGTCCCCTGCGGGCCGGCCCCCGAGCGAATCCGCCACGACTTCGGTTCCGGCCGCGCCAGGTTGGGAGCAGACGCTGGTTCCCCACCTGGGCCCGCTCCTGGCCCCGTGGCAGGAAGGGCTGGACGCGGCAGACAACTGGAAGCTGTGCCGGGAGACAGCCGGTCGCCTGGCGGAGCTCGGCTTCCGGCTCCTGCCTGGGAGAACCGGACTGCTGTAGCCCGGATGATCCGGGACCATCGACCATTCTCCGGGGGATCGAGACATGCGGGCAGCCGCCCGGCCGACGTCCCGGCCTCACCGTGACAGCACCCGGTACAGGTTCCTCTTCACGTCCGGGACGTGCCGTTCCAGCTCGGCGATGAACGCCTTGGTGTCGCGGCGCACGAAGGCCATCTTGCCCGGGCAGCGGCAGGCGGGATCGACGAACTGCTGGGATGCGGCGTAGGCCCGGGTCTCGTCTTCCAGGACGGTGGCCAGGGGACGGACGAGGGAGAGCTGCCCGTCGAAGAACTCCACCCGGGGGGCCATGGTGCTGATGTTCCCGTGGTGGAACATGTTCATGAGCAGCGTCTCGACCAGGTCGTCCAGGTGGTGCCCCAGCGTGATCTTGTTGTGCCCGGTGCGAAATGCCATCTTGATGAGCGCGGTGCGTCGCCGCAGCGCGCAGTAGAAGCAGTTGATGTTGCCCTTGATCTCCTCGTTGATGGGGTAGAACGTGGTCTCGAATGCAAAGCCGTAGCGTTGAGCACGTTCCTGGATGACCTCCAGGGGAATGCTCCCGCTTCAGGTGATGTCGGTCCGGATCTTGGCCGCGGTGAAGTGGGTATCGGGGAAATGCCCGGGCTTCAGCCAGCCGCACAGGTCGAGGAGGGTGAAGCTGTCCTTGCCGCCCGATACGCCGATGATGACGCGGTCGCCGGGCTCAAACATCCGGTAGGTGCGGACCGCGTCCAGGAACCTCTCCTGGAGCGGCAGCGGGATGGGGCACTCCGTGGACCGGGTCACGGCTCGTCCCTACGTGCCTCGGGGGTGACCTGGATTGCTGGCGGGGCCAAAGCATCGAGCAGGTGGGAGAGCACCTCGAACGGGAGCGTGACGTCCACCAGTCCCCCTCCGGTCCCCACCGCATTCGTGAGCCGCTGCAGGACATCGAGCGAGCGGACGTCGGCGGCCAACACCCGGGGCCGGATCCCGTAGGCGGCATACAGCGCGGCAATGCGGGCCACGACGGCCACACCGTCCCCGCCCGCATCATCGAGGCGGCCGACCATGCAGGCGATGGAATGGGGGAAGCCGGGGTTGCGGGAGGCCGGCGGCCCTTCGGTGCACGGTATCCCGTCGCGCCATTCCTGGACGTGAGGGAACGTGCTCACTGCGAGGGCCTGGACGGGGTCGGACACGGACGAGATGCACACCTCGATTCCCCGAGCCACCAGCACGGAGGCGGCAAACAGGCTCTCCGGGAGCGGTTTGAGCATGCACACCAGGGTCGGACCGCTCAGCGGTCCTCCGGTCCGTTCCGCCATCCGGGCATCCAGCCCGACCGCCTGGTCGACGACCTCGTGTGCGGTCCCCTCCGACATCTGGAAGAACAGCTTCCAGTCCCGCCGACCGGAGGCCACGACGGCCTCGATCACGGCGGCGGGCGTTGCGCCCCGATCGGCCAGTGCCCCCTGCTGGACGGTCACTCCGCCTACGTACGGCAGAAGCGCAGCGGCCCTGATGTCGCCGGACCGAGCGGAATTCAGGAAGAACCGCATGGAACGCTCCCGTGGGGAGAAGGCTACATCGGGACGGCTTCGACCGCTGCGACCTCGGGGACCACTTCCCGCACCTTGCGCTCGATGCCGAGCTTGAGCGTGTACATGGCGCCGGGGCAGCCGGCGCAGTGCCCCTTGAGCCGGATGCGCACGACGTTGTTCTCGGTCATCTCCACGAACTCCATGTCCCCGCCATCCATCTGGAGATAGGGGCGCAGCTCTTCAAGCGTCGCCTTCACCTTGTCCAGCATCTCTTCGTTGATCATCGAATCCCCCTCCGGCGTCATGCCGTAGGTATCATGCGAATTCGGACGGAAAGATCAAGTGATTCCTGGTCCCATCCGGTCTACGAGTATGGTCGGGTCGTTCGTCGAGCGCCGCCGGATGATTGACGGTCAAGGCGACCATGTTTAGAAGTATTTGGTGCACTGGTCGGTGAAATCCTGCATGGCGGCGCAGGTCATGAGCATTGCAGCGCGGTGGGCGTCGTTCGAGTCGTCCGCACACACCAGGTGATTGCAGTCGCACCAGTTCGTGTTGCCGGGGTGGTCCTGGGCTTCCGTCTGCTTGCACACGCAGTAGGGGACGGTGAAGTACTCCTCCCCCTTTTCCAGGCATTCGCAGACTGCCGGGGTTTCCGTGCACCCGCCGTCGCCTCCCGCGTCCTCCGCACCGGCCTCCCCCTCGGCATCCGCGGGTCCAGTCGTGGAATCCTTGGGGGAAGAGGCATCCTGGTCCTTCTTCTCCTTTATGTACATCGTAGAGTGGCCCACGCCTGCGGCCCCGGCGGCGACCGGGTGCCCCGAGGGGACCTCGTACTCGGCCTCGCAGGCCGCAAAGAACAGGAGAACCACCACCAGAGAAAGGCGTTTCATGGGAACCTCCGGCGCAACACACCCATACCGGCTTGGAGTGTACCTGCTGCGACCATTCCAGTCAAAAAAGTGCAATCGTCGAGGGTGCCTTGGCAGCCTTGGGGGGGCTACTTCCAGGTGGTGCCGCCGGTCTTGGCGCCGGCAGCGAGGCGCTCCTCGTTGAGCTTGTTGAGGATGGCCTGGGCCGCGTCCGATGCGGAATCGATCTCGGACTCGGGTCCGGACATGATGAGGCGGCCGGTGGCCCCCCACGGGATGACGGTATTGAGCTTGACGCGGGCGGCCTTGAGCGCTTCGTTGCACGCGATGGCCAGGTACGCGGCCGGCGTCGCCTCGAGGATGAGGATGGAATCGCCGGCGAGCACCATGTTCCCCTTGGCCAGGGCGGTAAACGAGATAGCGTGGTCCTGCTCGACGCCGCGGATGATGTGGCTGGCCAGGATCTTCACTTCGGCCCGGTTCGCGACCGAGAGGCCGGTCTGGTCGAACACGATGCGTCCGGCCTCGAGCACTTCCCCCTGGTCCGCGTGGTGGATCTGCATCATGCCGAAATGGCGCTCGGTGACGAGCGAGCCCAGGCGCACCTTGGTCCGCTTCAGGACCAGGTCGATCATCTTGTGGATCTCCATGGCCGGCGCCAGCTCGAGGAAGACGGCAGCATCGAACTCAGCCGGGTCGTACACGCGGTTGTCCTTGGCAATGTACTGGGCGAGCTGCGGCTGCAGGCTGTCGATGAAGGTGTAGGTACGAAGCTCGAATACCTTGTCGCTCATCGGATGAGGACCTCCTTTCCCGGTCGGTGGCCCCGAGGCCCCTTTCTCATATCGAAATCCCCAGGGGTTGGCAAGGGTTTTTGCGGCATGAGCGGAATCGCCTTGACACGCTCCCCGCTTTTCGTCCAAAGTCCGTCCGTTTCAGCTTCGGGAGGTGCTGTGATGGTTCCTCGATACATGTTCCTGACCAAGGGGAAGGGGGTCCACAAGAACAAGCTGGAATCGTTCGAGCTGGCACTTCGGGATGCGGGCATCCAGATGCTCAACCTGGTCAGCGTATCCAGCATCTTCCCTCCCGGCTGTCAGATCATCCCGCGGGAAGAGGGAATCAAGATGCTGGCGCCGGGGCAGGTCGTCTTCCTGGTGCTCTCGCAGAACTCGACCGACGAGCCGCGGCGGATGATCTCGGCGTCGGTGGGGCTGGCCCGCCCGAGGGCCGTGGGGCAGTACGGCTACATCAGCGAGCACCACGACTTTGGCCTGACTGCGGAAGAGGTCTCGGAGAAGACTGAGGACATGGCGGCCAGCATGCTGGCCTCGACCCTGGGCATCGCGTTCAACCCGGAGGCTGCCTGGGACGAGCGCAAGCAGGTGTTCGAGATGGCCAACTTCCTGGTCGAGACCCAGTCGATGTCCGAGACCGCGCTCGGCTACCACGAGAAGGACGTCAAGAAGTGGACCACGGTGGTGGCCGCTGCGGTGCTCGTCCCCTGAGTCGACGGAGTCCCGCCGCAGCCTCATGCGAAGGCGGACGGTCGACGAAGTCCCGCCGCAGCCTTGTGCGAAGGCGGACGGTCGACGAAGTCCCGCCGCAGCCTTGTGCGAAGGCGGATGATCGACGGCGCAATGCCCGAGGCGAGCCCCCTGACCGGAAGAGGGAGTGGACCGACCGCTCGTCGGATGATCGCTCCGCACGGAGGTGAGAGATGCCCATGCAGGTGCAGCGCCCCGGGTTCGGCTACCTGCCCGACCCGCACTGGACGTACGAGAAGGCTGCTGTCGCGGTGATCCCCGTGCCGTACGAGCGCAGCACCACGGGTGGCAAGGGGACCGCTGCAGCGCCGGATGCCATCATACAGGCCAGCGACATCATCGAGACTTTCGACGAGGAGCGGGGAATCGAGCTTGGCGAGCTGGGGATCGCGACGCTGGAGCCGCTGCCCGTGTCGAGGACCACTCCGGCCGAGATGGGGGAGATGGTGGAAGATGCGGTCGCACGCGTGCTGCGGGATCAGCGCTTCCCGCTCCTGCTGGGGGGCGAGCACACCATCACCGCACCGGCCGTGGCTGCCGTCGCCCGCCACCTGAGCGACAAGCCCACCCTGGTCCAGATCGATGCCCATGCGGACCTGCGGGAGAGCTACCAGGACGATCCGCACAGCCATGCGTGCGCCATGCGCCTGTGCCTGCCCCACGTGAAAGAGCTCGTGCAGATCGGCGTCCGGGCCGTGTCCCGGGAAGAGCACGGGTTTCTCCGTGAGCATCGCACATCGGGGGCCGCTCCGAAGATCACGACGTTCATCGCCGGCACTTCGAGGATCGAGGACATCCTGGCAAAGCTGGCGGAGATCCGGGGGCCGGTCTACCTGACCGTGGACATGGACGGCTTCGACCCCGGTCTCGTCCCGGGCGTCGGCACGCCCGAGCCCGGCGGCATCTCCTGGGCAGACGGCTGCGCCATCGTGAAGGCCCTTTGCTCCGGTGCGGACCTCGTGGCCGCCGACGTGGTCGAGCTCCTGCCGATCCCGGGGCTCCTGACCAGCCAGGTCACGGCAGCCAAGCTGATCTGGCGCATCCTCTCGCAGAAGTTCTTCCGGCAGTAGCTCCGGGAGCCTGGGGCCCGTGCAGGGCCGTTTCTCTCGACCTGCAACTGCGGTTTCCGATTGGCGATGGCCGCTCGGCTTCGAGGCCGAGCAGCTTCACTCCGGGGGGAGCCTGGTCCACGGCTCGTCGTGGCCGCCCCCCTTCCACCAGAGGGAGGGACGGCCCAGCCGCAGGTTCTCCACCTCCTTGCGGAGCCACTTCTGCTTGAGCTCGTTGCGCACCTTGTCCGCGCCCTCCGACATATCCAAGTAGCGCTCGATGTCCCTTACGGCCAGGTCCAGGTCCTGCCGGCGCACCAGGATCGACCGGACGTAGTAGGCATCGGGGTCGCTGCCCGCAGCTACGTCGATGGCCTTCTGGACCGCTGCTTCGGCCTCGGCCTGCCGCCCCAGGTAGAAGTGGTCGAGCGCGATGTAGACGTACACCCTGGGGTCGTCGCTGACCCGCTCCAGGATCCGGTTGAGCAGGACCAGGCTGTCCTCGTAGTGCTCGTGGGTGTAGAAGAGCCGGACCGCCTGGAGCCACAGGCCGACCAGGTCGTCGGGGTCGCGGGCCAGGCGGTCGTCGACGTAGCGGGCATCCTCCTCGGGAGTCAGGTAGCGCTTCAGGGTGGCATGGACCGAGGCTATTCCCTTGAGCAGTTCGGGGTGGTGGATGTCCCGGTCCGCGATGCGGAGCAGGTAGTCGAGCGAGGCCCGCAGCGGCTCGGGGTCATCCTTGCGGGCCCCTTCGAGGAAGAAGGTCGATGAGATGGAATCCCACAGCTCGGTGCTGTCCACCAGGAGCTCGTCGGCCGCGAGCAGAATCCGCCGGGCCTCGGCGAAGTCGCCGTCGAGAAGCGGCTTACGGGCCATGGAGAAGTACTCTCCTGCGATGGTGGTGAACGAATCCCTGACGGACTTGCGGGCCACCTCCCCCGGCTTCACCTCGAACAGCCCGATGGTCATCCCGGCCAGGGAGGGAGGATACCACTGGAACGGGGAGGCGAACTCCCCCTCGTTGGGGATGCGGAACACCTTGACCGGCATCAGGACGTGGCGGGTCATCATCCAGCGGCACCCCGGGTGCAGCAGGCGGAGCGGGTCGGGTTCCACCCCCCACTCTTCGTAACCGAAAGACTCGCGCATGGCATAGCACTGCACCCCGAGGAAGAAGAAGGTGCGGCGGGTCCAGTCGGGCCGCTCCCGGAACTCGGTCAGCGCCATCACACGGTGGTCGCGCAGCGGCGGCTCGAGCAGGTAGGAGCCGAAGAACCGGTGAACCGGCGGGGCCCCCTCACGGCTCGGATTCTCGGCCAGAGACGCATCGGACCAGGCCCGGCTCGGCTCGTCGCGGCCGGTGAGAGCCACCAGGTTGATCTGCCCCTCCGGGAGGGCAGCCATCATCTCGGGGAACAGACGATCCTGCGCCTGGTAGTTGGTCCGGAAGAAGACGAACCCGGCCGTCGGGACCGCGGTGGCAGCCGCCAGGAGCGGCGCCGCCACGGCCAGGATCCGGCCCCGTCCCGGGAAGCGGTCCACGAGCGCCTGCACGCCGGCCGCGGCCACCAGGGTCATCAGCATCATCCCCGGCACGTGCAGGCGCAGCATCGATTCGTCGTTGAAGTCCACGTGGTAGAGCGCCATCCAAACGACGGCAAGCAGGGTGACCGGGAGCAGATCCCGAACCCCCTTGCGGGTGAACCCGGCCAACGCCAGGGCGACAACGGTCAGCACGGTCATCCCGGCGGGGAAGAACAGGGGGCGCCAGAACAGGTTGCGCCACATCCAGTCGAAGAGCATCACGTGCGGCAGGAAGCGGTCGGCAGACAGGTTGCCCCGGGATGCCTCGGCCGAAACCGCCTGGACGATGAACCGGGCATACGGCACGGCCAGCAGCAGCAGGAGCGCGGCCGGGACCAGCAGCGGCAGCAGGCTCCGGTCGCGGCGCAAGTGCGGAATCACGGTCACCAGCAACAGGAGCGGGGCCACCAGCAGCAGCTCGGGACGGAAGTGGGAGCCCAGCGCCAGCAGGGGAACCGACGCCGCAAGCAGGAGCCAGCGTCCTGAGCGGGACAGGTGAGCCGCCGCACCGGCCCCGTGCCCCGGGGCCGAGGCCTCGCAGTCCGCATCGCCGGTGGACCCGGCCGACCGCTCAGCGCAAGTAGTGCCGGGGGCCGTGAGTCCGCGAAGGTACTCCTGCACCAGGAGAGCCCCGGAGAAGAGCAGGAAGACAGCCGGTACGAGCAGGCTCTCGGAGTTGCCGTCCCGCAGGAAGAGGGGCGTGAACGCAAGAAAGGCAACGGAGAGGAGGGGGTGGGGGCCGGGGGCGGCGGGAGAGACATGGGACGGATAGGACGAATAGGACAAATAGGACGAATAGGACCCGCCGCTTGGGAAGGCAAGAGGCCGCAGGGGAGAAGGACCTGCCGATGCAAGGGGAGCCTCGCCTGCCGACGGATCGGGGCGAAGCCCACCGGCCGGGTTGTCTTGGCCGAACCGGGCCTGCCTTGCGGGAGCAAGGTGCGACGGATCGGGGCGAAGCCCACCGGCCGGGTTGTCCTGGCCGCTCCGTGGGCGCGGGGCGCCAGCGGCGTGATCGCACCGGGCCATGCCCGGCGGTGCGCCAGCGGCGTGTCGAAAAAACCAGGTGGTAATGAGGAGGGCATTGCACAGCGAGAGGAGGGTGTGGAGCCAGAGGACGGAGTTCATTCCGGGGGGGAAGAGGGCGAACAGGGCATGGTAGAGAAGCGGTCCGGCCGCGCCGTACCGGGGAAGCTCGTCGAGGGTGACTGCGGATGCGAGGACCGGGTGCCCCATCCCGACCTGGACCGGGACGTACGGCACGAAAAGGCAGCGGAGCAGCGCGGACAGGGCGAGCAGGGCGAGGACGGAGAGCGCGACCGGGCGGCCCCATCCGGCAACCTCCCGGACCACGATCCGGGTGACCACGACGAGTCCGGCCAGGGCGAGCAGCCAGAGCACGACGTCCACCACGAGCAGCCCGGCTGCGGAGGTCCCGCGGACGGCCACTCCTCCATAGTTCACCCCGTCCTTTCCCGCCCTCCCGTCCGGGGCGGCCGGCGGCCTGGCCCCTCCTGCCGAAACAGGACTTGCGGACACGGGGAGCATCGGGGCCGTGTCGTTGCGCTCGACGGTGCGGGCGAGCTCCTTCATGAAGCGGCCGACGGCCATCTCCTGGTGCTCGTCCAGCCCCTGGGGGGGGACGGAGTAGGAGATATTGAGGTTCCGGGTCGAGGCAAAGGCGGGTCTGGCGGGGTCCCGCGCCTCCACCACGACGGAGATGCTGCCGACGTCCGGGGCGTGGAAGCGGTAGACGATCTGGCCCGGTTCGACCGAGAGGTCTTCGAGACTCCACGGTTCGGGCAACCCCTCGCCGCGGTCGACGAGCGTCAGGGCCTGCTCCCTGTCGACGGCCCGTGCGGGAGCGGGCGTAGCGATGCCGGCGGCCAGGGCAATCAGGAAGAACCCTGCTGCGGCAGGGAAGGTGAGCGGACGAACCGGGACCCTTCGCTTCGTGTCAATCCTAGCCACGGCGCCCCCTGAGCACGTTGATTCTTCCCGGCGCCAGCTCCAGCCGGGGTCTGGCCACGGTCCCGGCCTTGAGCAGCATGGCCAGCACGAGTCCTGCGGCAAAGCCGCCCACGTGGGCCCACCAGGCCACTCCGCCCGGTGTCTGGGCCAGGAGCGACGTGTACCCGTAGAGGAGTTGCAGGGCAAACCACAGGCCGATGAAGATGAAGGCCGGGATCCGGATGAAGTAGAACAGCACGAAGATCGGCAGCAGGGTCAGGATCCGGGCCCTGGGGTAGAGCACCAGGTAGGCCCCGACCACGGCCGAGATGGCACCGCTGGCCCCGACCATGGGGGTGGTGTCGGTCGGAGCCGTCACGATCTGGACGAGCCCTGCGACAAGCCCGCCGGAGAAGAAGAGCACGAGGAACCGAAACCGGCCGAGGCGGTCCTCCACGTTGTCGCCGAAGATGTGCAGGAACCAGAGGTTCCCGAGCAGGTGCAGCCAGCCGCCGTGGATGAACATGTGCGTCACCCAGGGCAGAAGGTGTCGCTCCGGGGAGAACCCGCCCGAGATGTCCACCGTCATGGCATGGGGGACGAGCCCGAAGCGGGACACGAACTGCTCCACCTCGGTGCCGAGGAGCAGCTCGCGGGAGAACACGGCCACGTTGATCGCGATGAGGAGATAATTGAGCAGAGGGAGCCGCTCCCGGGCGGTATCGTCCTTGAGCGGGATCACGGCTCACTCCCCGACGGTCCAGCCGAACCGGGCGCCAGCCTTGAACGGGACATTCTCCAGGCGCCACGAGCCGGTCCCGTCGGGCGACGTGGCATGGACGGAGTGGGATCCCGGACCGGACAGGAGCAACTCGGCGGTTGCCCCGGCCGCCACCTCGCCGGCAGGAAGGCCGTCGACCGACAGGAGGAGACGGTCCGAGGTCCGGTTCCTCAGCTCGATCTCAGGATCGCTCCCCCTGGCCAGGAAGGGCATGTAGAGGTTGGCCGACACGGTCACGGTGCCGACCCGATGCGTCCCGTCGGGCAGGTCGACCCGGACGACGTGAGTACCGATGTCGAGCGGAATCGGCTTCGGGTCGGGTGCGTCCGTGGCAATCCGGGCGACCTCGATTCCATCCACGAGCACGGTACCTCCGGTTCCGGCCAGCCCGTGGACGAGCACGCCGCCCGACTCGGAGCGGATGGTCCACTCCGCCTGGACTCCTGTCGCGGGCGTGAAGGTGAATGCATGGAGCTGGCCGCCATCCCCCCTGGCGGTAACGGTCGTCACCCGAAGCGGGAGCCCTTCGATCCGGGTCATTCCGCCCGCGGGCAGCGTGCCGGCCGAAGCCCCGTCCAGCAGGACCGCGAGCGCTTCCGACGTCCGGTTGAGGATCTGGAGGACGCCGAGCTTCTCCGACAGACGCCAGATATACCAGCCCCCCCCCTGGAGCTGAAACGCCACCTCGTCGATCCGTTGTTCGCCGATCCGGGCCTCGAGGCGGTGGCGCCCGGGGGCAATCCGGTCCTTCACGAACGAATCCCCGGCTTCGACCGAGGCCAGCGGCGTCCCGTCCAGGAACAGCTCCACTGCGCCCGCTGTCCGGTTCTCGACCACTGCGCCGGTGGACAGCGCGGCCAGCTCGATGAGCACCAGGGCTCCGGGTTCCCCCGCCACCCGCCTGTCGTACCGGTTGCCGGTGACGGTCCCGCGGAGCCGGACGACACCGGAAAGCCCCGGGAGCCGGGCGGTTCCCTCGCCCGCCGCCGGGATCTCGTGGGGCTCCGGGCTCAGCTCGTGGAAGACCTTGACCGGCTCTCCCGTGTTGTTCCGGATCAGGACGGCCAGTGCGGTCAGCGCAACGTCGACCACGGCGGTCCCCTGGTCGCGGGGCACGATCTCGACCGCTTCCCGCTTCACCAGGGTACCGTCTTCGGCCAGCACCTCGACCAGGTGCCTGCCGAGCGGCTGCCCGGCCAGCTCCACGGTCATGCCGGGTCCGACGCGGGTGAGGGGGCGGCCGTTGCGGTGGAATGCCAGCATCTCCGCGGTCCGGTTGCGCAGGACGAGCCTTCCGGGCTGGGGCCCGAGGACGACCTCGGCGAGCGTTCCGCCCACGACGTCGACGTCGAAGGTTGCCACGTGGCCGCACAGCACGCACCGGGCCTGGAGGACGTGCCGGCCGGCCCGGAGCGGGAACCGCAGCGCGGCCAGGGGGGCCATCTCGCCCATGACCCGGCCGTCGGCTGCCAGTTGGAGGGTCTCGCCCACGTGGTTGCGGACCATGACCTGCCCCTGCCCCTCCTCGAGGATCCAGGCTTCGGTGGTCTCGGGGACGATGAGGAACGTCTGCTCGATGGTCCGGCCCGAGTCCCCTTGGGCCCTCAGGGTCGTGTTCCCCGCTGCCAGCCCCAGGATCTGCCGGCTCGAGCCGGGCTCGATGCGGGCGGCCTCCTGGCCGGCCAGGTAGAGGGTGACGGCCTCGGGAAGACGGTTCTCCACGGACAGGTTCCCGGAGCTGCCCGACAGGCGCACGGGGTTCTCCGAGCCGGGGTCCAGCTCCACCCGGCTCCGGAGCGATTGCCCCGTTGCCGGATAGCGGATGTCCAGGATTGCGGGGCCGGCCGGCAGTCCGTCGAACCGGGTTGCCTCGTTCGGGGCGAGCCGGGCGGAACGGTCGCGTACAGCGACCTCGACCGGCTCGCTGCCGTCGTTGGTGACCAGGAGGACCGCCATGGGTGCGGCTGCTTCGACGGTCGACAATGCGTTGGAAACGAGGTCCGCATCCTGGGTCCAGCGCACGATTCCTCCGCTCTCGGCGAAGGTGAGCGTCGCCCGGCCTGCGGGGACCTCGACGAAGAGGGAATCAGCCCCTGACGGGACCGCGCCGAGCCGCACGAAGTCCAGGTAGATGTCGAGGTCGAACGGGGTGGAGTTGCGCACGGCCAGAAGGGCGGTGCGATCCTCCACGGCCTCGGTTCCCGGAACCGCGACCTCCTTTTCCTGCCGCGGGTCGACGACCTGGCGGACCCGCGGCTCGGGGCACGAAAGCTCCAGCCGCCAGGGGGCGGCCGGGAGGTTGCGCACCAGCAGCCGGGTGGCTGCGGGAACGGTCCGGTGGTACCCCCGGTCGACGAACAGCTCGCACGGGGTGGGACCTGCGTTGCGCACGAACAGGCTCGACGGCCCCCCTTCCCGCTCCGGCGCGGTCGCACACCCGGCGGACGACAGCACGACGGTCGCCAGCAGGCAGATGAAGACCCGGCGGGCAGAGGCACGACTCCGCAACATCCCGGGGCTTGCGAGCATCGTCCGCCGCGACCATCCGCCTTGGCACAAGGCTACGGCGGGATTTCGTCGACCATCGACCATCGACCCTCTCCGACGACTGGCAGACCAGAGGCTCATGCCTCGGGGGTTCCTTTGGTTTCACCGGGCTCGGACTCAGGGGTCTTGCCGCCTTCTTCCTCCTCCTCGGGGGGCGGTTCGGGCGGCCAGACCTCGAACGGGATGTCCTTGTCGAGCTTCTCCTTGATGACTTCCCGGGAGAACTTGACCTCGTTGAGGAGGATGCACAGGTACAGCCGGTCCGCGTCGTACTCCTCCAGGAGCTCCTCCAGGAACACCCGGGCAGCGTCGTCCTCGATGCGGACGATCTTGTCCACTTCCTCGTTGATCGTGCGGACCTTGTTGTACATTGCGTGGTAGAGCCGGTTGTTGCTCCGGTTCCACAGCGTGGTGATGAGCTGCGCCAGCTCCTCGTTGCCCTTGCCGCGGATCTCCTTGTCGATCATTTCACGGATGCGGCGCTTCCCGGCCACCTGGAGGCGGTACCCCTTGAAGTAGCGGATGTACATCGGACGGCTGAGGACCTGCACTCCCTTGACGATGTGCTCGATGGGCACGTCCTTCAGGATGATCTCCAGCTCCTGGTTCAGCGACTTGATGATCTCGACCCCTCTCATCTCGGCCTCCCTGGCGTTCAACCGGCATCGGCTGTGAACTTAGCGCACTTCAGAGCAAAAAGCCAGGAGGGAATCGCCGGCCCCGCCGCCTCCCCCGCCAGGTCGTTTTCCCGCCGTCGTCGCGGACAGAGAGTCGCATCCGGTCGGATGGAGTTGCGTCCCCAGGTGCGTGCAAACATACCCTCCTGGCCCGAGTGTTCCACCGGGCTGCTGGAGTATTTTCCCGCAGGCGCGTGAAGATATCGCGACGGCTTCCTCTTGAAAAAGCAACTGTCCCGTGGCACTCTGATCTCCGGGTTGTGGATTCCGGTGCGTTTTCGGGGAGGGTTCGGATGAAGATTCGTTTCCTGGTTGTGCTCTCGATGGGTCTGGTTGCTGCGTGCTCCCCCGGCGGGCCTGCCGGCGGGGATTCGGAGTCGGACGTTCCCCCGGACGTCATGGTCGGCGACGGTCCTCTGGGAGAGCTCGAAGCAGTTGAGTTCCCCTGCGGCGACGGAATCTGCGATCCGGAGGCCAAGGAGACGTGCAAGACATGCCCCGCAGACTGCAACGAGTGTGCGGACGTGTGCGGTGACGGCCAGTGCACGGGCGAGGAGTCCTGCACCGACTGTCCGGGTGACTGCGGCGAATGCTGCGGCAACGGGAAGTGCGAGGGGGAGGAGACCTGCGGCGATTGTCCGGGCGATTGCGGGGTGTGCCCTCCGGTATGCCCCAACGCCAAGTGCGAGGATGGTCCCGAGTACGGAGATGAGGCGGAGAGCTGCGTGACCTGCCCCGCGGATTGCGGCGAGTGCGACGACGTGTGCGGAGACGACGAGTGTGCGGGGGCGGAGACCTGCACCGACTGCCCGGAGGATTGCGGCCCGTGCCTGCCCGAGTGTCCCAACGGGAAGTGCGAAGATGCTCCCGAGTTCGGCGAACAGGCGGAGACGTGCGAGACCTGCCCGGACGACTGCGGTATCTGCCCGGACGAGGATTGCGGCAACGGGGAGTGCCAGGACGAGAAGGAGAGCTGCAAGAACTGCCCCGAGGATTGCGGCCAGTGCCCGGCGTGCCCGGACGGGACGTGCAACGGCGAGGAGACGTGCGAGACCTGCCCGGACGACTGCTGCGCTCCCCCCTCCTGCGGGGACGGCAAGCTCGACGCAGGGGAGGAGTGCGACGACGAGAATCTCGAGCCGGACGACGGCTGCGACGACGTGTGCAAGGTGGAGCCCGCCGCGGCGGAACCGGGGGCGATCATCATTACCGAGATCCTCAAGAACCCCGCGTTCGTGGACGATTCGGTCGGCGAGTGGTTCGAGCTCTACAACACGACGGAGTCAGACATCGACATCAATGCCTGGGAGATCAAGGATCTCGGGGTGGACAAGCATCGGATCTTCAAGGCTGGCGGCGTGGTGGTGCCCGCAGAGACCCACGTCGTGCTGGCCAAGAGCGGCGACCCGTCGGTCAACGGCGGGTTCGAGCCGCTCTACGTGTACGCCTCCTTCAATCTGTCGAACAAGGATGACGAGATCATCCTGCTCTCGGGAAGCACCGAGGTGGATGTGGTCGCGTACGACAACGGCGAGACGTTCCCCAATGACGTGGGCCGCTCGCTGTCGCTGGACCCGGACAAGTACGACTTCGAGCTCAACGACCTCGGGGAGAGCTGGTGCTCCGGGCCGCTCACGTTCGGCAAGGGGGACTTCGGCAGCCCGGGGGACGACAACCCGTCGTGCAGCCCGGTCTGCGGGGACGGCAAGTGCGCCAAGGAAGAAGGGTGCGAGGCCTGCCCCGAGGACTGCGGCGTCTGCCCGCCGAAGTGCAACAACCAGGTCTGCGAGATGGACAAGGACGTGTACGGGGACGCTGCGGAGAACTGCTCGGTCTGCCCGGCCGATTGCGGCCCGTGCTGCCCCAACGGCTTCTGCGACTATGGCGAGCAGTGCGGCACCTGCCCGCAGGATTGCGGCCAGTGCTGCCCCAACGGGCAGTGCGACAACGGCGAGAGCTGCATCACGTGCCCCGACGACTGCGGGACGTGCCAGCCCATCTGCGGCGACCAGGTGTGCAACGGCAACGAAACCTGCGAGAGCTGTGCGCAGGATTGCGGTACCTGTCCGGCGGCAGGCTGGTGCAAGCTGTCCGGCAAGGCGGGGGACACGGTGATGTGCCAGCTCGCGCTGGCGGCCGAGAATGCGGCCAGCCCCAAGGCCACCGGAATCCAGTTCAAGATCTCGTGGGACAATGCCAAGGTGGGGCTGGACAAGCTGTCGTGCATGGCCGGCGGCATCGACATGTGCGACCAGTTCAATACGCTGCCCACCGGGCATGCCCTGTCGGTCGTTCCACCCAAAGCGCAGTGGGCCGGGAACGTCTCGGCTGCCATCTACTACGGCAACGTGCCTCCCAAGGCGATCACCGAGGCCTACCTCGAGGGGGGCAAGGTGGTGGGGAACGGATACGTGCTGGACCTCGTGTTCAAGATCAAGCAGCCGATCGATGCGGCAGCCGCCGTTGTCCCGGCATTCACGGACCTCAAGGGGACCGATGCGGTGGCCAATTCGCTGACCGTAACGATGGACGCGGGGTTGCTCGTGACGTCGGCCGGCGGGGTGGGGCCGAAGTGCGGGGACGGCCAGTGCAACGGTACGGAGACCTGCACCACCTGCCCGGGTGACTGCGGCGCGTGTCCGAAGTGCGGTGACGCGAAATGCGACCCGGGCGAGAACTGCAACACCTGCCCCGGCGACTGCGGCGCCTGCTGCCCCAACGGAGCGTGCGACTACGGCGAGACCTGCTCGACCTGTGCGGCCGACTGCGGGGCCTGTCCGGTCTGCGGCGACGCCAAGTGCAACGGCACCGAGAACTGCAACACCTGCCCCGGCGATTGCGGCGCCTGCTGTCCCAACGGCAAGTGCGACTTCGGCGAGACCTGCTCGTCCTGTGTGGCCGACTGCGGTGCCTGTCCAGTCTGCGGGGACGGCAAGTGCAACGGCACCGAGACCTGCACCACCTGCCCGGGTGACTGCGGCGCCTGCCCGCCGGCCGGCTGGTGCAAGCTGTCGGGCAACAACGGAGCGACCATCTCGTGCAAGCTGAAGCTGGCTGCCGAGAACGCATCGAGCCCGAAAGCCACCGGAATCCAGTTCAAGCTGAACTACGACAACGCCAACGTCAGCCTGGAGAAGCTCTCCTGCATGACAGGCGGGCTGGACATGTGCGACCAGTTCAACGCCCTCCTGTCCGGCCATGCCATCGGCGTGGCCCCGCCAAAAGCCTCCTGGGCCGGCTCGTTGTCGGTGGCGATCTACTACAGCAACGTGCCGCCCAAGTCGATCACCGACGCGTACATGAACGGCCTGGTGGTCGTGGGCAACGCAGACGTGCTCGACCTCGTGTTCAAGCTCAAGACGAACATCCCGGCGCAGTCTCCGGTCACGCCGCTTTTCAGCGGCCTGACGGCCACTGACGCCGGCGCCAACCCCCTGACCATGACATTCAAGGACGGCCTGTTCACCACCGCAGCGGCGGGGGCGGCCCCGAAGTGCGGGGATGCCCTGTGCAACGGAACGGAGACCTGCAGCACCTGCCCCGGCGATTGCGGCGCCTGCTGTCCCAACGGCAAAAACGACTTCGGCGAGACCTGCTCCACCTGTGCGGCGGACTGCGGCGCATGCCCGGTCTGCGGCGACGGCAAGTGCAACGGGACCGAGACGTGCGGGACCTGCCCCTCCGACTGCGGCGCCTGCCCGGTCTGCGGCGACGGCAAGTGCAACGGGACCGAGACGTGCGGGACCTGCCCCTCCGACTGCGGCGCGTGTCCGACCGGCTGGTGCTCCGTGTCCGGCAACGCGGGGACCACCGTCAACTGCAAGCTCAAGATCGCTGCGACCAGCAATACCTCCCCCAAGGCCACCGGAATCCAGTTCAAGGTGGGCTACGACTCGACCAAGGTCTCCTTGGAGAAGTTCTCGTGCCTGATGGGCGCGCTCGACATGTGCGACCAGTTCAACGCCTTGCTCTCCGGCCACACGCTGAGCGTGGCCCCACCCAAGGGGCAGTGGGCCGGCAACGTGTCCGTGGCCATCTACTACGGGCAGGTACCCCCCAAGGCGATTACGGAGGCGTACCTCTCGGGCGGAGTGGTCACCGGGAGCGCTGACGTGCTCGACATCGTGTTCAAGCTGACGCAGACGGTTTCGGCCGGCTCACCGGTCCAGGTGAACCTGACCGACATGGTTGGAACGGACGCCACAGCGAATTCGCTGACCGTGACATTGCAGAATGGGGTGCTGGTCACTTCAAAGCCATAAGGGGAGGAAGACCATGAAGGCGCGTAGTGTGTTGGGGATCCTGATCCTGGTTCTATCGTTGGGTGCCGCAGGGAACGCACTGGCCGGCCTGCCGGGAGACGTCACCGGCAACGGCGCCGTGGATGTCTCGGACATCCAGTGCACGGTGCTGACCGCGCTCAACCCGCAACCCCCGGCCTGCCTGGCGGCGCCGACGGCCGCGGACCTCAACTGCAGCGGGGCCACCGACGTCGTCGACATCCAGTTGGAGGTCCTGATCGTCCTGTACTACCCGAATCCGGGGTTGCCGGCAGACAAGGACGCGAACAAGAACAACATCGTCGATGCCTGCGAAGGGGCGCCGCCGGTGTGCGGCAACGGCAAGTGCGAGCCTCCGACCGAGAGCAACGCCAACTGTCCGGCGGATTGCCCCGCATCCGCGTACAAGGCGGGTGACGTGATCATCACGGAGA
>VGRX01000017.1 GCA_016875215.1 Deltaproteobacteria bacterium
GGGACGGAAACCGAAGTGCTCAACTCCCGCATCATCGATCGTCCGATCCGGCCGCTCTTCCCCAAGGGGTGCCGGTACGAGCTCCAGGTCACGGCCATGGCGCTGTCGATCGACAAGGAGAACGATGCCGGCGTCCTGGCATTGACCGGGGCTTCGGCCGCGCTCATGCTGTCCGACATCCCGTGGGCGGGGCCGGTGGCGGGCGTCCAGGTCGGCCGTGTCAACGGTGCGTTCGTCCTGAACCCCACCTACGAACAGCTCAAGGAATCGGATCTCGAGCTGGTCGTGGCGGTAGGACGTGAAGGCATCGTGATGGTGGAGGGCGAGGCGAGCTTCGTCGCCGAGTCGGTGCTGGTGGATGCGCTGCTGTTTGCGCAGGACCAGGCCCAGCCGCTGCTGGCTCTCCAGGAGACCATGGCCAGGGAGCTCGGGATCGTCAAGCGGACCATCGAGCTGCCGGAAGACGATGCCAAGCTGGCCACGAAGGTTGAGAAGCTGGCAACCCAGAAGATCAAGGACGCCCTGGCCATCAAGGTCAAGCTGGAGCGCTACGAGGCGGTCCGGGTGGCCGAGGACGGCATCATCCTCGAGCTTGCGGACGAGTTCCCGGAGCAGGGGGACGAGATCATCCGTCATTTCGAAGCGACCAAGAAGAAGGTGGCCCGGGCCAAGCTGCTGGAGGAAGGGCTGCGCATCGACGGTCGCAAGGAGCGGGACATCCGTCCGATCTTCGGTCGGGTGGGCGTGCTTCCCCGGACCCACGGCTCTGCGCTGTTCACCCGTGGCGAGACCCAGGCGCTGGTCATCCCGACGCTGGGCTCGATCGCTGACCAGCAGCGGGTCGATTCCCTCCTGGGAGACATCCAGAAGCGGTTCATGCTGCACTACAACTTCCCGCCCCCCTCGGTGGGCGAAGTCAAGGCGCTGCGGGGTCCGTCCCGCCGCGACATCGGCCATGGTCACCTGGCCGAGCGGGGCGTTGCCAGGGCGCTGCCGTCCCACGAGGACTTCCCGTACACGATCCGCGTGGTGTCCGAGGTGCTCGAGTCCAACGGCTCGTCCTCGATGGCCACGGTGTGCGGCGCCTCCATGGCGCTCATGGATGCCGGAGTGCCGATGAAGTGCCCGGTGGCGGGAATCGCCATGGGGCTCATCAAGGAAGGAGACAAGTTCTTCGTGCTGTCCGACATCCTCGGTGACGAGGACCACCTGGGCGACATGGACTTCAAGGTCGTGGGCAATCGGGAAGGCGTGTCCGCTGTGCAGATGGACATCAAGATTGCCGGCCTCACCCGGGAGATCCTGGAGCGGGCACTCTCGCAGGCCCGGGAGGCGCGCCGGCACGTGCCCCACAAGATGGCCGAGACCATCTCCACCCACCGGTCCGAGCTGTCTCCGTATGCGCCCCGCATCACGACCCTGTTCATCAACAAGGAGAAGATCGGCGCGCTCATCGGTCCCGGCGGCAAGCACATCCGCGGGATCGTGGATGCCACCGGCGTGGACATCGACGTGGACGACGACGGCAAGGTCACGATCGCCGCGGTCGACGGCGCCGCGGCCAAGGAGGCCATCCGGCTGGTGCAGAGCTACACGGCGGAGGCCGAGCTGGGCAAAACCTACGTCGGCAAGGTGGTCCGCATCGTGGACTTCGGAGCGTTCATCGAAATCCTGCCGGGGATCGACGGCCTGTGCCACATCTCGGAGCTTGCCGACCGCCGCGTGAACAAGGTGGAGGATATCCTCAAGGAGGGCGACGAGGTCGTGGTCAAGGTGATCAACATCGATGCCAAGACCGGCAAGGTCAAGCTGTCCCGCCGGGAAGCGTTGAAGCGCGAATTCTAGCGAATGGTCTCCGCAGCAGTGACGATCCGGGTGCAACGGCTCCCTCACGGCGAGGGGTTGCCGCTGCCTGCGTATGCGACCGAAGGGTCGGCGGGGATGGACCTGCGGGCCGCGGTGACGGTGCCGATCCGCCTGGCGCCGCTGGCCCGCTGTCTCGTGCCGACCGGGCTGAGACTGGAGATCCCCAAGGGCTTCGAGGGGCAGGTGCGCCCCCGCTCGGGCCTGGCAGTCCGGCAGGGGCTCACCGTGCTGAACACGCCGGGGACCATCGACAGCGACTACCGAGGGGAGGTGCAGGTCATCCTGGTCAACCTCGGGTCCGACGAGGTCGTCATCGCCCGGGGCGACCGGATTGCTCAGCTCGTGATTGCGCCGGTCACCCGGGCTGCGCTGGTCGAAGTCGACGCACTGGCGGAAAGCGAGCGTGGGGACGGGGGATTCGGGCATACCGGGAAATCGTAGGGGGCCAATGCTCTCGGTCGTGATTCCGGCTTACAACGAAGAGAGGCGGATCGTCTCCTGTCTCCAGGAAGTGGCTCGCTTTCTCCACGCGAGGCCGGACGCATTCGAGGTCATCATCGTGGATGACGGGTCGACCGATTCCACGGTCGAGAAAGCCACCGGGTTCGCGGCCCGTGATCCGCGCTTCGCCGTCCTTTCCCACGGATCGAACCGAGGCAAGGGGGCCGCCCTGAGAACCGGGATCGCTGCAACCCGAGGCAACCGGGTCCTGCTCACCGACGCCGATCTCTCCACGCCGCTGGACGAGTTGCCCCTGCTGGAGCAGCCCCTGGACGAAGGGGCGATCGTTGCCATCGGGAGCCGTGGGCTGCCCGCGTCCCGGCTGGTCCGCCGACAGTCACGACTGCGTGAGCTGGCCGGTCGCGGCGGAAACCTGCTCATCCGACTGCTCTGCCCCGAGCTGCATGGAATAAGGGATACCCAGTGCGGTTTCAAGCTGTTCGACGGGCCAAGCGTGCGGGAGCTCTGCCGATGGTCCACGTTGGTGGGCTTCGGATTCGATGTCGAGCTTCTCCTCCTGGCGCGGAGGAGGAAACTTCCTGTCCGCGAGATTCCTGTCACCTGGGCCCATCACGATGGTTCCAAGGTGACAGGACGTGCGTATGTGGCTACACTCTTTGAAGTGGTGAGGGTCCGTATCAACCTCGCTGCCGGCCGATACCCGCATGGGCCGGATTCCTGAAGGAGGATCTCATGTCGCTGCGGCATCGTTCCACGTACTCGATTCTGTTGCTGGCGACGGTTGCCCTGGTCGCGTGCAGGGCCTCGGCCGAGCAAGGGACCGCTCCGTCGAGCAACGAAAGCCCGATGCTCGTCACCGCACACGAGGAGCCGCTCCCTGCCGACGGGCCGGGCGCTACCTTCTCCCGTTCCGGCAAGGAAGAAGCCGACCGTCACACGGTCGCTGCAGGGGACCGGCTCGCACTGGCCTCGATACAGGATCCGGTCGCCCAGAGCGAGGAAGAGGACGAAGAAGCCAAGTATTGGGACAAGATCGAATTCGGCTCAGATCAATTCGAGGAAGTCTTGGAATATATCAACCAGGAATATATCGAAGAAAAGATCGATTCAAGGCGTGCATATGTGTCCGCGGCCAACTTCGTCCTGTCGTCTCTCGAGCCGCCGGGAGAGCTGGTACCCGTCGCTTACTACAAGCAGCACAAGGACGATCCTGAGCAGAAGCTCGAGGGAACGGATCGGGACGAGCTCAACCTCCAGCGCCGCGAGCTCTTCCGCAAGCGCTACGACGAGGAACAGGCGGCCTGGAAGGAGATTCCGTTCGGCCGTGAGGAGTTCGTCCAGGTCATGAAGTATGCGGAGAAGGCGGCAACCAAGGCCAAGAAGAAGAAGCTCTCGTCGCACCGGCTGTGGATGGCAGCGACCCAGGGGTTCCTGTATGCGCTGGATCCCCATTCGTCCCTCGTGAGCCGCGAGGCATGGGAGGAATCCACCAAGGAGACCCAGGATGCCAGCTTCGACGGGATCGGCGCCTTGCTGACCCAGCGTTTCGAGCCGTCCGAGACGCTCAAGAACCGGCTGTCGGGCAAGACCCGCAAGGTGGTCGGCGGCGCCCCCTACCTGGTCGTGGAACTGAGCGAGGAAGACAAGCTCCGGCGCCGCACGTTCGTCGAGAGCCCCATGCCGGGCCAGCCGGCGGAGAAGGCCGGAGTCTGGGCCGGCGACGAGATCGTCAAGGTCGACGGCGTCGATGTCGTGGACATGTCACTCGACAAGGTCGTGTCCATGATCCGCGGCCCGAAGGGGACCCAGGTCAAGCTCTCCGTGCGCCGCGAGGGGACGCCGGGTGACCTGGAAATCCCGGTCCCCCGGGCCCGCATCCGGGTCACCAACGTCGAGGGGCGCATCCTCGAGAACTACCCGTGCATCGGGTACGTCAAGCTGACGGGGTTCATCGAGACCTCCTACTCCGACCTGACCGGCGAGATCGAGCGCCTCCAGAAGGACTGTGCGGAAGGGGACGGCCTGAGAGGCCTGGTCTTCGACCTGCGCAACAACAGCGGCGGCCTCCTGAACCAGGGGGTGAAGATCGCGGACCTCTTCGTCGAGAAGGGGGCCATCGTCACGGTCAAGAACCGCCGCCGGGCCGTGTTCTCCTTCATGGATTCCCAGGACGAGCACTACGAAGCCCACAAGGAAGGCACCCTGACCCTGCCCATGGTGGTGCTGGTCAATGACGGCTCGGCCTCGGCCTCGGAGATCGTGGCGAGCGCGCTGCAGGACAACCAGAGGGCCCTCATCGTGGGCGAGCGGACCTTCGGCAAGGCCAGCGTCCAGACCCTCATCAACCCGATGCGCGGGCAGGGTTACTACATCAAGCTCACCGTGGCCCGCTACTTCGCACCCAGCAAGCGCACCCTCCAGGTCGTCGGAGTCAACCCCGATGTCGAGGTCGCCCCCTCCATCGACGGCAAGACCCCGCTCGGCTTCCGCGAGGAAGATCTGTCCAACCACCTGCCCAGGATCGACAGCGAGTACAAGTCGGCCAATGAGGAGATCGTCAAGGAGCTCACCCCTTGCGTCGAGAAGCGGGGAATCGCCCGCCGCGTCTACCAGGACAACCCCCACCCCCAGATCAAGTTCGACTACCAGCTCTACCGGGGGGCCGACTACCTGGAGTGCCTGATCGCCCGGACCTCCCGCCCAGACCCCGCAATGGTCCGTCTTCCCGCCGAAGATCGGCCTTGACAGGACCGGTCAATTCATAGTAAACAGGCGGAGGTTGACAAGCAGGGCGCCATAGCCAAGTGGTAAGGCAGAGGACTGCAAATCCTTCATCCCCCGGTTCGAATCCGGGTGGCGCCTCCAGGGGAGCGTGATTCGATGGCCAGAATCGCTTACATCGCCCAGCACCGCCGCGGGCTTCCGGAATTGCTCAAACAGTTGTCGGAGACCGGCTATGCTGTCTACAGGGTCGACCCGAACCAGATGGCCTACCGCCAACTGAGGGACGACCCGCCCGACCTGATCCTTGCGGATCTCACGCTCCGCTCCGGCCACATCCAGGAGATCCTGGACTCGCTCTCCAAGAGCACCATCACCCGAGGAATCCCCCTGTCGGTCGTCGGGGTGGCCCCGCCCGAGCAACAGGTGGTCCGCAACAAGGCGCCCTATGCCCGAGGTCTCCATCTCGGCGCAGTCACGCGCAAGCTCCTGATCGACATCGTCAAGCAGCTCCTCGTCGACGAGGGCTGATCCTCCCGGTTTCCGGTCTCCGTTTGTCCTGATTTCATCGGCCTGACAGGCCGTCCGGGAATTTCGCGCTTGAAAGCGCACGTTCCGGTGCCCATAGTATGACTCAGAGAAACTCGATGGGAAAAGAGGGGTTCTTCCCGCAGCGCCCCATCGTGGAGGTCGGCGCATGTTGAGACAAACCGAGCGAAAGCTGGCCCGGCTGTCCGCCATGTCGGAATTCTACTGCCGGACCAAGAAGCGGCGCCTGACCGTGGGCGATTGCCTGGAGCGCTACGTGGACGCCAACGCTTTCGAGAAGCGCAAGTCCGCGTGCTTCCGATGCTTCCAGGGCAAACGCACCCGAGTGGACTTTGCCCGTGAGACCGACAATGAGTAGAGACTCGCAGCTCCCCGCCTGGACAATCCTACCCAGCAAACTCCCGCAGGCCCCCCGGCCGCGCCGCACCTGAACACCCTGCCTGCGCGGCGTCTACGTTGCCTTCCCAACGGCCGGGCGGCTTTTTTAACACGCCGCGGGCGCACCGCACCTACGGGGCGGCCAAGACGATATGGCCGGTGAGCTTCGCTCCGATCCGAAGGCGGGGAAGGCAACGGCACGCCGCGGGCGCACCGCACCTACGGGGCGGCCAAGACGATATGGCCGATGAGCTTCGCTCCGATCCGAAGGCGGGGAAGGCAACGGCACGCCGCGGGCGCACCGCACCTACGGGGCGGCCAAGGCGATATGGCCGATGAGCTTCGCTCCGATCCGAAGGCGGGGAAGACAACAGCACGCCGCGGATGTGCAACGGGCCGGGATCGCTTCTGCCTTGTCTATCCTATGCCCTCTGCATATACTCCGCGGCGTCGAGCGGCCGGAGGATTCGGGGCCGGCCAGGGGCGAGGGGTGGACGTGCGAAGCGGTGGCGGAACGGGGGTTTCGGGGGAGCGCACTTGCGGCAGGACGGCTGCACGGCATGGCCGCAGGCTCGCGTTCCTCCTGGTCCTGCCGCTCCTGCTCCTTCTCTTCCCGTCGCCGGGCGGGGCCGACCCGGCGGATACGATAGGCATCTCTTCCGAGGCCCGGGCCCTTGCGCTGGGGTGCGTAGCCACGGGCACTTCGGGGGCGATGGTGTTCTACAACCCGGCGGGTCTCACCGGGGAAGAGGGCTTGTCGCTCTCGGTGTCCGGGGGTCACCTCTGGTCGCATCTGGACGGGCAGACGACAGCGGGCGAGGGGTTTGCCGAGCTGGCCGTGCGCCTCCCTCTCTTCTCGGCCGGAGGGATCCCTCGACTGTCCGTGGGTCTGGCTGCACAGACTCCGACCAACTCCCTGTACAACATCCGCATGGTGGACGACGAGGATCCGATCTATCCTCTCTACTCCCCTCGGGAGCAGCGGCTGGCGGCTGCGGGCGGCTTCTCCATCCGCCCCTGGGACTTCCTGGCCGTCGGGATGGCGCTGGAGGTGCTTCCCCAGGTATCGGGACGGGCGGTGCTCGACCTGGCGGACCCGAAGGGACGCAACGAGATGCACGTCCAGGCCGGCTATCGGCTCAGTCCCGTTGCCGGGATACGGGTGGAACCGCATCGTCGTGTGAAGGTGGGCTTGTCCTGGCGTGGCGAGAACTCCACCGACCTGGAGATCCCGGCCGAAGTCACGGCCTGGGGGCTCGTGCTCTCGGCCCGGGTGACTGCGCAGGCGTACTACGTGCCCCACACGCTGTCTGCTGGCGTTGCCGGGGCGGTGCTCGAGGACCTGTGGCTCGAAGCCGGACTCTCCTGGTATCACTACAGCGGGTTCCCGACGCCGGCACCGGATGCGGACCTGTTCGACACGACCGGCTCGGATACGCTCGGGGACACGGCGGCGACGTCGACCTTCTCCGACGTCTTGTCGCCGGCCCTGTCTGCCCGCTGGGAAGGTCCAGTGTGGCTGGCAGCGGGCTACCGCTACTTCCCGGCCTCGCTCGGGCGGCAGACCGGGGGGACCAACCTGCTCGACTCCGACCGGCATACGGCAAGCCTGGGCACCGCAGTGCCCCTGGTCTCATACTCGGGCATCGGCGCTCTGCTCCTGACTGCGGACGCCGCGTTTTCCTACCTGCCGGAGAGGTTCCATTACAAGGAGGACATCATGGTCGGAAACCCGGGCTATCCGTCGATACGCTCCGGGGGATGGCGGATGGCAGCCTCGCTGGGCTTTTCAGTCCTCAAGGAGGGAACGCAATGAGCCTGCCACCTGCAACCGGTCGGCGGAAGGGGGAGCCCGCAACGGGCAGCGGCCGCGCCCTGCTCGCTCTCCTGGCACTGCTGTCGGCCTGCGGCGAGGAGGCCGCCCTGGACAGCGACGGCGACGGACTGTCCGACTACCAGGAGAAGCTCCTGGGGACCGATCCGAAGAACCCCGATTCGGACGGCGACGATGTCTGGGACTCCGAGGATGACGACCCGATTGCCTCCGGGAACGGCAAGCAGCTGAGCCTGGTCGTCGACGTCGAGGTGGAGCACCCGGACGGGGGCCCCTGGACCGCACATGTCATGGTGCAGGTGCTCGATCCCCTGGGACGCGTACGCACCGACGCCGAGGTCTCCGGAACCGCTACGACCGCGGCGGGCACGGCGGAACCGGCCAGCCTGTCCCCCTTCGTTCCAGGCAAGGACGGCATCTATCGGGCCACCCTGACGCGGGAGGTGGAAGGGAAGGTCGCGTTGACCGTGAAGGCCGTGGCCGGACCGCTTCAGGCTGAGAAGATGCTGAAGGTCTACTTCTTCTCGGAGCTCCCGCTGCCCGGGGTCAACCCGCCCCCCTACGAGGACGAGGGGGGGATCGACGGTACCCTGCGGGTGTTCGCAGTGCATGGCGATTCGATCACCGACCCCGACGGCATGGTCGAGCCGGTCCCGGGGACGCGCATCTTCGTCGATGCGGACTGGCAGCCCGGCAAGCGATGGGAGGGGACGGTCGGTGACAAGGGCTATGTGGACTTCGAGGACTCGGAGCTGAAAGGTCCGGTCACCGTGACCGTTGCCCTGGATGGATTCAAGGCCTGCACCGTCGTGGGGATCAATGCCTCCCACGTCTGCCTGCCCATGACCCCCTTCGACCCGGTGCCAGGAAAGGACGAGGGGTTGACCGGTACCATCTCGGGGAGCGTGCTGGGCTTCGACGGAGAGTACGGCCTGCCTGCGTTCGAGCCGAGCTCCGGCTTCGACCGGTGGAGCATCGGCATCATCCAGGTCGGACTGAAGAACGTGAACCTGGTCTCGCTCAGCATGAGCTCCGTGCTGGCCTACGAGGGGGCCGGTGGCAGCTTCTGCTCGACCGGGAGCCCCCTCGACTGCATCCCCCCGAACATGGTGGTCTACGACTGGAAGACCGACTACGAGCTCGAAGGGCTTCGCCCCGGAGAGTACCTCGTGGTGGCCCTTGCCGGGGACGGCTACGGCATCATGGAGACCCTGTCGGACCCGTACAAGCTGCGGTTCCAGCCACGCGCCATGGGGGCCGTGGTGGCCACGGTCGAGGCCGGCAAGGTCACGAAAGCCACCGAAATCCCGCTCACGCTCGACATGCTCGACCCGCAGTCAACCCGGTCCTTCGAAGTCAACCTCGGCAGCTTCCCGGATGATCCGCTGACCGGCAAGCCGTTCGAGAACGGACTGCTCATGCCGGTCATGGACACCGGGCGGTACGGCTACATCTGGACCAACGTGGACGGGCGTTGCAACGACACCGATTTCGTGAATCCGGCGACCGCGCTCTACCCGGCCCCGGACCACCCGCTCATGAAGGAGCTCGATATCGACCTCTTCTACATGACCGTAGGCCTCGCCGGACGCAGAGCCTACCTCGGGGCCGATCCCCCGGGGATCAGCACCGTGATCCTCCGGGACCAGGTTCCGCCGCCGGAACCGCTGGCCATGAACGTCGCCTGGCAGTGGCTTCGGCTCCCCGAAGGACTCTCGCCCAGCCCGCCTGCTACCGGCAAGCCGGGGCCTTGCCCCAAGGATCCGCCACAGCTCCCCCCCCCCGGCTCGTGCGTCCAGGCAAAGACCGTGCCCGATTCCCACTTCCCGCTCGACCGCCCCGGCGGGACGCTCGTTGACCGCACGATCTCCTGGAAGCCGATCGGCCAACCCGAAAGCTCCCCGGACCTGTATGCCATCCGCCTGGGCTACCTTGTGTCCGGACCGGCCAACAACATCAATCCCGGGTTCGCCATCGGAGGCCCGGAATCGCACAAGCTGTGGGAGATCCTCTGCCCACCGACCGTGACCTCCATCCGCCTCCCCGAGCTGCCCGAAGACCTGTACGGAGGCCGCCTGCTGCGCAATCCTGCACCCAACCTGGACGACGCGGAATCCCCTCACCGGTTCGGGCCGAACACGGTCGAGCTCGAGCTCAACGGGTACCTCATGGGGCAGGGCAAGCCCTGGGACTACAACCGGAGCTTCCTGTTCAACGACCTGAACCTCCATTCCCTCTCAGTCAGCCAGGACAGCTACCCGGTGACCGTCCCGGAGGATGGACCATGAACCACAATGCAGCGATCGGGGTGTTCGATTCCGGAATCGGTGGGCTCACCGTTGCCCGGGAGATCGCCCGGGAGCTGCCCGGGGAAACCCTCATCTACCTTGGAGACACGGCCCGACTTCCTTATGGCAGCAAGTCCGCAGAGACCGTCATCAAGTACGCGGTACGCAACGTGTCGTTCCTGGCAAAGAGCCAGCTCAAGGCCATCGTGGTCGCGTGCAATACGGTCTCCTCGGTGGCGCTTCCGGCCCTGCGCGAGATCGTGTCGGTGCCGGTCCTGGGCGTCATCGAACCGGGCGCCCGGGCCGCTGTTGCTGCCACCCGCTCCGGCATCATCGGCGTCATCGGTCAGCCGGGGACCATCCGTAGCGGCCGATACGAGTCCGCGATCCTCCAGGTGGCCTCCGCAGCCCGCATCTACTCCCGGCCGACCCCGCTGCTGGTCCCGCTGGCGGAAGAGGGGTGGGTGGGGACCGAAGTGGCCCGGCTGGTGCTGAAGGAGTACCTCACCCCCCTGGTGGAGAAGGGGATCGACACCCTCGTGCTGGGATGCACTCACTACCCGCTGTTCAAAGAGCAGCTCAATGCGTTGTTCGCCACCGAGCACCCGCGCGACATCGTCCTGGTGGACTCCGCGGTCAGCATCGCTGTCGAGCTTCGAAAGCTCCTCACGTCCCAGGACCTCCTGGCCGATGCCCAGCCCCCTTCCCACCGCTTCTTTGCCACGGACTCGACCGAGACGTTCGCACGGGTCGGCAGGAACTTCTGGGGGGAGGACTTCCCGCAAGTGCTGCACGTGGATCTGTGAGCGGTTGCCCAGCGAACTTGCGCGTTCCCGCAGCCGGTGTAACCTCGCAGGCCGGAGGTGGGGGCATGGGGGCCGCTTCACGGATCGTGCTCGTCCTGACCTGCAGCCTGGTGAGCATTGTCCACGGCACGTGCCTGGCCTGCGATGGGCCGCTGCAAGCTCGCTCGTCACCCTCGTCCGTGGCGGGGACGACCAGTGCAAGCGCATCGGCCGAGGCCGAGACCCGACTTCGAACGACCCACCTGCTCGACCGGCTGGCCCGGGCCAGGCTGGACATCCCCGGCGGAATCGGGAAAGCCTCGGTCCCGCAGGACGGAAAGCACCTCCAGCCCTACTGGTTCTCGCAGGGACTCGAGGAGCAGAAGAAGTTCCACCGCCGGGTGATCCTCAACTTCCCGGACGAGGCGCTTCGGGACATGCGGGAGGCCCTGGTGATTCCGCTGGGCTCCAGGGTGACGCTGCCGGTCGATGACTCGGGAGGAGGCACGCTGGCGGCCGTCCACCTCGTCGCACACTCGGGGGGCAAAGCCCGCAAGGCCACCTGGCGCTATGTCTGCCACGGTGCGGGCAAGGAGTCGGAGATCGGCACGCTCGACGCCGAGAGCGTGGGACTGGGTCAGGTCCGCACCTGGCCTGCGGAGACCCGCTTCGAGCTGCCGTCATGGTGCCTTCAGCTCCAGGTCGACGTGCAGGCGGCAGGGGATGGCCCAGCGGGGATGGAGAAGCCGGGAAGCGGCAAGGGGCTGTACGCAGTGTGGCAGGATCCCCGCCTCGAGCGTCCCTTCGCAGCAGTCGAAAACCGCGGGTACAACGTGCTGTTCATCGTGGTCGATGCGCTGCGCTCCGATGTCGTCGGCGTCCACAACACGGAGTTCCCGTCCATCTCACCGGCGATCGATGCCCTCGAGAAGAGCGGGACCACGTTCCCTCAGGGGTTCGCGAACGGCAACACCACCCTCCTGTCCATGAACACGCTGCTGCTGGGAGCCCACCCCCGGGCCATGGGCTTCCTCACGCTCTACTGGGCCGGGCAGGATCGCCGGCCGAACTTCTACCAGGCCCGGCCCACCTACATCACACGTATCCTGCACGAAGCCGGGTACGTCACCTTCGGGGCCACCCACAACCACCTCTACTTCCCAGGGTACAAGTTCGGAGCGGATCCTGCGTTCGACGTGCTCCAGGACTCCGGACGGGAATCCACCGACCATCCGCTCCTCGTCCGCCGTGCCCTGGAATTCATGGAGGCCCACAAGAACCACCGCTTCCTGGTGCAGGTGAACCTCATCGCCCCCCATCAACCGTATGCCCCGCCGCAGGAATCCCTCGAGCATGTCAAGACCACGCTGGGCAAGAGCAAGCCGCTGGCCGACATCCGCTACCTGGGCGAGGTCAACTGGGTCGACCGGCACATCGACCTCCTGGTCAGAGGGCTGGCCGACCTGGGGCTGGACGAGGAGACCGTGGTGCTGCTCACCTCGGACCACGGAGAGGTCATGGACATCGCACACGACTGCTACTCGGTGCGGGACCAGCATCGCAGCTTCCACCTGCACGGCGTGACCCTGTATGACGAGGAGCTCAACGTCCCGATCATGTTCTCCCTTCCCGGACTGATCCGGCCCCAGGTCTCCGACGTCGTGGCCGAGCATGTGGACATCGTGCCCACCCTGCTCGACCTCCTCGGCCTCCCCGTCGATCCCCGCATGACCGGTCGCTCCCTGAAGCCGGTCCTGGTGGATGGCATCCCTCTACCGGACGACGGGGCCTTTGCCGAGCGCTGGACCACCCGAACCTACCGGGAGGGCGGCTACAAGCTGCTCCTCCACACCGCCAAGGACGATATCTGCCCGACCGTGGCCTCCAAGGTGTGCAAGGAGGGGGAGTGGGTGGAGCTCTACCACGTGGCCAAAGACCCACGCGAACGACACGAGATCTCCCGGCAGATGCCCGACAAGGTCAAGGAGCTGCGCGAGAAGATCAAGCACTGGCGGCAGACCCTGTGGGAGAAGGGAGGCAAGGTAGGTCCCAATCCCTAAGGACGCTGATCGTGCGCGCGCGGCGCGCGTGCGCGAATTTCCTTTACATGGAAGATCTGATCTAATAGTATGCGCTGCTGTCGTTTCGAAAGCAGGAGCGGAACCATGGACGAAGAACGCAACGATTTCCCCCCCGAGGAAGCCCCGCCTGAGCAGGTCGACACCTCCGAGGTGTCCACAGAGCTGGTCGACGAGGAGGACTTCTTCGACGAGAACCACCGCGGCAAGTCCGACGGCGGCCTCTACACCGCGGACAACATCAAGGTCCTCAAAGGGCTCGACGCGGTCCGCAAACGCCCCGGCATGTACATCGGCGACACGGATGACGGCTCCGGCCTCCACCACATGGTCTTCGAGGTCGTGGACAACTCCGTCGACGAAGCGCTGGCCGGCTTCTGCGACCGCATCATGGTCACCGTGCACGCGGACAACTCGGTCACCGTGGCGGACAACGGCCGGGGCATCCCGGTCGACATCCACAAGGAGACCGGTCGCTCCGCTGCCGAGCTCGTCATGTGCGAGCTCCATGCCGGCGGCAAGTTCGACGACAACTCCTACAAGGTCTCCGGCGGCCTCCACGGCGTCGGCGTGTCCGTCGTCAATGCCCTGTCCGACTGGCTCAAGCTCGAGATCTACCGCAACGAGAAGGTCTGGCGCCAGGAGTACTCCCGCGGCAAGCCGGTGGCCGAGCTCAAGGAGGTCGGCAAGACCACCCGCTCGGGCACCAAGGTCACCTTCAACCCGGACCCGCAGGTCTTTTCCAACGTCGACTTCTCGTTCGACATTCTCGGCCAGCGCCTTCGGGAGCTCGCATTCCTCAACCCCGGCATCACCATCCTCCTCGAAGAGGAGAAGTCCGGAAAGAAGGCCGAGTTCCACTACGAGGGGGGCGTCGCCAGCTTCGTCGAGCACCTCAATCGCTCGAAGTCCCCCCTCCACGCCCCCCCCATCCACTTCAAGACCGAACGCGATGCCACCACCGTCGAGGTCGCCATCCAGTGGAACAGCTCCTTCCAGGAGCAGATCTACTGCTTCACCAACAACATCCGCAACCGGGACGGCGGTACCCACCTGTCCGGCTTCAAGGCCGCGCTCACCCGCACCTTGAACAGCTACGCCCTGGCCAACAACCTCCTCAAGGCGTTGGACGGACTGTCCGGTGACGACGTCCGTGAAGGGCTCGTCTGCATCGTCTCGGTCAAGATGCACGACCCCAAGTTCTCCTCCCAGACCAAGGACAAGCTGGTCTCGAGCGAGATCAAGGGCGTCGTCGAGGCCGTGGTCAACGAACGCCTCGCCATGAACCTGGACGAGAACCCGAACGTGGCCCGCACCATCATCGGCAAGTGCGTCGAGGCCGCACGCGCCCGGGAAGCCGCACGCCGCGCCCGGGAAATGATCCGCCGCAAAGGGGCCCTCGATTCCGCCTCCCTCCCCGGCAAGCTGGCCGACTGCCAGGAACGCGACCCCACCCAGGCCGAGCTCTACATCGTCGAGGGAGACTCCGCAGGCGGCTCCGCAAAGCAGGGTCGAGACCGCCGCTTCCAGGCCATCCTCCCCCTGAGAGGCAAGATCCTCAACGTCGAGAAGGCCCGCTTCGACAAGATCCTCAAGAACGAGGAGATCGCCACCATGATCACCGCGCTCGGCACCGGCATCGGTCCCGAGAGCTTCGACGTGTCCAAGCTCCGCTACCACAAGATCATCATCATGACAGATGCTGATGTTGACGGTAGCCATATTCGAACACTTCTTCTTACATTCTTTTATCGCCAGATGCCGGAGATTCTTGAGCGAGGGTACTTGTATATTGCACAGCCGCCCCTGTACAAGATCAAGAAGGGGAAGAAGGAGGGATACCTCAAGGATGAGCAGGCGCTCAACGACTACCTGCTCTCCGCAGCGGCCGATGCAGCCCGGCTCGTGGCCGGCAACGGCAAGTCCACGGTCACGGCCCAGCAGCTCGTCGACGTCATGCAGGGGGTCATCCGCTACCGCCACTGGATCGCTCCGTTCGACCGCAAGATGGATGTCCGCATCCTCGATGCCATGCTGACCGCGACCGATCTGAGCACCACGGACCTCAAGGGCGAGAGCACGGTCACCTCCGCCCTGAGCCGCATGGAGCTCTATCTCCAGCAGAACGTACCGCAGATCTTCCCCCTCTCTTTCGACCTGGAGCGGGACGAGGAGCACGACTGCTTCCAGATCTCCACCCGGACGGTGAGCAACGGGCGGCAGAAGGTCTCGGTCATCAACCACGAGCTGCTCGAGACGAACATGTTCGTCCGGCTCAAGAAGCTGGCCGAGGAGCTCAAGGCGCTGGGCGGACCGCCCTACCAGATCTTCCGGGATGGGGAAGAGGCGGTCGAGCTTCCCACCCTGGAGTCGTCTCTCGACTTCCTGATGGACCTGGCCCGCAAGGGGCACTCGCTGCAGCGGTACAAGGGCCTGGGCGAAATGAACCCGGACCAGCTCTGGGAGACGACCATGGACCCTTCGACGCGGACCATGCTGCAGGTCCGGATCGAGGATGCGGTCAACGCGGACCAGCTCTTCACGGTGCTGATGGGAGACGAGGTGGAGCCGCGGCGGGAGTTCATCATGGAGAACGCCCTGAACGTGAGCAACCTGGACATTTGATCGGATGACCGGTCGATTCTTCCAGTATCTCAACGACATCGAGCGGTTCTTCTGCGTGGTGCGGACGTCCGGGTTCGTGCTGTCCCCCCGCGATTGCGAGCGGGTGCGCGGGTGGTACCTGAAGGGGGTCCCGATGCAGGTGGTGCTCGCAGGGCTGGTCCTGGGGCTCCGCTCGTTCAAGTTCCATGCGGCCCGAGGCCAGCGACCGCCTCACCAGCTTTCGTTCTACTCGCATTTCATCGGTGCGAGCGTCAGGAGGTTCAGGTCCTCGCCGGCAGTGATCCCGCCGTCCGCGGGTACGGGGGCGAGCTCTGCTTCGGCGGCCGGCAGCGGGTCGGCGGGGGATTCCGTGGGGGCAACGGGGTCCGCCGTGCTGCCCGCGCCGGATCCCTCTGCGGTCCAGTGGGTCCGGCAGCTCTCGACCGAGCTGGAGCTGGCTCGGGAGCGGGAAGAGCGCCCCGAGGCGACGGAGGCCCTGGACAGGGCAGCGGCACGCCTTCGGGAGCTGGCGGAGCAGGTGGCCGGCGGGCTTTCTCCCGATGCCCTTTCGTACGATCTTCAAGTGCTTGACGAGGCCACCCTGGCCTTCTATCATACCCGCCTGGACGAGCCCCGGCGACAGGCGCTGGAAAGGGAAGCAGCGGCCCGCCTGAGCCGGGAAACGGGGCTCTCGAGCAAAGCCCGGGCAGGACGCATGAAGGCGATCCTCGCCGAGCTGCTCAGGGCCGACCTCCACCTGATGGAGCTGGCACCGTGACGCCCCCCCCGGAAGAGACCGCTGGCTGCGCCCGCTGCGAAGGGAGCGGCTACCTGCTCGGCACCGACGGCGAGCATGCCAGTGCCCGGCGCTGTGCGTGCATGACACCCTGCTCGCGGTGCGGCGGCAGCCACCTGCTGGTCACGCGGGACGAGAAGGGGAACAACCTGGCGGTCCGCTGCGCCTGCGACCAGCTCGACCGTCGCATCCAGCTCTTCAACGATGCCCGCGTTCCCGCCCGCTTCTCCGGTTCGTTCATCGAGGACCTGGTCGAGACGCACCGCACGCAGAAGGAGGTCAAGTACGCCCTGCTCAAGCACCGGGATGCGTACCAGCCCGGCGATTCCGGCTTCCTGCTGTGGGGAGAGCCCGGGGTGGGCAAGACGCACCTCCTGTGCGGCCTGGCCTCCTACCTGACCCTCGAGCGGGGGATTTCGGTCCGCTTCATCGACTTCGTCCGCCTGATCATGGACCTGAAGGCCGCGTACAACGAGGGACGGTGGGACAGCGAGGTGCTGACCCCCCTGCTCTCGGCCCAGGTGCTCATCATCGACGAGTTGGGCAAGGGACGGGCCTCGGACTACGAGGGCACGGTCCTCGACCAGCTCATCTCGAACCGCTACAACTCCCGGCGTACCCTGCACTGCTCCAGCAACTACCCGCCGGTGGAACCCCCCAGATCCCCGTCCGGGGTATCGTACACCGATGCGGGCCAGGCGCTCCTGGCCCAGACCTTGAAGGACCGGGTGGGAGAACGCATCTTCTCCCGCCTGCACGAGATGTGCCGGCTCATGCGGGTGGAAGGCGAGGACTTCCGCATGGGGCACTCGCAGCGCCGCACCGAGACCGGCCGCAAGAAGAAGCCGTCCAACGACTAGAACGGAGGAGTCGTGACCATGAACCGCTCAACCCGAATCCTGCTGTCGCTGCTGCTCATCGCGGTGTTTCCCGCGGCCTGCCGATCCCCCAAGAAGGTGCTCACCGAGCTGGACAAGCAGCAGGTCAAGGACAGCGTCCTTTCCGAGGTCCCCACCGGGCCGGAGATCGTGCCCGTGGGCACCGTTTTCGACGACAAGGTGGAGCTGGCCGCGTACTCCCTGAGCAAGACCCAGGTCAAGCCCGGGGACGGGGTCGCACTCACGCTCTACTGGAAGTCGCTGGCCAAGGTCGACGGGGACTTCAAGATCTTCGTGCACCTCGATTCCACCAAGGCCCGCAAGACGTTTGACCACTACGCGGTGGGCGGCCTGTACCCCACGGCCAACTGGAACCCCGGCGAAGTCGTCAAGGACGAGATCGCCATCCAGCTCGATGCCAACTTCCCGGTCGGGCCGGCCAAGGCCTGGGTCGGCTTCTTCGATGCCCGTGCCTGGAAGGAGGAGAAGAAGAACGTCCGGCTCGCAGTCAAGACGGCCGGCAGGGCGAGAACCGACAAGCAGGACCGCCTCCTGGTCGCGGCCTTCCTGGTCGGCGACGTCGAGCAGAAGAAGCTCGTGGTTCGAAAGACCGCGGCAGCGGTCAGCGTCGACGGGAAGCTCGACGAGGCCGGCTGGAAGCAGGGCATGGTCGATGTCGGCCCGTTCTACACCACCGACGGGAAGCTCATCCCCGAAGCCGAGAAGGTGGAAGCCGGCATGATGTGGGATGACACGAACCTCTACCTCGCATACCAGGTGGCGGATTCCGACCTGCGGACCCCGTACACGGCCCGGGATTCAACCCTCTGGAGCGGCGGCAAGTCCGGCTCCTCGGACGTCATGGAGTTCTTTTTCGACCCCGATGCCGACGGGCTGGACTACCTCGAGTTCCAGGTATCCCCGGCCGGCGTGATCTTCGATGCCCGGTTCACCTCGTACCGGGAACCGGCATGGAAGGTAGCGTCCCAGTTCAACATGGACGTGCAGGTCAAGGCCCTTGCCGACGGATCGCTCAACGATCCCTCTCCGGACAAGGGGTACGCCGTCGAAGTGGCCATCCCGTGGAAGAGCCTGCCCGGCATGACCGGCCCCCCCGGACCCGACCGGAAGTTCTCGGCCAACTTCTTCCGCCTGTCGAACAATGGGACCTGGGCAGCGGTCTGGTCTCCCGTGGGCAACGACTTCCACGACCTCGCGCTGGCGGGGACCGTGACCTTCGGCCAGTAGCCTCTCGGGGCTCGGGGTCGGAATCGGGGGCGGAACCGATCCCCCTCTTCTTCCTCCACCAGGCGGAGGTCCTGACATGCCCGACAAGACTCCCCCCGCGTCTCCCGGCCGTCCCCCGCTTCCCGTGCCGGACGACCCGGATCCTGTCGACCGTCTCCTGGCGATCATGGGCCGGCTGCGCGACAGGGAGACCGGCTGCCCCTGGGACAGGGAGCAGACCTTCCAGACGCTCAAGCCCTACCTGCTCGAGGAGACCTACGAGGTCCTCGATGCCATCGACTCGGGAGACCCGGACAGGCACAAAGGAGAGCTGGGCGACCTCCTGCTCCAGATCGTGTTCCAGAGCCAGATTGCCAACGAGGAGGGGAGGTTCGGCTTCCGGGACGTGGCGGACGCCATTGCGACCAAGCTCATCCGCCGCCACCCGCACGTGTTCGGTGACAAGGCCGCCGCATCGGCCTCCGAAGTGGTCGACATCTGGGAGCAGGTGAAAGGCAACGAGGAGGAAAGACCCAAGGGGCTGCTTTCCGGCGTCCCCAGGAGCATGCCCGCGCTGGCCCGTGCCGTCCGCCTGAGCCGCACCGCCGCCCGGGTCGGCTTCGACTGGCCCGACGTCACCGGAGTCCTCGACAAGATACGGGAAGAGGCGGAAGAGCTGGCCGCTGCTTCGGACATGCAGGAGAAGCTCGACGAGCTGGGCGACCTCCTCTTTGCGCTTTCGAACCTGGCCCGCAAGCTCGACCTCGACCCGGAGGAGGCTCTCCAGCGGTCCAACACCCGCTTCTCCGCCCGCTTTGCGGACATCGAGCGCCAGGCGAGGGAGCGCAGCGTCACGTTCGAGGGGCTTTCCCTCCAGGAACTTGACAGGATGTGGGAAGAGGCGAAAAAGAAGCTGGGAAGGTGAGGGAGCAACTTGAGCGACACGCCTGAAACGGCCCAGCCGCTGGGACCTACCTCCCGGAGGGGAATCCTCAAGTCCGCTGCCGTCATGACGGTGCTGACCTTTGCGTCCCGCGTCCTCGGCCTGGTGCGGGAGCAGGTCCGAGGCTACTACCTGGGCACGGGGACCGGGGCCGATGCATTCGGCCTGGGCTCGACGCTGCCCAATCTCTTCCGGCGGCTGCTGGCGGAAGGGGCCATGACCGCGGCCTTCGTCCCCGTGTTCACCGGCTACAAGGAGAAGAAGACCCGAGAGGAGCTGATCAACTTCCTGTCTTCCTTCCTGACGCTGCTGACATGCGTCGCCACCGCGGTCTGCCTGCTGGGGATCGTGCTGGCCGACTGGATCGTGCCGGCGTTCTTCCCCGGGTTCGGCTCGGTGGAGGGGAAGCTGGCACTGACCGTGGTGATCACGCAGATCACGTTCCCCTACCTGCTGCTGGTGACGCTGGCTGCGTTGGCGCAGGCCGTGCTCAACACGTTCGGCCGATTCGGCCCGTCCGCGTTCACCCCCATCCTGCTCAACCTCTCCATCATCCTGGCAGCGTACCTGCTGCACGACTCGTTTCCGGACCCATCGTACGCGTTCGCCGTCGGGTTCGTCATCGGCGGATTCCTGCAGCTTGCGTTCCAGCTCCCCTGGGTCTTCAGGACCGGACTTCGCCTCAAGCTGTCGTTCCACTGGCGCCATCCGGGGGTGCGTGAGCTCATCCGCGTCTTCCTCCCCGGGGCCTTTGCTGCCGGCATCTACCAGGTCAACGTGTTCGTGTCGGAGATGATCGCGTCGAGCCTGTCGGAGGGTTCCATTGCAGCACTGGGTTACTCGATCCGGCTCCAGGAGCTGATCCTGGGCGTCTTCGTGATCTCGATCACCACGGTGATCCTGCCTGCGCTGTCGTCGCAGGTTGCAGCCGGAGATCGAAAGGGGTACGGGGAGACGGTGCTGCTGGCACTGGATTCGCTCGCCCTGGTCACGGTCCCCGCTGCCTTCGGCCTCATCGCGGTGCGCGAGCCGCTCCTGAGGCTCCTGTTCCAGCAGGGGGCATTCGACCCGGACAGTACGAGCATGACCGGGCTGGCCGTGCTGTTCCACAGCATGGGGGTGTACTTCATCGCCTCATCGCGCTCGCTCAACCAGGCGTTCTACGCCATGAAGGACCTGAAGACGCCCATGCTGGTATCCGTGGTGGCCCTGGTGGTGAACGTCGCCGGGTGCTACATCCTGGCAGTTCCGCTGGCGCACGGGGGCATCGCCGCAGCCAACAGCCTGTCGGCCGCGGTGACCGGGCTTCTTCTGTTCGTCCTCCTGCTGCGCCGGGCCCCGGACGTGCCGCTGGTGAGCCACCTGGGCCTGCTCGTGCGGGTCGTGATCGCTTCCGGGGTGATGCTCGTGGCGCTGGACCGCCTTGCGGCCTTCTTCCCGTGCCCCCCCGATGCCGGAAAGCTGCACCTTCTGGTCCACGTCCTGATTGCCATGGCCGTCGGAGCCGCCGTCTTCCTCGCAGCGGGAGCGGTGCTGCTGAGGAAGGAGCTCGCCCAGCTCGTACGGGTGGTGTTTCGAAGGAGGTACAGGGCCAAATGAACTTCCTTGTCCTGCCTGATGCCGCTCACGTGGCTCGTTACGTCTCCTCGCTCGTTGTCTCCACGATCCGGGGATGCCCGACCGCGGCCGTTGCCCTGCCGACCGGGAAGACGCCGCTGCCGATCTACGCAGCCCTGGCGCCACGCCTGGCAACCCGGGAGGTCGAGGCCTCCCGAGCTTCCTGGTTCGCCCTGGACGAGTTCCTCGGCAAGGAGGTTCCGGTCGAGGCTACGTTCCGGCATTTCCTCCTGTCCCGGTTCATCGCGCCGGCAGAGCTGTCGCCGGATCGCCTGGTCACCCTGTGCACGGCCTGCGACGATCCCGCTGCCGAGGCAGCCCGATACGAGGAGGCCATCCGCTGCGCAGGCGGGCTGCAGCTCGCGCTCCTCGGCCTGGGCGGCAACGGGCACGTCGCATTCAACGAGCCTGGAAGCCCCCGGGACGGCCGCACCGGCTTGCGCCCTCTGACCGAGCTCACGAGACAGGCCAACGAGTACCTGTTCAGCTCCGCGCCCCAGGTCCCCACCCACGGCCTGTCCATGGGCATCGGGACGCTGCTGGAGGCGCGGCGGCTCGTGGTGGCCGCCACGGGGACGGGAAAGGCCAACATCGTGGCCCGGCTGGCAGCCTCCGACCCCGACGAGGCCCTGCCTGCAAGCCTGCTCAAGCTGCACCCGGACTGCACGGTGGTCCTGGACGAGGCGGCGGCCGGGGGGATAGGACGATAGGACGTATAGGACCTATAGGACCTATAGGACCTATGGAAGACATAGGTGCGGCGCGGAATGCGCGGGTGAGTTTGGCCGGGGGCCGATGAGGTTAATCGTGCGCGGGTGGGTTTGGCCGGGGGCCGATGAGGTTACTGGTCTTCTTCGGGCGTGGTCTGGGGGGACTCCTCGCCGACCGGGGCTTCGCCGGTCTCGGGCGACTCGCCTTCGGCCCCTTCGGCGGAATCGTCGGCATCCTGCTCGTCGCGACGCAGGACCTGGGGAGAGTGGAAGCGGCCGCCGGTCGGGGGGGTTTCCTCCCCCTCCTCACCGTTCTCCCCCTCCTCCTCCTCCTTCTCGACGAGATGCTCGACCGCCACGACCTTCTCCTCCTCGTCGAGCACGATGAGGCGGACCCCCTGGGTGTTGCGGCCGATGACCGAGATCTCCCTGACGAGCGTCCGGATGATCTTGCCCTGGTCGGTGACCATCATGAGCTGCGCATCGTCGTCCGCATGGAGGACGCCCACGACGTGTCCGTTGCGCTCGTTGACCTTGATCGTGATGATGCCCAGGCCGCCTCGGTTCTGGACCCGGTATTCATCCGGCGCCGTCCGCTTGCCGTAGCCGTTCTCGGTGACCGAGAGGATGGGGCCCGATTCAGGCCCGATGATGCAGCAGCCGACCACCTCGTCCCCATCCCTCAGCGAGATCCCCCGCACCCCCTGGGTGGCCCGCCCGAGAACCCGCAGGTCGTCGCCGGGGAACCGGATCGACATGCCGTCACGGGTCACGAGGAGGACATGCTCCCCCTCGTGCAGCTCCTCGACCTGGATGAGGTCATCCTTCTCCTGCAGCACGATCGCGATGATGCCGCTCGACCGGATCCTGCTGAACGCCATGGTCTCCGTGCGGCGCACCACGCCCCGCTTCGTGACGAACAGGAGGGTGCTCTCCTCCTTGAACTCCCGGATGGGGAGGATGGACCGCACCAGCTCCCCCTGCTCGACGGGGATGAGGTTGACGATGGGCTTTCCCTTCGAGGTCCTGCCGGCCATGGGGACGTCATAGACCTTGATCTGGTAGGCCTTGCCCGCGTTCGTGAAGATGAGGAGGTTGGTGTGGTTGCTGGCCACGAAGAGGTTGACCACGAGGTCTTCTTCCTTGGTGGCCATGCCCTTCTTGCCCTTGCCGCCGCGGTGCTGTGCTCTGTACAGGCCGACCGGAGCGCGCTTGATGTACCCTTCGCGGGACACGGTGACGACCATGTCTTCGTCGGCAATCAGGTCCTCGATGCTGATCTCCCCTTCCTGGGGGACGATCTCGGTGCGACGGGGATCGTTGTAGCGGGTCCTGATCTCGACCAGCTCGTCCGCGATCACCTTCATGAGCACCTTCTCGTCGGCCAGGATGAGCCTCAAGCGCTCGATCTCTTTGAGGACTTCTTTGTATTCCTCGAGGATCTTGTCCCGCTCCATCGCGGTCAGGCGGTGGAGCCTCAGGTCCAGGATGGCCTGGGCCTGGCGGGGGGAGAATTCGAACTGGGCGACCAGCCGGTCGCGTGCCTCCTCCGGGTCTTTCGATGCCCGGATGAGCTCGATGATGGCGTCGAGGTGGTCGAGTGCCTTGACGAACCCTTCGAGGAGATGGGCCCGCTCTTCGGCCTTGCGCAGCTCGTACACCGTGCGGCGTGTGACCACGTCGCGGCGGTGGTCCACGAAGCTCTCGAGCATCTCCTTGAGATTGAGCACCCTGGGCTGGCCGGCCACGATGGCCAGCATGATCACGCCGAACGTGCTCTGCATCGCGGTGTGGGCGAACAGCGAGTTCAGCACCACCCGGGCCATGGCATCCCTTTTGATCTCGATGACAATGCGCATTCCGTCACGGTCCGACTCGTCCCGCAGGTCGGAGATCCCTTCGACGACCTTGTCCCGGATGAGCTCCGCTATCTTCTCGATCAGCCGGGCCTTGTTGACCTGGTAGGGAAGCTCGTTGACGATGATCGCTTCCCGGTCGGTGCGCTCGTTGCGCTCGATGCTGGCCTTGGCCCTCATGCGGACCAGGCCGCGTCCGTTGCGATACGCAGAGCGGATCCCCTCGATGCCGAAGATGTAGCCCCCGGTGGGGAAGTCGGGGCCCGGAACCAGCCGCATCAGCTCCTCGATCACTATGTTCGGGTCCGCGATCAGTGCGAGGGTGGCGTCGATGATCTCCCCCATGTTGTGGGGAGGAATGTTGGTGGCCATGCCGACCGCTATGCCCGAGCTTCCGTTCACCAGCAGGTTCGGGAAACGGGCGGGCATGACGAGCGGTTCCTTGAGGCTGCCGTCATAGTTGTCCGCGAAATCGACGGTTTCCTTGTCCAGATCGGCCAGCAGCTCGCTGGCCAGCCGCTCCATGCGCACCTCGGTGTACCGCATGGCTGCCGGCGGATCGCCGTCCACCGACCCGAAGTTGCCCTGGCCGTCCACCAGCGGGTAGCGCATCGAGAAGGTCTGCGCCATGCGCACGATGGTATCGTACACCGCCTGGTCGCCGTGCGGATGGTACTTGCCGATGACGTCGCCGACGATACGGGCGCTCTTCTTGTACGAGCTCTGCCAGGTGTTCTTGAGCTCGTGCATCGAGAAGAGGACCCGCCGATGCACGGGCTTCAACCCGTCACGCACGTCGGGCAGCGCGCGTCCCACGATCACGCTCATCGCGTAGTCGATGTAGGACGTCTTGATCTGATCTTCTACTGTGGCAATGATCTTGTCCGCGCTCATTTTGCCTTCCTTCGAAAGTCAGAGGCTCAACCCGCGAGTGAAACGGCCGCTGGAACGGCCCGGATGCCTCCGGGGACAAGCGTCGAACGTACCGACAGGAAGAATGGGGACCCCGGGCCCGTCGGCCCGTCCGAGCGACGGAGTTACCGCTTGGAGAACTGGTACCGCTTCCTGGCGCCCGGGCGGCCGTACTTCTTGCGCTCTGTGGCGCGGGCATCACGGGTCAGGAATCCGCCCTTCTTGAGTGCCGGACGGAACTCCGGGTTGTAGGAGCACAGGGCACGGGCGATCCCGTGACGCACGGCCCCGGCCTGCCCGGACAGCCCCCCTCCATGGGCCCGAACGTGGATGTCGAGCTTCCCCTTCATGTTGACCGCATTGAGGGGTTGCTCGATCTGCATCATCAGCACCGCCCGGCAGAAATAGACTTCAGCCGGCCGATCGTTGACCACGATCTTGCCCGTCCCGTCCGTGATCCAGACCCTGGCGTTGGCTTCCTTCCGCCGCCCAGTAGCGCTCTTTCTTTCCGTCATGATGCTCTGCCTCTCGACTGTTCGACTAGAACTCCAGCGGTACCGGCTGCTGGGCCGCGTGGGGATGCTCGGCCCCCTGGTATACCTTGAGCTTGGTCAGCATCTTCCGACCGAGCGGCGTTCGCGGCAGCATGCCGCGCACCGCGCTCAGGAGAAGCCGGTCCGGATGCTTCTCCAGGACCTTGCCGGCAACCGCGGACCGCAGCCCGCCCGGATACTGGCTGTGCGTGTAGTACACCTTGTTCGACGCCTTCAGGCCCGTCAGTCGGATCTTGTCCACGTTGATCACGATGACGAAGTCCCCGGTGTCGACGTGGGGGGTGAACCTGGCCGTATGCTTGCCCCGCAGCACAAGCGCAACCCGGCTCGCCAGGCGGCCCAACGACTGGTCCTGGGCATTCACCACGAACCACTTCCGATCGAGCTCTCCCTTCTTGCAACTGACCGTCTTCATCGCTGCTCCTCTCTCCACATCCAGTCAAAAGCCAGAGGACTATGCTGCCAAACCAGCGACAAGTCAAGGGAAATGTGGTAGCGTCACCCGCATGGACCGTCGGCCGGCGAGAATGGTCGATGGTCGACGAAGTCCCGCCGTAGCCTTGTGCGAAGGCGGAGGGTCGATGGTCGCCGGACCGGGCTCGAGTGATTGCAGGCTCTGGCTCGACAGGCGATCGCAACGCGGCGCTCGACGAGTCGATGGATATGCCCGGAACGAATCCGAGTTCGTCCCAACTGCCCGCCATCCTGTTCTTCCTGGCAGCGGGCCTGCTCCTGTGCGCGTTTGCCTGGGACGGAAGCCCGCTGAACCACGATGAGATCACCTACCTGACCATGGCCAGGCACATGGTCGAGTCGGGCAACTGGCTCGACCTCGACTTCCACGGCGCCGTGGTCCACCAGCGCCCCCCGCTGGCGATCTGGCTGCTGGCAGCGTTCGGAAGCCTGGGAAGCTTCTCGCTCTTTTTCACCCGCCTCCCCTCGATCGTCATGGCCTGGCTCTGCCTGCTCTTCCTGTTCCTCCTGGTGCGTGAGTCGTCTCGCCTCTCCCCCGCCCCGCTCACCGCGGCCTCCCCCCTCCCGCCCCGAGCCGAGTCGGGGGAAAGAGGAGGATGGATGGGGGCGCCTGTCCTTCCCCTCCTCGCCCCTGCGTTTCTCCTGTCCTCAGCGCTCTTCTACTTCAACGCCCGCCGCCCCATGACCGATATGACTTTTCTCGCAGGCTTCTGCCTCTTTCTCTACAGCTACGTCCGAGCTTCCCGGCGGCCCTGGACCTGGCTCGTCGCCGGTTTCGCCGCCGGCTGGATGCTGATGAGCAAGGGGGCGATCACGCTGCTCCCGCTGGGGGCCGTCGGATTGGACATGTTGCTTTCCCCCCGGCGCAGAGAGCTGCTCTCCCCCTGCCTCCGGGCGGGCATCGGGTGCGCCCTTGCGCTGGCCCTCCCCTGGCACGTCACCCAATCCATCCGCCATGGCGAGGCATTCTGGTCCGAGTACATCGGCTTCAATGTCCTCAGCCGGGCAACGACCTCCCTTTTCTCCGAGCCGGACCCGCTGTTCTACCTCCGGGAGCTGTGGGACAACGAGAAGGGAACCCTGCTGCTCGCGATCGTCGGGCCGGTCGGGCTCTTGGCCGGGGCCTGGCAGAAGCGCAGGTCGCTGCTTGCGGCCCCGGTGTGCCCGGAGCGGCTCCTCCTGCTGGTGATCGCTTGCACCGCCCTCCCTCTGCAACTCGCCTCGACCCGGATCTCGCACTACTTCCTGCCCGTGCTGCCCGGAATCATGGCCGCAGCAGCGTGGACGATCGCAAGGTGGGGAAGCGAGGCGCCCCCCCCCATCCTCCTCCCCCCCTCGACTCGGCTCGAGGCGGGCGGGGGGAGGCCGCAGGGGCGGGAGCGACTTCTCGCCCTTGCCGGCTTCGGCCTCGCTGCGGCTCTGTTCCTGGGCAACAACCTGCACCACATGGCCGCCCCCGACTACTCGCCGGACCAGGTGCGGCTTTCCAGGACCGTCGAGCAGAAAGGGGCACGGGTCGTCTCGGTGAACCACTACGAGCTGGCCTTCTTCTATTTCCTCGACAGGCCCCCGGAAATGCTGACCGACTCGGACCGCTTCTTCACCATTGTGGACAAGGAGCCGCTGCTCCACCGGTCGCATGCCGTGCGCCTCATCCCCCGGGATCGCCTGCTTCCCGAACTGGCCGCCGGTCCCTTCTACGCCCTCACCGAGCCCGCCCACGTCTCACTGTTCTGCGGCCCGGACGGCTCCCGGTGCGACCGGGACGGTCCATTCCGCCTGGTCGAAGGAGACTACCTGGTGCTGGTGACGAACCGGCGGTGAAGCCGCAGACGGAGCTACTCCTTCCCCACCATGTCTGCGGTGAGGATGAGGTCCCGTGCGGCCTTGGCCTCGTCCAGGCGGGAAACGTAGGTGTTGTGCGGTGCCAGGTGGAGCTGGTCCGGGTCGGTCATGGCGACGTCGCGGATCTCGTTGAGGGCCTCGACGAAACGCTCGAGCTCCTCCTTGGTCTCGGTCTCGGTGGGCTCGATCATGAGCGCACCGTGGACGCAGATGGGAAACGAGACGGTGGGCGGATGGAAGCCCCGATCGATGAGCCCCTTGGCCACGTCCACATTGCTCACCTTCTGCTTCTTCAGGCCGGCGTCGGTTGCCACGCATTCGTGCATGCAGATGCGGTCGAACGGGATGTCGTAGAGCCCCCTGAGCAGGGCCCGCACGTAGTTCGCATTCAACACGGCCATGCGGGTCGCCTGGGCAAGCCCCTCGCCCCCCAGCTCACGGATGTAGGTGTAGGCCTTGACCATGACGAGGAAGTTGCCGAAGAAGGCACGCACGCGGCCGATGGAATCCGGGAAGTCCGTCCTGAGCCGGAATCCCTGGTCCGTCTTGATCGGCCGCGGGATCGGCAGGAACGGCACGAGCTCGGCGCTCACGCCGACCGGCCCGGACCCGGGGCCGCCGCCGCCATGCGGAGTCGAGAACGTCTTGTGGAGGTTGAACTGGATCACGTCGAAGCCCATGTCGCCGGGCCGCGACACCCCCATCAGTGCGTTCAGGTTGGCCCCATCGCCGTACATGTACCCGCCCCGGGAATGCACGACCTGTGCGATCTTCCCGATCTCCTCCTCGAACAGCCCGAGCGTGTTGGGATTGGTTACCATGAGCGCCGCGGTATCGTCGTCCATGACCTGGGCGACCTGCTCTGCCGAGAGCACGCCCCGGTCCGATGACTTCACCTCTGCCACGGAGAAGCCGTTGAGGGTGCAGCTTGCCGGGTTCGTGCCGTGAGCGGTATCGGGAATGAGCACCTTGTTCCGCCTGTCCCCCCGTTTCTCGAGCGCTGCCCGGATGATGCGGATGCCGGCAAACTCCCCGTGAGCGCCGGCCGCGGGCTGGAGCGTCACACCGGCCATCCCGGAGATCTCGCCCAGGTAGCGCTCGAGCTCCCACATGAGCGCAAGCGCCCCCTGCACCGCCTCGTCGGGAAGGTAGGGGTGAATCCGGGCAAACCCGGGCAGCGAGGCCACGTGCTCGTTGATCTTCGGGTTGTACTTCATGGTGCACGACCCGAGCGGGTAGAGCCCGGTATCCACGCCGAAGTTGAACTGGGACAGACGGACGAAATGCCGGACCGCTTCGGGCTCGGTCACATCGGGAAGGCCGGTCAGCTCGCCCCGGAGGTGCTCCGCCGGAATGCCGTCCCCCACATCGGCGAACGGGTCTGCGGGCACGACGAAGCCGCTGCGTCCCTTCCGGCTCTTCTCGAACAACAACGGCTCAGCGATCTTGAGGCAACGTACCGCTTTGGGCTTCTGGGTCATGACTCTCCTCCCCGCTCACCAGGCCGAGCCGCACATGGAGCGGCCCCCGGGCCTCACTCACCCCAACTGTATCCGCTCGATCTGTGCACCGATGGTCTTCAGCCGCTCGTCGATCTGCTGGTAGCCACGGTCGATCTGGCGTACGTTGAAGATGTGCGTCTCCCCCTCGGCACACAGCCCTGCGATCAGCAGCGCCATTCCCGCCCGGATGTCCGGGCTCTCCACCCGGCAACCATACAGCTTCGACGGTCCCACCGTTACGACGCGGTGTGGGTCGCACACGATGATGCGGGCCCCCATTGCGATGAGGTGGTCCACGAAAAACATCCGCCCGTCGAACATCTTCTCGAAGAAGAGCACCGTCCCGTTGGACTGGGTGGCCACCACTATGGCGATGCTCATCAGGTCGGTCGGAAACTGCGGCCAGGGGGCATCGTCGATCTTCGGAATCGCTCCGTGCAGCTCGTACTGGATCTTGAGGTCCTGCTCTCCAGGCACGACCAGGACGTCATCCGAGGACCACCAGGTCTCGATGCCCAGCTTGCGCAGGTTGATGAGGATGCTGCGCATGTCCTCCCGGTTTGCCTCGTGGATGTGGAGCTCACCGCCGGTCGCTGCGGCCATGCCGATGAAACTGCCGATCTCGAGACAGTCGCTGCCGATGCGGTAGTCTGTTCCTCCGAGCTGCTCCACGCCATCCACGACCAGCAGATTGGTGCCGATCCCCGAGATCTTGGCCCCCATGGAGTTCAGCATGCGGGCAAGACCCTGTACGTGCGGCTCGCACGCTGCGTTCCGGATGCAGGTGCGCCCCTTGGCCAGAACCGAGGCCATGAGGATGTTCTCGGTACCGGTGACGCTGGCCTCGTCCAGGAAGATGTCGCTTCCTCTCAGCTTTCGGGATTCGAGAAAATAGGTTCGCCCGACGGTCAGCGATGCCCCCAGCATCTTCATCCCGTCGAAGTGCGTGTCCAGGCGCCGCCGGCCGATGACGTCACCGCCCGGCGGAGCCAGCTCGACCCTTCCCACACGGGCCAGCATCGGTCCCACGAAGAGAATCGAGGCCCGGACCTTCCGACAGAGTCCCTCGTCCAACCGCCAGCCCGACTGCTGCGGCGCCTCCACCCGGAAGACCGACGGCTCGAGCCGCTCGACCCGCCCCCCCATTGCCTCGATGACCTCGAGCATGATCAGGACGTCCTCGATCTCGGGCACGTTGCGGAGGATGACCGGCTCGCTGGCCAGGAGGCAGGCGGCAACCGCAGGCAGTGCTTCGTTCTTGCTTCCCATGGGGCGGATCCGTCCGCTCACGGGACGTCCGCCGCGAATCACGAACTTCTCGATCCCCTTCTTCTCTCCGGCTTGACTCATGCCTCGTCCGCCACCTTGTCGAAGTCGACCCGACAGATGCCTCCCTCCTTCACCCGGAAGCAGGCATCGTCGTCCTTCCATACCACATCCGGCGGAGCAGTTGTAGTGAGAACCGCCTGCACCTGCCATCCTGCGATCGCATCCAGCAGGAGCCTGATTCGGGTCGAGTCCAGCTCGGACAGGACGTCATCCAGCAGCAGCAACGGGGTCACGCCGAACTTCTGCCTCCAGAGCGCAAGCTGAGCGAGCTTCATGCTCACCGCGACCTGGCGCTGCTCTCCCTGCGACGCGAACAGGCGGGCAGCCCGGCCGTTCACGTCGAGGCGCAGGTCGTCCAGGTGCGGCCCGACCGTGGTGCTCCCGCTGCGGATGTCCTCCCCCCGCAGGTCCCGCAGGCGCCCGAGCAGCATCTCCTGCGCGTCGCCGACCTCGATCGCCCCGCCGCAGGGCCCTGCCGTGCACTCGTGGGCAAGCTCCAGTGTCAGTTGCCCGCCGGTATGTCGGGCAACCAATTCGACCGCCATCGGGCTGTAGTCGCGCAGGTATCTCGAGCGGTGGCTCACGATCTGGCCTCCCCAGCGGGCCAGCTCGCCCTCGTACGATGCCAGGAGCTCTTCCGGCGGATGGCGGCCGCTGCCGAAATCCCGCAGGAGCTGGTTGCGATCCCTGAGCAGGCGCTGGTAGCCCATCAACAGCCGCTCGTATGGCGGGTGGTGCACCCGAATGGCCTCGTCCAGGAAGCTCCGACGCCCCGACGGGCTTCCCTTGACCAGGTCGAGGTCGTCCGGACCGAAGAAGACCGCCCGGATCATCTGGGCGACTTCGCTCAGCGAGCAGTTGTCCCGCCCGCCGACCCGGTGCCGGCGTTGGCTGCCCGCTATCGACACCCGGACCGGCGTGACGATACCCCGCTCCTCCACCCCGAGCTCCACCGTCGCTCCGGGAGCTGAGAACCGCACCAGGTCCGCCAGCCGGCCGGGCCGGAAGCTCCGACCCATGCATGCCACGAAGAGAGCCTCGAGGAAGTTGGTCTTCCCCTGACCGTTGCGCCCCACGAACACGTTGATGCCGCAAGCCAGATCGACCCTGACCGAGAGATTGCGGAAGTCTTCCAGTATGGCAGAAACGACTCGCATGGATTCGCCCCGCCCGGAGAGGCGACTACGCCTCTTCGATGGGCATGAGCACGAACATCGTCCCCTCTTCGGGGTTGGACGGGACGACCAGGCACGGCGCCCCCGGCTCCGTCATCCGGACCGCAACCTGCGGTGATTCCACGGATGATATGCAATCCAGCAGGTAGCGCTGGTTGAATCCCACGACGAAGGGCTCCCCCTCGTAGTCTGCAAACAGCTCGGTCTCGCAGCGGCCGAGCTGCGCATTGGCGGCCGACAGCACGAGCTTGTCCTGCCGCACCTCGAGCTTCACCGTCTGCACGTTGGGATCGACCAGCGGGGATACCCGCTTCATCCCGTCCAGCAGCTCCGGAACATCCACCACGAACTGGCGGGTGAACTCCGAGGGAATCACGGCCTGGTAGTTGGGGTAGTCGTCATCGATCTCACGCACGAACAACGCCGCGCTGCCGACCCGGAAGACCACCTCGCCGGCCCCGAAGCCCACGTGCACGTCCGTCACCTCGGAATCGAGCAGCTTGCGGAGCTCCTGGATCCCCTTGCGGTGGATGATCACTCCCTTTGATTCGAACGGGATATCCAGCCCGGAGAAGGTCTCCCCGGCCTTGGCGAGCCGGTGTCCGTCCGTGGCCACGCACGCAAACTTGACGTTATCTTCGGCATCCTTGTCGATATCGAAGTAGATGCCGTTGAGGTTCATGCGGACTTCTTCCTGGCTCATGCAGAACGCGGTCTTGCCGAGCATCCGACGCAGAGTTCCGACGGGCAGCATGAAGCCGGCTTCGGAATCGGCCTTCTCGATTCTCGGGAAATCGTCCGGGTCGAATCCGGACAGGGTGAAGCGGGAGTTCGAGGTCGTGATCTCGACCCGCTCGGCCGAGTCCTTGTCGACGGAGATATCCACCGACGGAAGCACCTTGACGATGTCGAAGAGCGCTTTGCCGCTGAGCACCACCTTGCCTTCGCGTTCGATCTGGGCGGGACACGAGTCGAGCAGCACGACGTCGTAGTCGGTGCACGTCAGCTTCACCTGGCCGTCCAGGGTCTCGAGCATGATGTGCGACAGGACGCTCACGGTGGTCTTCTTCTCCACGATCCCCTGGGCCCGGGACAGCAGCCGGATGAAACTGTCTCTCTGGACGCTGAACTTCATCGGTTTTCCACCTCCGCCGGAACGGTCGTGGTCTTTGTATAGAACAATTCCTCTTCAAAGACAACGGAAAGTTCCGGGGGGAAAGTGGGAAAGCAGCGGGGTCCCACAGGCCCGGCCTCGGAGCACTCCCCGCCCCCTCTCTGGGAAACCTGTGGATAGCCTGTGGAGAAATCGGCCTCCAACTCTTCCCACAGCACCGGCAACAGGTTAGTCACAGGGATGAGGAGATCACCGCTGCAAGGCCGCCGCTGCCGCGGCCATTCCCGGGCCGTTGGTGCGGGCAACCTGACGGCGGATGCGCTACTCCGTTCGGCGGTGCGGGCAACCCTGCGGCGGATGCGCTTGGCACGTCATCCTGACGCCCCCAACGCACGGCCGGCTCCGGTGGCTGTGCTTCCCTGGAGGAGGCGGAAGGACCTCGGACCGTGCCATTGCAAGGCCGCTGCTGCCGCGGCCGTTCCCGGGCCGCAGGGCGGAAGGGGCTTTCCGGGCTTCCCCAGGATCGTCGGTCTGCCCGTGCGTACCGGCACATCGGCCGAAGCAGGAGAACGGCCGCCGAGTGCCCTGTCAGCCCCACGATCCTGGAGCAACTCCCTGCCGCCACCTCCCCCTGCGGCCCCGTGGCCGCAGGGTACTCCTCCCCTGGAGGAGAGGCTGCACCCGGGCCGCCATCCC
>VGRX01000018.1 GCA_016875215.1 Deltaproteobacteria bacterium
GGGGCTCGCTGCGCGTTGACCCGCCTGGCCGGGGAAAGGGGGGTCGACTCGCTCCGTGTGACCTGGCCCGAGTCCCGCATGCTCCCGCGGCGGGTTTCGGGGATGGAGTGGAGCGCAACGGGAACGCCCCGGGAGGTTGCAACCCGGTTTGCCGAGGAGTTCGCCGATCTCCTGGGAGCCGGCGGCAAAGACCTGGTCTGGACGCATGACGAGCAGTCCAGAGAACGGACCGCGGTGCACTTCGGGCAGGAATGGAACGGTATCCGTGTATCGGGAGGCCACGTGGTGATCGTGGTCTCGGATTCCGGGAAGGTGCTCTCGTGCAGCTCGGGAGTTCGCCCGGTGCTCGTGCCTCCGCCTGAGACGGATGTGGGCGCGGAGGCCGCTCGCAAGGCCGCCGTGGCCTCGCTGGGAAATGCTGCGGAGCTGGGCAACACGGCACCGCTGGTGACCGGGAAGCTCGTGCTCCCCTCGGCCGACAGGACGCAGATCGTGTACCGCGTCCTCCTCCCTACCATCCCCGGACTGGCCAAGCTCGTCGTGCTGGTCGACGCGGCCACGGGCGACGTGGTGCAGACCGTCAACGACGTGCGGCGCTAGGAGGACGCCATGAACGACCGCATCCGTTGCATCCCGCAAATCCTGGTTGCCCTGTCGTTTCTCCTGGCCGCATCATGCGGCTCCGGGGGCGGGGGCGGAAAGGACATCGCCCCTGAAGTAGCGCAGGACGTTGCCGACGCCGTCTCTGAAGACGTTGCCGTGGACGTTGCCGGCGACGTTGCCGGCGACGTTCCGCCCGACCTTCCCGACGTAGCGATGCAGGCCAACGTGTTCCTGAACAACCCCAAGAAGGATGAATGGAAGACATCCCGCGTCACGCTGACGAGCCTCGACGACCCGGAAGGGAAGCTCACGGGGCCGTTCGCCAACGTCTTCAACTGCATCAACGAAGAAGGCGGGTGGTTCCGTGAGTACGAGCTGCCGCTCATCGGCAAGACCCTCGTGCGCCTGTGCAACATCAAGAAGACCGTGACACCGGACGCGGACGGAAGCTACCTGTCGGTCGAAGTCCCCGAGAACAAGCTCGACCCGGACGATCCCTTCGCAGAGCTGATGATGTTCTTCCACGTCAACGTGGTGCACGACTACTTCAAGGGGACGCACGGGAGCACGTCCATGGACTTCCCGCTCGAGGCCTACGTGAACCTGATGGGCTACATCGAGATGGAGACGCCGTTCCCCGGGGTCCCGACGGGCTGGGTCACGTTCGACAACGCCATGTTCATTCCGAAGGAGAGCTTCGAGGAGCTCGAGGAGATGGCTGAGCAGATGTTGAAGGAGTACGTCGGCGTGGATGACGACCTCGATCTGCCGTTCAAGAACGATGCCATCTTCTTCATGCAGGGGGAGAAGGTCGACTTCGCCTACGACGCAGACGTGATCTACCACGAGTACACGCACGCGGTCGTCGGCGGGGAGCGGCTGTTCGGCTATGCGATCGACGGCCACGGGCTCGATGCCGCGCCGACCGCGATCAACGAGGCCTATGCGGACTACTTCGCGTGCACCATCACGGGGGATCCGAAAGCCAGCGAGTACGCTCTCGGGACGTTGTCCGAAAACGACGGGCGGGACATCAGCATCGTTCGGACCTGTCCTGCGGACTACTTCGGAGAATCGCACAAGGACGGGCTGATCTACTCGTCCGCGCTCTGGGCACTGCGCGAGGCCGTCGGCAAGGAGACCACCGACGTGCTGGCGTTCAACGCGCTGCAGACGTTCGACCAGGTGACGACTTTCCAGGAGGCGGCCGAGGCAACGATCGCAGAGGCCGCTCTGCTCGTGCCTCCGCTGGACAAGGAGGTGTCGGCTGTGTTCGAGAAGCACGGGCTGCTGGGCTGCAACGGTCGCGTGCGGCCCTGGAAAGATACTGCGGCCGGGGATTTCCCGGAGTTTGTGCCCGGTGTCCAGTCCACGGGCTACAATCAGTTCTCCAAGGGGGCCCCCGGATTCCTGCAGCACGAGGTCGAGGTCGCTGAGGGGACCGCAAACATCCATATCGAGGTGCTTGCCAACATGTCGGGCGTCATGGGCATGCTGGGCGCGTTCATCGGCATGTCCACCGAGATCAAGCTGTCCGTCGCTCTGCGGCGGGGCGAGCCGGTCGCCTACGCATTCGAGCCGAAATATGCGCAGACCGCGGACATGGTGATTCCGATGGTCAAGAAGGGCGAGGGATGGTTCGCCGTGGACATCAGCGGCAACTGCATCGAGCCGGGCAAGCTCTATCTGCAGTTCGTCAACGCTTCGACCGACATGGTCACTCTGAACGAGACGAAGCTCACGACGTCACCGGAACCGACTGCCAAACCCACGTTCGACTGCGAGTTGCCCGACCCGTGCGAGGCCCTCGAGTGCAAGGCGACGTGCGCCACCGACCTGGACTGCCAGCAGGGGCAGCAGTGTGTGGCCTATGCGGACGGCTGCTGCACAGAGTGCCTGGCCGCGTGTGCGGTCTGCTACATCGAGCCGGGCAAGCTGTGCAGCCCAGCGGAGGCCCCGCCGTGCGGCAATGGCACCATCGAGCTTGCCGAAATCTGGAGCTGCACGTTCTCGCTGACGCACACGCTGGAAGACGGGCCCGTGGGAACTGCACCCCTCGTCAGCGGCTGCCTGCCGTTCGACATCAAGCCGGACGGGACCCTTTGCAGCGTGATTCTGGGGGCGGAGCCCGGGAAGCTCACGGTCCAGTGCCCGGAATGCGAGGCGGTGGTCTACACGAAAGACGCGTGCACACAGGGGCCCGTAGAGTAGCCGCAGGGATGCCTGCCGGACCGCCACGGTCCTTCAAGCCCCCGATTGCGATGTCGCTGCGATGTCGATTGCGATGCCGATTCAGTGCTCGATGGAGAACCAGATCTGCCCGGAGAGCGTGACCTCGACCGGGCCGAATTGCGTTTCGACGACATCCCTGTGCACACGACGGATGAAGGACATGTGCTGGAACAGGCCGATTCCGCCTGCCGGGGGATAGCCCTCCACCATCTTCTGCGGAATCACGATCTGGCCGTCGGAATCCGGGGCCGTGCACCAGAGCGTGGCAACGGGAGGGGAGCCGTGCCAGCCAATGAGAATCGCAAGCTCGACCGTGGCATCGTCCCCCTGGGGGACCCAGGTGACCACGTTGTCCGAGCCGTTCTTCAGGACGAGCGGCTGGGGCCATTGCACGTCCATCTTCCCGGTGCCTGCGAGCGACACCTCGAATGCCGGGATGTCCCCGCCGCTTGCCTGCACGACCACGCTCTTGCCCTGCTCGAACAGGTCACCCGAGGGATCGGGAGTGACGACATACGAGGCACTCTGGTCCGGATTGGCCTGGAACGGCTCCTTCGTACCGGTGATGCTCACCGTTCCGGCAGACACCCGGTGAGGAATGTCGTGGCACAGCTTGTCGGGCCCACAGTACTGCGTCCACGCTTCGCACGCAGGCGTGCACTTGTTCTCGCCCGCGGCCACGAGGTACTGACAGGGGCCCTCCTCATACATCAGGGTCGAGCCGGGAGGCTGCGGGCCGCTTCCGAAACGGACGTCGATTCCGCTGGACATCAGCTTCCCGCCAGGCTCGTACAGCTCGGCCAAGAGCACGTGGCCGGCGAAGTCATAGAGCGGGTGGAACTCTGCCGGAGGCTCGACCGCATCGGGGTGGGCATCGCCCGCGTCCAGCGACGTGTCGAGCAGCGCATCCTGGTTCGCGTCGCCGGCCGTGTCCGGCGCCAGGTCCGGGCCCTGGTCCTCGACGCTGTCCTCCCCCGCATCCGCCGTCACGTCCGGGTCGGCGTCTCCAAAGGACCCGTCGCCTGGCAGCAGGTCCAGAGCCGCTGCATCTTCCGACAGGTCGGTGCCCTGCCGGATGTCCATTTCGGACTCGCCGCGGTTGCAGGACACAGCGAGCAATGTGCCAGCGACGGCCAGAATCTGAATCGATGCCAGAATGCCCTTCATGTTGCCTCCGTCCTGTTCTTCACTCCCGTGATTTCCTTCCCGTTCCCGTTTCCTGGCCGGTCGGATGCGGAGCACCCTCCCTCATGGCCCCCCACTGCATTCCTCTCGCAACATCCCCTTTCCCGTTCCCGGAACACCGTCAGGCCCCGACATACTGGGCGTGCAGCGACCGGGCCTTCGCCAGATCCGAGGTCCCGCACACGAGCGTCCGTCCGTCCGCGAACACCACCATCTCGATCCCGTCTTCCGGAACGAATCGCACGAGAAACCCATTGTTCTCGACCTCGCCGAGCGGGGCGAGCCGGGCAGCCAGCTCGTCGAGCTGAACGGGTTGCGCACGCGCTTGGAGAATCTGCACCGTGTTCCCGCACAGCAGCAGCTCGGCCCGGTTTCCGTGTTTCCCTTCGAGGAACTCGTACTCGCCCCGGCAAGTGGGACAATCGCGGGCCCTCAACCTGCCCACGTCGACCTGGGCGACGGTGCCTTTCCACCCGTCGAGGCTGACGAGGCGGCCGCCGACCGTCTCCTCGCCGACGAGGAGGCGCATGACCTCGACGGCCTGCATCCCTCCGACGGCCATGGGCAACCCGCCCAGCACGCCTGCGGTCTCGCAGGTCTCGCCAACGCCGGCCCCGGGTCGATAGGGGAACAGGCAGCGGAAGCACGGCCCCCTGCCGGGCCGGAAGGTCATCCACATTCCGCCGGCCGCGATCGCGCCGCCGTAGACCCACGGAATGCGGAGCTTTGCTGCCGCGTCGTTGAGGAGATAGCGCGTATCGAGATTGTCCGTTCCGTCCACCACGACATCCGCACCGGAGAGGATGGACAGGATATTGGCCGGGTTGACGTCCGCAACAACCGGGTCGAGCCGGATGCTGCTGTTGATCTGCGCCAGCCTCCGGGCCGCGGCAACGGCTTTGGGAATCCTGGCGGCCACATCGGCCTCGTCGAACAGGATCTGCCGGTTCAGGTTGTTCAGCTCCGGGAAATCACGGTCCACCAGCGTCAGATGCCCGACGCCTGCTCTCGCCAGGGCCATGGACGAGGAGCAGCCCAACGCACCGCAGCCGAGCACGACCACTCGGGCTGCCAGGATCTTCTCCTGCCCCTCCCGTCCGATTCCCGGAAACACCCACTGCCTTGCGTACCGTTCCATGCAGCCTCCAGCTCACTGCCGGTGCGATGAGGGCCCCTCCCGCGTGGTCGGGGCTGGGTTGCTCAGATGCACAGGCAGAAAATGGGATTGTAGAGACAAGCCAGTGCGCACCCAAGGTCCCCACTGTTGAACACTGCCGTGCAGGCACCGTTCGAGCAGCCGAACGTGCAGCAAGGATTGGCCCCCACGCAATTCTGCGCCAGTGCCCCGGGAGCATCGCACGATCCCGCTGCGCTGCACAGCTTGTTCTGGTAGACGGCGGCACCGAAGCAGACCTTCCCGTTGTAGCACGTGGCCCCGGCGCACGCAGCAGGATTCGATACCTGCGTGGGCTTGCACACGTGGGCAGCGTTGCAGGTCCCCACGGTGTGGTGCCCCGTACACGCCGCGGGCGAATCGCACACGGGCGGACCGGCCAATGCCCCGCAGTCCTTGTCCGCCGAACAGCAAAGCTCGCCGACCGCGCCGCAGCAGAACCCGTTGCCGCAGTATCCCTCGGTGCATTCGGCCGAGCTGGTGCAGGAGGATCCGCCGGCCTTCTTCGGCAGGCACTCCGCATCGTCGCCGTTGCCGTTCCCGTCGTTCAGGTCGCAGTAGTAGCCGGCCGCACACGGCTTGTTCGCATCGCAGATCGGGAAGCACCCGGCCGCCCCTCCGCAGCCGAACGGCAGGCACTCCGCGTCGGTGTTCTCGTCCGTGAAGCTGTTGCAGTTGTCGTCCACGCCGTTGCAGGTCTCCTTGGCTCCGGGGAACACCGAGGCATCGCACGGAGCGCAGTCGATGGTATCCGCTTGCCCGTCGTTGTCGTCGTCCGGGTCGCACACGTCCCCGAGCTTGTCTCCGTCGCAGTTGTCCTGGGTCGCGTTGGGGTTGAGGGGGCAGTTGTCCGCATCGTCCGAAAGGCCGTCGTTGTCATCGTCCGAGTCGCACAGGTCCCCTACCCCATCCTTGTCGTTGTCCCCCTGCGCCGCGTTGGGCACGGTCGGACAGTTGTCCGTCACATCCGGGATCCCGTCGTTGTCGTCGTCGTCGTCGCACGCGTTGCCCTTGCCATCCAGGTCCGCGTCGAGCTGCTCGGGATTGGGCGTGAACGGACAGTTGTCCGCCAGGTCCGTGATCTCGTCGTTGTCGTCGTCGGGGTCGCACAGGTCACCGATCAGGTCGCCGTCGTTGTCGAGCTGGTCCGGATTGGCCAGGAAGGGGCAGTTGTCCGCGGCATCAGGCACCGTGTCGTTGTCGTCGTCGGGGTCGCATGCGTCGCCCAGCGCATCGCCGTCGTTGTTGACCTGATCCGGGTTGCCCGCAAACTTACAGTTGTCTTCTGCATCCAGCACGCCGTCGTTGTCGTCGTCCGTGTCGCAGGCATCACCGTCGCCGTCGAGGTCGAAGTCCTCCTGGAGCGGATTGGGCGTGAGGGAGCAACTGTCGACCTCGTCGAGCACTCCGTCCGCGTCGTCGTCGGGGTCGACGCAGTCCTTCACGTCATCCAGGTCGGTATCGGTGAATCCCTCGTCAACCAGGCCGTTGCAACTGTTGTCCACGAGGTCGCAGAGCTCCTCCGCCCCCGGGTAGATTGTGTCGTCGTTCTCCTCGCAGTCGATGGAATTGTCGAAGCCATCATTGTCGATGTCGTCATCGCAATGGTCGCCGATGCCGTCCTCGTCCAGGTCCTCCTGCATCTCGTTGGCAGTCAGGGGGCAGTTGTCGTCGCCGTCGCCGTAGCCGTCGTCGTCGTCATCCTCGTCCACGCAGTCGGCGATACCATCATCGTCCGTGTCCTTCTTCCCCTCGTCGGTCTGCCCGTCGCAGTCGTTGTCGAGGCCGTCGCACGTCTCCTCGACCGGCTCCGGGGCCGGGCATTCGTTCCAACCGTTGTCGCCGCCGCACGTCTGCTCGCCCTGGCAGGTACCGAACTCGTTCTTCCGGCTGCACGGCTTCTTCCTGCCCTCGTTGCCGGCCCGGCACAGGCAGCTTCCTGACGGCGGCACGCAGTGGAACCCGCCGCCGTCTCCCGAATCGGGAACGCACTCGAACTCGGCAGGGCAGTCGTCGGGCGAAAGGCAGGAGACCGAGCAGAACCGCCCCTCGTCCCCCATGTCCGCACACACGCCCCCCTGCGTCTTGCAGTCCTTGTTCTCGTCGCACTCCTTGCAGATGAGCCAGAAAAGCGGAATGCAGACGAAGTAGTAGTCCGGTGCGAACTGCTCGATCTGCTGGCAACTCCACTCGTCCGGGCACTCTTCCACGCAGGAGCTGGTGCAGAGCGAGCCGGCCCCCGTGTCCAGGCACAGTCCGCTGGGGCAGTCCTTCCCGTCGCTGCACGGGATGCCGAAGCCCACCCACTGGTCGGAATCCACATCGAGCCGGGGCAGGGTCTCCAGGGGGACCTCCGAATACCCCGGATCCCCCACCAGGTCCACCCCGGGGCCGGGGTCGGTGGCGCGAACATCTCCCGCAGCCGTCTCAGGAATGGCGTCGACCTGCGTGGTGGAACCCGACGAACAGGACGTCATCGCCAGACACCCCAGGGCAAGCACCGCGCCCCACACAGTCCTCGATTCCGCCATGACATGCCTCGTTCGCCTTCCGGGGACAAGACGGTCGAGAGGCGCCTGCCGCCCGGCCTGCCCTATTATCCTCAGGGGAGGGGTCCCGCGCAACGGAAACCACCGGCCGAAGGTCGCCGGACGTCGCTCGTGCGGGGGACGTGCAGGCTCGGTCGCGCTTGTTGACACCCCTGACGCGGTGCAGTATTGTCCGCCGCGGCCCTCGAGGGTGGTCCCCGAGGCAAGGAAGGGGGGGAGAATGCAGACCTTCTATCTGTTCGGACCGCTGGTAGTCGCTGTCGCCGCGCTCGTGTACGCGTTCACCAAGGCAACGTGGGTATCGAAACAGGATCCGGGAACGGAGCGGATGCAGAAGATCGGCTCCTGGATCGCATCGGGTGCGATGGCGTTCCTGAAACGCCAGTATCGAGTGCTGGCCATCTTCGTGCTGAGCGTGGCCGTGCTGCTGGGCGTCAGCAACGCCGGCCTCAAAGACTCGCACGTCATGATTGCACTCTCGTTCGTCGTCGGGGCCCTCTGCTCCGCGCTGGCCGGCTTCTTCGGAATGAAGGTGGCGACCAAGGCCAACACCCGTACCGCCAGTGCTGCCCGGCACAGCCTGAACAGTGCGCTGCAGGTGGCCTTCTCCGGCGGTGCCGTGATGGGGCTGACCGTGGTGGGTCTGGGCCTTCTCGGCCTGGGCACGCTGTTCATCATCTACTCGAAGTTCTTTGGAACCACATACAGCGCCACGGATCCGGCGAGCCCTCTGAACCTGACCCTGAACGTGCTGTCCGGTTTCTCTCTCGGGGCATCGTCCATCGCACTCTTCGCCCGAGTGGGGGGAGGCATCTACACCAAGGCTGCCGACGTCGGAGCGGACCTCGTGGGCAAGGTCGAAGCCGGCATCCCGGAGGATCACCCGCTCAACCCGGCCACCATTGCGGACAACGTCGGCGACAACGTCGGCGATGTCGCCGGCATGGGGGCCGACCTGTTCGAGTCCTACGTCGGGGCCATCGTGTCCTCCATGATCCTCGGCATGTCCTGGTACTTCGGCATTGCGGAACACCAGGGCTTCGACGGCATGAATGCCATCTATCTCCCCATGACGGTGGGCCTGGTGGGCATCCTGGCCTCCATCGTCGGGACCTTCTTCGTCAAGACCAGGGAAGGCGGAAACCCGCAGGCAGCGCTGAACTTCGGCACTGTGGTGGCGGGCGTGATCATGATCGTCGGGACGGTTGCCGCCCTGGCATTCATGCTCCCGCGTGAAGGGACCATCAAGGCCGCCAACGTCATCACCGGGAGGACAGACGAGTTCCACTGGTGGGGCCTGGCTGTGGCCGTGATTGGCGGTCTGCTGTGCGGCATGGCCATCGGCTTCGTGACCGAGTATTACACGGCGACGCACAAGAAGCCGGTCGAAGGGCTCGTCGACTCGGCCCGTACCGGTCCCGCAACCGCCGTCATCCAGGGGCTCGCCCTCGGGATGAACTCCACGACGATTCCAGTGCTGCTCATCTGCGCGGCCATCATCCTTGCCTACATGACGGGCGGCCTGTTCGGCGTCGCCCTGTCCGCCGTGGGCATGCTCTCCACTACCGGAATCCAGCTTGCCGTGGATGCCTACGGCCCCATTGCCGACAACTCCGGGGGCATCGCCGAGATGGCCAAGCTGGGCCGCGAGGTCCGCACCCGCACCGACAGTCTCGATGCCGTAGGCAACACCACTGCGGCCATCGGCAAGGGATTCGCAATCGGCTCCGCGGCCCTGACCGCAATGGCCATGACGGCTGCCTACATCACCAAGATCGGCGAGAGCGGCCACACGCTCAACCTCAACGCGTCCGAACCCTACGTCCTCGTCGGCCTGCTCATCGGCTGTGCACTGCCGTTCCGCTTCAGCGCCATGGCCATGGTCGCGGTCGGCAAAGCCGCACAGGACATGATCCAGGAAGTCCGCCGCCAGTTCCGGGAGATCGCTGAGCTGCGCCCCGCCCTCATTGCTGCCCAGAAGGCCGAAATGGAGGAGCGTGAGCCCAACGCCGAAGAACAGGCCATCATCGCTGCGGCCGACGGAAAAGCCGACTATGCCCACTGCGTCAGCATCGCCACCGCCGCCGCCATCAAGAAGATGGTGGTGCCCGGCCTGCTGGCCGTGCTCATCCCGCTCGTCGTCGGGATCCTCTCCCTCGAAATGCTCGGCGGGCTGCTGATCGGCTGCACGATCAGCGGCGTCTGCATGGCCATCTTCCAGTCCAATGCCGGCGGCGCCTGGGACAACTCGAAGAAGCAGGTCAAGGAAGGCGGACACAAGGTCTACGGCGATGCCTATGACGGCATGCACAAGGCCACCGTCACCTGCGATACGGTCGGCGATCCGCTCAAGGATACGTCAGGCCCCAGCCTCAACATCCTCATCAAGCTCGTCTCGGTCGTGGCGATGATCATCGCCCCGATCCTCATGTGGATCCACTTCTAGTTCCGGCGGGCCGCCGGAACTCATCATGATTGCTGGAGAAACACGCTATGCGAGGGGCTCTACCGGTCCTCGTCCCTCGCCCGTGTCAGCGCACCGAGCACCTGCTCTTCGTCCAGGCGGGGGGAATGGGCGCCGCAGGAATCCTGTTCACTCACCTCACTGGCCCGGGACGCATAGAACCCGTGCTTCCGGAGGATCTCGAACTTGGGCAGGATGTTCGTCTCCAGGTCGATGTGGAAGAACCCGGGGAACAGGTCCGGGTTCTCCCGGATGAACTCGAAGATGAACTCGTGCTTGGGCGATGTCTGGAGGTGCCCGTCGTCGCAGATCTCGTGCCCGGTCAGCATGTACTCGGGAAGCAGCCCGGGGTAGAAGGTCAGCTTCGCCTTGTCCTTGTACTCCCGGTAGATGTCGGTCTGCGGCAGCAGGCAGAGCAGCGAGGGCAGGATTCGGGCGCCGATGAGCCGGAACCCGATCATCTGGAACACGGTCTGGTGAAAGTCCTCCATGGTCTCGAACGGAAAACCCCAGATGAAGAACGTGTCTACGCGGGGGAAGATCAGGACCGCCTCGGACACGACGCGAATCGCATCCTCGATGGTGAACCCCTTGTTCGTCAGCTTGAGGATTCGGTTGGAGCCGGACTCGATGCCGAAGCGGATCTCGACGCAGCCGGCGTCGGCCATGCGCTGCATGACTTCCCGGTCGCAGAGATTGATACGTGCGAAGGCTTTCCAGCGAACCGGAAGCGCCGCCTTCCGAAGCTCCGCACAGAACTCGTGCACGCGCTCCTTCGAGGAGACGAAGAACTCGTCCTGGAACAGGAACAGCGACACGCCGAACTTCTCGTGCAGCTCCTTCATCTCGGCCACGATGCCTGACGCAGTGCGAAAATGCGGCTTTCGCCCCCAGACCGGTGCAACGGAGCAGAACGTGCACTCGTAGGGGCAGCCGCGGGACGTGATCACGTTGTGCCCCGCGTACCGGCTGTAGTCGATGTGCTCCAGTGCCGGACGACCCAGCGCCTCCAGGTCCTCGATCCGGTCCGGAGGCGGGTTCTCCACGACTACGCCGTCCTTGCGGAAGAAGATCCCGGGAACCGCGTCCAGAGCATCTCCCTTCTTCAACGCATTCAAGAGGATCGGTGCGCTATTCTCACCTTCTCCATGAGCTACGATATCGATCCAGGGGAAGCGCTCGAGGATCGCCTTCTCGACCGACTTGGGCCCCACGCCGCCCAGCACGATGACCCGGTCCGGGTAGCGCTCCTTGATCTCCTTTGCCGCAAGCAGGGTGAAAGGCAGGAGGTTCGCCATGCAGGACAGCCCGACGACCGGGGCCGGGTCCTTGCAGAAGTCGGCCAGGCTCTGCGGCACGAGGGGTTCGGCTGCCTCGCAGAGCTGGAAGTCGCGAAAATCCACGACGAAGCCGGCTTTCTCGAGGGCCGCGATGAGATACAGGGGCCCAAGGGTGACGTGCAGCTCACGCTCGATGCTGTCCAGGTAGCGGATGAGCAGCATGTTCAGGTTGACCAGGGTCACGTCGGAACGGCCTGTTGAAGCTCGCAGGTTGGGGTGTGTCATTGAACGGCCTCCATTGATGGTCGATGGACGACGAAGTCCCGCCGAAGCCTCGTGCGAAGGCGGATGGTCGACGAAGTCCCGCCGAAGCCTCGTGCGAAGGTGGATGATCGCCGGCGAGACGACCGACGTTCGCAAGCTCTTGCTGGACCGGAGAGCATGCAGGTCGATGGCTCCCGCCCGAGGCGACGCAATGCTACCTCACGTCGGGGTCGGGGAGGATGCCCTTGGTGGCCATCGTATCCTCGACCGTGATCACGTCCGGCTCGACGAGGTCGTCGGAGATGGAGTCCGGCTCCATTCCAGTCAAATCCATGCTCTCGCCCACCTCCACGACGGCATCCTGGCCGGCCCAGTCAAAATCGTCCGGAGAGATCCCAGCGGTCTGAACCTCAAAGCAGCCGGTATCGACCATGGCGGTGGAGACGAGCATGGCAGCCGCCAGCACGCCCCGCATGAGCCGACTCTTGCCATGCTGCTTGAGGTCGATCCGCCCCACCATCTCCTGGAGCATCGGGGCCGGAATCCCATGCAGCACCTCGCGCTCGGTATCGGACAGGTCCTGGCCGTAGGCCTGGAGCGCCCGGGGTCTGTCCTCGAACAGGATCCGCCGGAACTGCGAGTCCGCGGCTGCCCGGCACAGCACCTTCTCGATCCCGATGGGGATCTTGATCCTATGGGTTCGCCGGGCCCTCGGCCTTCCGCCGACAATGGTCTTACGAACGACTTCCTGCCCCTCTTCGACCTCGAATTCCTTGTCGCTCATGTTTCGCCTCCGCGGGGAGAGGATACCACCGACCTCCAGCGGCTGCAACGGCTAGGAGCCCGTTGCGAATAGCCTCCTGCTGCGGGAAAGCGACCATCCCGACCGGCCACGTCGCTGCACCCCGAAGTCGAGTCAACGTAGGCCGGGACTACGCTTCCTCGCTTTCGGGGCCCCCGCTCCTTGCATCTCGGGCGGTCGCTATCCCTCGCCACGGAGTCTATCTGCAACAGGCTCCTACACACGAGTCAGATCCCGTGCCAGCAGCGGTCCGAGCTGCCCCAGGAGCCGCCGAGACCGGAGCAGACACCCGAATCGTTCCAGTTCATCTGGGCGTAGTAGAGCTGCTTGTCCTTGGACCAGCAGCGGTCGGAGCTGCCCCACTTGCCACCGAGCCCGGAGCAGACACCCGAGTCGTTCCAGTTCATCTGGGCGCGGTACATCTTGCCCGAGGTGTAGTAGCACTTGTCGCCGCTGCCCCACTGGCCGCCGAGCCCGGAGCAGACCCCCGAATCGTTCCAGTTCATCTGTGCGGGGCTGGCCAGGTACACCGACACGAGCACCGAGGCCATGACGCTGGCCTTGACCGCTCCCGTGTCCCCCTTGAACCAGCAGCGGTCGGAGCTGCCCCACTTGCCCCCCAACCCGGAGCAGACCCCGGAGTCGTTCCAGTTCATCTGCGTGTAGGAGAGCTTGTTGGTCTTGGTCCAGCAGCGGTCGGAGCTGCCCCACTTGCCCCCCAACCCGGAGCAGACCCCGGAGTCGTTCCAGTTCATCTGCGCGTTGTAGATGTATCCCGGACCGCACACCGAGCCTTCGTCCACCTGGCCGTCGCAGTTGTTGTCCAGCCCGTCGCACGTCTCGCCCGAGGGGAACACGGTCTGCACACATACGAGGCTGCCGTTCTGGCACTGGAGCTGGCCGGTCTGGCAGACCCCCTTGAGGCCGGCCACTGTGCACGAGCCTCCTCCCTTCTCGGTTTGCGTCACCGAGTAGGCACAACTGCCGGAGCCGTTGCACGAGTAGTCGCGAAACTCCCGGTTGATCCCGTTGCAGACCCATCCGTCGCTCATGCAGTCCGCGGCGTTCTGCGTGCCCTGCGGAGCCGCTCCGCACGCGCTTTTCCCATTGTTGCACCAGCTCGCGCAGGTCCCCGCGCACGACGACACGGTGGACCAGGTGGGATTGGAGAAGCACGCGGTCCCGCTGCACCCCTTGTCCACGTACTGCCGCTGGAGAACCTGCCCTGCGCACTGCCAGGAATCGGCGAACCCCGGCCCCCCGCAGTCGCTCGAACCGGTCACCGAGTACTTGCACACGCCACCCTCGCCGCAATAGAAATCGCGCATCTCGAGGATCGACCCGTTGCACGCCCATCCGTCCGGCTGGCACGGGGCCGCACAGCATCCGACGTTGCAGATGCCCGAGCAGCAGCCGCCGTCCGCGTTGCACTGAGCGCCCAGTTGCTTGCAGCAGACGTCCCCCTCGTCGACCGCGCCGTCGCAGTCGTTGTCCTGGCCGTCGCACAGCTCCTTGATGTCGGCCGGGTTCTCGTTAGCGCACTCCGCGGTTCCCCCGGAGGCGCACGTCCAGGTCCCGTTCTTGCACACATCGCCGTCCGGGCCGTCGCACGCCTGCCCCAGCATCGAGAAGTCCTCGTCGATGCCGCCGTCGCAATCATTGTCTTTGCCGTCGCACAGCTCCGGGATGTTGGCCGGGTTCTCGTTGGCGCACTCCACGAGCAGCCCGCCGCTCCCGCACGCGTACTTGCCGTTCTTGCACTGGTCGCTGTCCGGTCCGTCACACACCTGGCCGAGCAGCGGGAAGTCCTCGTCGATGTCTCCGTCGCAGTCGTTGTCCTTGCCGTCGCACAGCTCGATCACGCCGGACGGGTTCTCGTTGACGCACTCGGTTCCGGAGCCGTCGGCCTTGCACGTGTACTTGCCGTTGGGGCACAGGTCCGCGTCCCCGCCGTCGCACGGCTGTCCGAGCGAGGGGAAGCCCTCGTCGATGCTGCCGTCACAGTTGTTGTCCTTGCCGTCGCACAGCTCCTTGATTCCGGCCGGGTCCTCGTTGACGCATTCGACGTCCATGCCATCCGGCGCGCAGGTGTACGTCCCCCCCTCGCACGAGTCGGGGTCCGGTCCGTCGCACGGCATCCCGAGCGCGGGGAACGGATCGTCCGCCACTCCGCTGCAGTCGTCGTCAATGCCGTTGCACTTCTCCGCCGCGCCGGGGAAGACGAGCGCGTTGGAGTCGTCGCAGTCGCCACCCGGCGGCGAGAACCCGTCCCCGTCCGCGTCGCACATCGGATTCGGGAATCCGGGCGTGCCCAGCAGTCCGCACGTTCCAGGGGTCGACTGCTCCGAGGCGCACCAGTTCTTGCCGTCGTCGTTCATTGCCGAGTCGTGGGCATCGGCGCTGAGGTTCATGGACGCGTCCTCCGGGTCGGGGAAGCCCGGTCCCCCGTCATAGGCCACCCGGTCCACGAGAAGCTGCCCTGCCTTGAGGTTGATCTGGTCCGCGGAGTTCTCCATCTGGAAGCTGTCGTACCCATAGTCCGCTTCGATGCCCCCGTTGAGCGCAGGGTCCGCACTCCGTGCGAGCACCCTGTACTCGCCCGGACCGATGACAAAGGGCTTGCCCTTGGAGATCACGTGGAAATCCTCTTCGTCATCTGCAAGGATCCAGCCGGAGAGGTCCCACGCAAGCGGGGTCGGATTGTAGATCTCGAACCACTCTCCGGTCGCGTCGCTGACGCACCCCGGGTTCTGCATGATCTCCGTGATCAGGATGCTGCCCGGGGCAAGGAAGTCCTCATCCGCCAGGCCGTCGCAATCGTTGTCGATGAGGTCGGGCATCTCGGGCTTGGCCCCTTCGTTGGCGTAGCAGGTGATCTTCTGTCCGTCGATGCACTTCGGGACCGTGTGGAGGCAGGGCCCGAGACCACACGTGGTCGTGCCGAGATCCTCCTCCTCGTCCACCGCCCCGTCACAGTCGTTGTCCTGGCCGTCGCAGAGCTCGGCGAACGCGGGTCCGACCTCGTTCTCGCACGCGGCCGACTTCCCGTCGACTGCACAGGTCCACTGGCCGGTCTCGCACGAGTCGCTGTCGTCGCCGTCACAGGACTGGCCGAGCTGCTCGAAGCCGTTGTCGAGGTTGCCGTCGCAGTCCTCATCGAGCAGGTTGCCGCACAGCTCCGCCGCACCGGGATTGACCTCGGAGGCGGCGTCGTCGCAATCGCCCGGCACTGTGGCGGCCCAGTCTCCCTGCGGCTCGCACGCGCACTGGGTCTGGGAGATCCCGAATCCGTCCGCATCGCCGTCGAAGTACCACGGGATGCACCCCAGGGCATCGAGGTCGTTCGTGCTTCCGTCGCAGTTGTCGTCGTAGGGCGTGGAGCAGTCCTCCTGTGCATCCGGAGAGATGAGCGGGTCGAGCGGAGCACAGTCGCCGGTGTCCGGCGTGCCGTCCCCGTCCGCGTCCTCGTCGCAGGCATCGCCGGCCCCGTCGCCGTCCTTGTTGGCCTGGTCCTTGTTGGGAACCATGGGGCAGTTGTCCAGGGCATCCGGCACTCCGTCACCGTCGTCGTCGAGGTCGACACAGTCTGCTTCGAGGTCTTTGTCGAAGTCGGGGAAACCCTCATCCGTGGCACCGTTGCAGTCGTCGTCGATTCCGTTGCAGCTCTCCTCCTGCGCGGGCTGCGCGTCGCACGACTGCCAGATGCCATCCTTGCACACGCTGACGCCCGGGCAGCTCCCCAGCTCGTTGTCCACCTGGCACGGCTGCGGGTCGAGGTCGTCGTCCGCGGTCCCGTCGCAGTCCTCGTCGAGCCCGTTGCACTCCTCCGCCAGCGGTTCCGGGGCATCGCACGGCCCCATCCCGTCGCTCTCGCAGACCTTCTCCCCCGGGCAGGTCCCGAATTCGTTGGCCTGGAAGCACGCGGTGGCGAACCCCTCGGCGACCGAGTAGTCGGAGCAGGGACAGACCCCCTTCTTGTTCACGCACTGCTTGACCTGTCCTCCGTCGGAGAGCGGGCTCAGCATGCAGCCGTAGCCGTCCGGGCAATCCCCGTCAACCACGCACAGCGTCCCGCAGAACCAGCCGGCCATGCCGTAGTCCACGCACCAGTCGTTGGTCGCGTTCGGGCTGGACCGACAATCCTCGTGCGTGAGGCAGGGACGGCACAGCCTGGGGTGATCCGATACGCACAGCCACACGATGTCGGGAAACGTCCCTCCCACCTGCTGGCAGGTCATGCCGGGCGGACATTCGGTCTCGCAGGTCTGGGTGCACACCTTGCTCCCCAGGTGCTCCACGCACCATGCCGAGACGCAATCCTCGTTCGTCACGCACGGGCAGAGCAACTCGCCGTCGCAGGGCCCGACCACCTCGGGTGGTCCGATCTCGTCGGCCACGACCTGCCCGTCCGGAGACGAGGCATCGATGTCCGCCGGGAGAAAACGGACGTCGTCCGGAGCGATCTCGGCCTCCACTTCGGCCACGTCCCCCGTTCGGTCCCCGGCCGCTCCGCCGCAACCGCCGATCACCATCAACCCCACCACGAGAACCGCACCGCGCTTCGTGTTCATGTGTTCCCCGTCCCTCGGTCGACTCGCCGTCGGCGCAGTGTACCACGCGCCCGGGAGCGATTCCAGCAGGCGGAAGGCATGCCTGGCCAGGACAGGAGAATGCCCCTCTGGGCACTATGCGGGGGGCGGGTGGGCAACCAGGAAGGGGCCTGCCCCCGCGCAGACAGGATCCAGAGGCAGCTTGCCAGGCCGGTGGGCATGCGCTATACTTCCGATAGCGAACGGATAGTCCACTACGGAGGGCATCATGGCTGGACTGCTGGTGAAGGACCTGCCGGATCATCTGCACGTCCGACTGAAGGAGCGTGCGGCATCCAACCGCCGCAGCCTGAGCGCAGAGCTCATCATGATTCTGGAGCAGGTGCTCGACGACCGCTCTTCGGGCCCTTCTCTGGACTCGATCGACCGCCTGCGGGTGGTCGGTTCCAGGCCGCTGACCCAGGCGGTGCTGGATGAGGCTCGCCACGAGGGCCGACCATGATCGTGGTCGATACGAATGTGATCGCCTACCTGTTGATCCAGGGGGAGAGGACGGACGCTGCCCGGGCGGTCTGGCAGAGAGACCCTCAGTGGCTCGCACCGCCCCTGTGGCGCTCCGAGTTTCTCAATGTGCTGGCAGTCTCGGTTCGAGCGCAGGTGCTGTCCGAGTCCGATGCCCGGAAGGCCTGGAGCAGCGGTCTTACGGTCATGGGCCACCGCGAGGTCGAGGTCTCCGGAAGCGACGTGCTTGCCGCCGCCATCAAGTACCGCCTCTCCGCATATGATGCTCAGTTCGTGGTCGCGGCCGCAGTCAATGGGACTCGGCTCGTGACCGGTGACCGACGCATCCCGGCGGCCTGTCCGGAGCTCTCCGTCGAGCTCGATGACTTCGTCCGGGGCGGGTAGGGCCTGGACTCGACCGGCGGGCCGGGCTCACAGGCACTGGCCGCGGCTCGCGCTCAGGCCGGGCACCGCCCATGCATGGAAGCCAGTGAATTCCGGTGCTGGCTGCACAGCCCGCGACGTGGTATGAAGTCGCTGGGAGAATCCGCTGGCTCAGACGGAGGGGGGACGTGGCAAAGGAGCAATATGAAGGCGTGGTGCGGCTGCTGGTGCTGCTGGTCCTCGTCGGAACCTGGGCTTGCGGCTCGTCCGGGAACGGGGGTGCGGACGCGGCCCACGAGGTGGTGCAGGACACGACGGATGTGACGGACCTCGGGCAGGGGGACCTGAAGGAGGTGGCGGACGCAGCGGGGGAGACCCTGCCGCAGCCCGTGCCCGACACGGAGGCGGCGGCCCGTGCGTTCAAGCTGTACTACCGTGAGCGGGTGGAGCGGGCGGTCGTAGCCTACAACCGGTTCATGATCTTCGGCGACGTGACGTTCGGCACGAACATCGGCAAGGCGGGCGTGGCGCGGACCGGGAACGAATGGGAGGTTGCGGCCGGCCCGAACGACAACAACGACATCGGGGTGTCGGCCCGCAACACGTGGCAGGCGTACCGTCAGTTCCGCACGAGGACGCTGGCGCTGGCAACGATCCGGATGTTCAACGGGCTGGCGTTCTACGAGGCGGTCAGCGGCCATCCGGGGATGACGGCGCGCAACGTGTACCCGGGCTGGACCCGCGTGGTGGACGGAGTTTCCGGCACGGTGGTGCGGACGCGGGAAGGCAAGAACGTGCAGTCGCCGATGCCGTTCAACCCGGAGCTCGAGGCCGAGATGCTGGCCGTGTTCTATGCCGGGGCGAAGATCACGTACCGGGAGGACCCGTCGGACGTCCTGCTCAACTACATGCCGACGAACGAGGTCGGCCCGTACTCGGTGACCTACAGCTTCAACCATCTTCCCGACTTCCTGCGGGTCAGCGACTGCTGTGCGTCGATGAAGCGCACACCGGCGCCCTATGCGTGGGAAGGGGGATACTGGAGCAACCACAACTCCCGGGACAACTTCCCGGACGTCACTTCCGGCTACGTGGCCGCGCTCGAGGCGATGGGCGACTCCGACGCGGACCCGGCCGTACGGGCCGCGGCCGAGCAGGCCTGGAACGCTGGCCGGCGGGTCGGCGACCTGATCGAGGAGAACGGCGGCCGGATCATGACCGTGGACGAGTTCCACGACTACGAGACGCTGGTGGTGTCGGGGGGCGTGCGGCCCGACGGCGAGACCGAGGCCGAGGACCTGGGCAGCCTGTCCGATTGCCAGATGGTCTATCTGGCCCGCGCCCTCTCGTCGCAGGGGCTCGGCATGCCGCTGCCGAAGCTGCCCGCCCCCGGGTCGGTGGAAAAGCTGCTGACCATCTTCGACGAGTGCAAGGACCACGAGCCGGTCCAGACGTGCGACACGATCGGCGAGGCTTACTGCGGCAAGGACTGGATCGACATCGGTGAGATCCACCTCCTGGGCCAGCCGCTCCTGGAGGTGATCAAGAAGCTCGAGAAGGATGACCCCGGGTCCGCCAAGACGCTGATCGGGAGCTTCCAGGATGACTTCGGGGAGAAGACGCTGGCCGTGCTCGACCTGGTGAACTACGCCCGGATCACGGGGGACGAGGCGCTCGAAGCCGCTGCCCGCCAGGCGCTCGATGAGATTACGCAGACCATGCGCATGTTCGGGGACCTGATGTATGCCTCCACCGACCCGAACGGGCTGGCCGAGAAGTACTACGAGGCCGGGCTGCTGGCCGCGGCGGGCGGTCTCGATGTCCCGCTGGAGGAAATGAACGGGTTTGCCCGGGCCGAGTGGCACATCGCCCACCTGGAGTCGCTGCCGGACATGCCGGATACCGCCACTGCGCCGCTCAAGACCGATGAGGAGATCCTCCAGATCGTCCAGAACGAGCTTTCGGGCGAAAGCGGGTCGGTGAAGCAGCGCTACCAGGATGCCTACGGCGAAACCCCGCCGATGCGCCGAGCGGGCCAGGGGTACGAGGCCCGGCAGTTCCACAACGGCGAGCTGACCGAGTGGGCACCGGTCGTCACGCACCATCACCAGGTGGTGGGTGGCATCAAGCTCCTCGAAGCGCTGGCGCTGTGCGATACCGCACCCGCCCTGCTCGACTGCACCTGGGCCCGCCTGGGTTGCGAGCGCCCCGACCTCGACGGGTCGGGCACCGTCGATGATGCGGACCAGGCACTCTTCACCAAGGCCTCAGGTGCCCACGTGGAAACGTCCTGCAGCGACGTGAACCTCTGGTGCGGCGGGGCCGACCTCGACCGGACGGGCCGGGTCGACGCGGCGGATGCGGCCTTCATGGAAGCGGCCCTGGGGTGCAGGCGGTGACGCCGGACCACTGACTTCCCAGTTGTCCCCAGGCAGCCTGCCGACGCTGCGCAGCCGATGTGCGGCGCCAACGGGCCGTTCATCCGCGAGCAGTTGTCGCCGAGTTCGTCCGGGAAGGCGGAGTCGGAAGCGAAGGGCCCGGTCTTTCCGCCGCGGACGGAAAGAAGATGCTTGATCTTTCCGCCGCGGACGGCCTCGTGGCTACATCCTCTGCGCGAGCCCCGCCCTGCTCAGGCGCTCGATGATCGCTGGTACACGCTCATTACATCTCCTCGTTCCGGCCCATCCAGCCGTCATGGAGTTGTGATCAACCCGGCATTCCTCAGCCGCCACAGGAAGGAGGGCTTGGCGCCGTGGCGTGTCAGCAGCGCATCGAAGCGGCTCTGGAACAGTCCGGCCTGCTTCCGGGAATCCAGTTCACGCAAGTCTACCAGCAGCCGGAGCGCTTCGTCGTATGCAGACGGCTTCTTGGATGTCACCAGGACGTCCACCTTCTCCCAAAGCGCGGCCTCGTGCGATGCGATGCCGTCGAGGTAGCTCCGCCTGGCCGCCTCCGCCTCGCTCGCTCTTCGTTCCTCGTTCCGCCTTCGTCTTGCCATCATCTGCTGTCTGTATGTGGCAGCGAAACTCGTCCCTGCAACAAGCGACAGTTCCTTCCGCTGGTCGGGAGCAGCGACCTCGCACGCCGCAGAGAGCATCTTGTCCCTGTCGTAGTTGCAGTGCGAGCCAACCAGCAAGACGACACGCTCCGCGAACTCGACTGAGCCGGCAGTAGCGGCGAGCACCTTGAACCAGGCGGGCAGGATCTCCTTCCACTCTACGCCGACTTGCCACGAGCCCCCTTCGTCAGCAAAGAAGATCACGTCGTCGTTGCCCTCGTCGATGCAGTCAAGCAGGTCGAACACTACATCGAACGCCTGCCGCACCTCGGACGGATCGAGCGAGCCTTCCGCCCCAGCGCAGCGGTCCAGCAGCCGTCGGCACTCGGCGCACCATGCGATCGTGCCCCCGGAACTCTCCATGTAGTTGGAGGAATTCACATTGAAGCTCTCGTAGTATTCCCGTGCCCGGCTGGCTGCGTCGAAGGCCTTCACCTCGGCAAGAAGGCCCTTCGCCGTCCTCGCCTCGGAGCGCAACGTGGAAACATCGACGTAAGGTCTGACCAGCGCAAGGATCTGCTCATCCGCAAGGAGATCAGTCGCCTCCACAAGCATGCTGCACGCCCACTCCCTCTTGAGTCTGCTGATTACCGCCCTGAGCTTCGATCGATCGATTCGATTGGTCTCCACCGTCCCTCCTTCGACGACATCATGCGCCCACGCTTGAGAACTCCCCCCCCTCTCCACCAACTTCGCCCGAGTCGCATCTGGAACACTGTCCTTCTATACTCCGCCGGAGACTGACCGGCAAGCCCCTGCGTGGCGTCGCCAGGGGCACTCGGTACAGGGCTGAATCTGGCTCCCCATTCGTCCCGGAAGGCGAGATCTGCGGCAGGGCCGTTTGGACGATCAGCTTCCCCGTGGACCCATGCCTTCTGTCCGGGCTGCATCCTGTGCGCGCTGCAAGAGGTCCGCGACTCCCAGTTGCACCGCCCACCGGTCCAGGTAGTCCTGATCGAGAGCCCCGGACTGCACCTTCAACACCCCCAGGATGTCCCCCCACTGGCGGTCCGAGACCTGATTGCCAAGCTTGTACCAGACGAGCTTGTGCAGCAACGTGTCCTCGGGGCTGGCGAAACGGACACATTCGGTGCCACCGGGCAAGTCCAGAGACTCGCTGCGGGCACGAATCATCTCCTCGCCAGCCCAGGGCTCATCCCTCATGATGAAGATGTCCGCCTTGAACGGGGTCGGAGAGCATCAGAAACCCTCCTGCCGGACGTTCCACCCGAAGGCCCGCAGCATCAGGTCGGGTTCGAGCCAACGCGAAGCGAGGCGCAAGGCCTGTTCCCGGTCCGTGGCACGGGGGTGACGACGGCGGATGTCCATCATGCCGACCATCCGTACGGCGTTCGTCAGAGCGTGCACGCGCTGCAGTCTCTCCGCCGGGGACATCTTCCGAATCCCTTCGACGAGCCTCCGTTCAGCGTCGGGGCTTGTGTCGCTCAACTGCAGTCCCCGTTCCATCGCGTCCACTGCCTCCTCCCCGCAGCCCCAGTATGAGAGGATCAGAACCAAGATTCAAGGCCGAGTGCAATCTCGGCCCAGAGGGGCCTGGTGGGTGCGCCCGTGTGGGCCACACTCCGGCCCCCCAGAGTCGCGAATAGTCGGAATCGCGCGGACGGTGGAACGTCGGGCAGCGAGACAATTCTTGCCAAAGGCTCCACCAGCGGTTATCTTGGCAGAGAATCGTCGCGGAGTGCGGCAGGGCATTTCCTTGTCAGGGCAACTCGCGACATGACATGGGCGGAGAATCGAATCGGATGCGGGCCCGGGCATACATCGAAGAGCTGGCGTCGAACGGGCTCTACCACTTCAGCTCGGCCGAGGCCTTTGAAGCGTTGGGCGGCAGCCAGGCGGCGGTGCGAGCCCAGCTTCGTCGGTTGAAGCAGCAGGGGCTGATCGCGGATCCAGCCCGGAGCTTCCACGTGATCGTACCGCCCGAGTACCGGCGGCTGCGCTGCCTGCCCCCGGAGCAGTTCGTCCACCAGCTCATGCAGTTCTGGGGGGAGCCCTACTACCTCGGGCTGCTGTCGGCGGCCGAGAGGCACGGAGCAGCGCATCAACGGCCGCAAGCCTGCCAGGTGATGGTGCGGAAGAACCGCGCGGCGCTGTCGTGCGGAGAGGTGCGGATCGAGTTCATCGCCCGGGGTGATCTGGAGAAGATGCCCGTCGCCACGGTCAACACGCCGCGGGGCGTTCTTCGCTACGCGACCCCGGAGGTGACGGCGCTCGAGCTCGTCGGCTACCCGAAGCACGCCGGCGGCCTGAGCAATGTCGCGACGGTCGTGGGCGAGCTCGGCGAGGAACTCGACGCGGGCAAGCTGCTCGAGGTCGCGCGGCTGTCGCCCATCAGTTGGTCGCAGCGGCTCGGCTACCTCCTCGAGCTGGTCGGCCGCGAGGACCTGGCGAAACCGCTCCAGCCGTTCGTCGAGGAGCAAGCGAGAAGCTACGCGCCGCTGCGGCGCGCGGGGGCCAACGCGCCGGCGCAGCGCAGTGCGAGGTGGAAGCTCATCGTCAACGCCGAGGTGGAGCCCGACGCATGATCCCGAAAGCACACATCACCGCTTGGCGGGCGCGGGCTCCGTGGCTCGCCGACGCCCAGGTTGAGCAGGACCTCATCATCAGCCGGGCTACCGTCGAGCTGTTCCGGGTTCCGGAGATGCGGTGCTCGATCCCTGGCTCGGCGTTCCGCGCCGCATCCTCAAGGAGGGTCGGGGCAACCTGGTGTACCGCTTCGACTCCGAGGACGTGTCGGCGCTGAAACTGCGGCTCAAGGTCGAGATCAACACCCGCGAGCACTTCACCGAACTGGGCGTGGTTCGCGTCCCGTTCCGGGTCGACAACCCATGGTTCACGGGCGCCGCGGACGCCTCGACCTACGCGTACTTGAGGTACGTCGAGCATGCCGGTCGGCGGCTGACGCAGCCTGTCCCGAGCGAAGTCGAGGGGTCCCGCCGGATGATTGACGGTCAAGGCGAACATGTTTGATTGGCTGCTGGCTGGCCTACAGTCCGTCCAGGAAATCCTTGATGTGCCCCACCAGATGGACATGGTCCCGCAACTCGCACTCCCAGATCACCAGCGACGCCCATCCCATTTCGGCAAGGGCAGCCACATTGCTCTGGTCTCTGGCGACGTTTCGCTTGAACTTGCGAAGCCAGTACTCGACGTTGCTGGCTGGGATCGCTGCGTGTTTGCATCCAGGATGCTGATGCCAAAAGCACCCGTGCACAAAGATCGCCTTCCGGCGTCCCGGGAATGCGAGGTCGGGACGGCCGGGCAGATCCTTCCGGTGCAGCCGGTACCGATAGCCGAGAAGATGGACCAGTTTTCGGACTGCCATTTCCGCTTCCGTGTCGACGCTGCCCACCGCACGCATTATGTCGGAACGCTGGTCAGGGCTGAAGACGTCCATCGGACCTATCGCACGGCTCTGGCAACAGTCGTCCATCCGGACTCGCCCACCACAACGCCCGACCGGAGAAGGACCGTGCGACGTTGTACGTCGGCACCGTGCATTCTGGCCAGGATGCCGACCTGCGTGACCTCGTCTTCTCGGACCCCAAAAACTTCGCCGAGGGCCTTCAGGAACTTGACGTCCTCAATGCGCCAGACAGGTGGATCCGGGTTGTTCCGTGGATCCGGGATCGTACGTGGGAACATATAAATGCAAGGTGGCGGGACGACCTTGCCTGAGGCAAGGCGCACGCCACGATCCGGTTCCGCTGCCAGCTTCGGGCAAGGCCGGCCCTCCGTGCCGCAAACCATGTCCCAGATCACAAGTCCGTCAATCCGCTGCTTCTCCGCCACCAGCGTGGCCCCGAGCCGAGTGTGAATGCCCGACCACGCATTGTGCCCGGGGTCGGCCCCTGGATTCTGGCACAGCGACCAGATGAAGAACTCATCAGCATTCGGTGGCCGCTGGAAGATGTTGGTGTTGTTCCCGTCAAGGCAACCCTTTGCCTCAAAGACCACGGTGCGACCCTTGCCCAGATCTATCTCGTAGTCGTGTCGTTCTCCCGCTCCTGTGAAAGCCCATGAGCGGACGCACCCCAGGCTTTTCATGTGGTCGAGAACCTCGGCCAGGAAATCCTTCTTCTTCCGCATGGATGCGGCCTGTCGTCCCCTCAGCGTCTCGATGGCACTACGGAACAGCCCCGTCTTCCAGAATTCCGTCTTGGTCAGTCCGTGGTCACCGATCTTGTGGGCCGCCGCCATGAGGGCGTCCGCATACTCCTCGATGTGGCGCTTGTCCAGATCGAGCCTGCGACATGGGATGACGATTTGCTTCAGCGAGGTGGTGCGCTTCTTCATGGGCCACCCTGCACCCGCTCCGTCTGCGGTCGAACAAGCGGCCGCAACAGATGTTGCTCTATCCAAGACACGACGGGAACCACGAGAGCATCCCCCATGAGATGATATGCCTCATTGTAGCTGGACGGAAGCCCGTAGGAGTCGGGCACCCCCATCAGACGCGCTGCCTCCCTGGCTGACAGGAGTCGGGTACGCACGGCCCCCTCCTCAACGAAAAGCAGTTCCTGCCTGCTGGATCCCCCTGCGGGCGTCCGCAGGCAGCCGCTGATGCCATCGAATCTGACTTCGGCTCTCTGCCGCTTGACTCCGTCTTCACGCCGAGTTCTCTTGTACACGGCGCCCACCATCCTCGTCCCGCTTGCCAACGCCCGCCGTACCTTGTCCAGATTGCAGCTCGACATCAGAGAAAGCAGCCTTGCGGTCTGCTCTTCCGTGTGCCACCTGACGCCCTGAGGGGTTTGCTCGACGAGGTCCAGCAACGTGCCTGTTCGTTGTGGCGGTGCAGGGAGATCCCACCAGACCCATCCCCTCTTTGCAGTTCCCGGCAGGGCCGAGTAGGCTCGGCGGAGGTTCTTGGGATGCCACAGCAACGAGGGCCCGTTGGCCCGAAGACGTTCGGGAATCCTGACGTCTGCGGAGACAGCAACGACGAAGAGGCGCGGTCGGGACTGCGGAACAAACAGGACAGAGTCGACGACAAGAGCGCCAGCGGCATACCCCTCGTCCACAAGACTCTTGATGATGGCGCAAAAGTCCATGCCCGAATGAGAGGTGAGCGCTCCCACGACATTCTCGAGCACGATCAGGCGCGGTTCCCGACCTTCCCTTCCAAGATCGTCGACCAACTCCATGAAAGGCCAGAACGTTCCGCTTCGCCTGCCGTCCAGACCAGCGCCTTGCCCAGCCAGGGAGAGATCCTGGCAAGGAAACGAACCCCACATGAGGTCTGCCCGCCCAGGAAGGCGCTCTATCGTCACTTCCGCTACATCGCGAACATCCAATTCCTTCGCACGGCGGAAGTTGGCTCGATATGAGGCCGCCTTCTTAGAACAGTTGTCGTTGGCGTAGACGCACCGCCAAGCACCGCCGAGGCCCAATCTGGCCATTCCGCCCCCGGCGAAGAACTCGTAGAAGACGGCGCGTTCGCCCGGGGAAGTCTGAACGCCTGCGCATTCAGAGAAAGGCGCCTGATCCGGGGGCGACGGACTCTCTCTGCACTGTTTGGTTCTCAGACACCTTCACCTCCTCCACTGCATCATAGCGCGGCCGAGCTGCCTTTCAAAGCTGATTCGCCGCTCCCGCTCAGCCTTCTCCAGCTCCTCTCATCGGCCTCCGTGAACAGTATCCGTTCCTGCTGCATCACCGGCAGCAGCGTCAGATCGCAGAGTTGCGAGACCCGAGCGCGGCCGAGGCCGAACCTGCGCGCGGCGTCGGCCACCTTCAGCTTGCCCTCCAGGATTGCCTGCTCGATCTTGTGGCCGAGGGCCAGCGTGATGGCGATTCGGGATGGGCGTTTGCCCGGTTCAGGAGTGGGAGGCGGGGGCGTCGCCGAGAACGCGGAGCGTCTCCCTCGTCTCACTCGGTGCAAAGCGCATGTGAAGACCGTTGCCGCCCGGCGGGGACCGCCAGCATCCGACTCCATCGGCTTGTCAAAGCGAAGAGCGCCGGTCTGTTCGTTCTTGTCGGTAGGGTGCTGGGTCATCGCCCCTCCTTCTCCCCAAAGATACTGAACATCCGTTCAGTATGTCAAGCACTTTCTTCCGACGGGGGGCAGAGGGGAGGCGACTGGAGGCCTCAGTCAAGGGCCGCCGGAGGCGTTTCCGTCGAATCGAAACATCGGCTCTCCAGAGTCGCGGATAGGCGGAATCGCTGTGGACCAGGAGCAGGTCCGTGGATCACGTAGGCTCAAAAAATATGAGCTTTCGTGCTTGACTCCGGTCGCGGCCAGCTTCATGATGTGGGTCGGTTGGAGGGTTGCATGCCAGGGGCGAGAGAGAAGTTCGACAGACTGTACGCGACGGCGACTCTCCAGGATGGGTTCTTCACCGCCCGGCAGGCCACAGCCGCAGGCTACGGCACGAACAGCCACGCCTATCATGTCAAGACCGGCAACTGGACGCGCGAGTACCGGGGTATCTTTCGACTGGCCAGATACCCGGCCACTGAGCGCCCGGATCTGATGCTCTGGTTCCTCTGGTCAATGGACCGGAATGGCCGGCCGCAGGGAGTGTATTCCCATTCGACTGCGCTGTCCCTCTACGAGCTGAGTGACGTGAACCCAGCGAAGATCCACATGACGGTCCCGGTGGAGTTCCGAAGGCGTGCTCCCGTTCCCGAGGTGCTGAGCCTGCGCTCAGGACACATTCCGCTCTCGGATAGACGACCTCTCCTGGGGGTCGCCGTGACGAGTCCGCTCCGCACGGTGGTGGACGTTGTCCAGGAAGGTTCGCTGTCTCCGGACCTCCTGGAGCAAGCCGTTCAAGAAGCACTTGCCAGAGGGCTCGTCACTGGACGCGAGCTGGCTGGCGTACGGTTGGGTTGTCCCGAGCTGGACGAATTCCTACGGAGGATCCAGCTGTGACCCAACACGCGACCTATGTGACAGCCCGGGCGTTTCGGCAGGCACTTGAGATGAGACTCAACCGGGAGGCCACAGGATCCGGGGAGGATGTCCAGCGTCTTCGCCGGCAGGTTGCCTTCGATCGGCTGCTTGCCAGGGTGTTCTCGGGCGAAGGCACGGCGTGGACGCTGAAGGGCGGATACGCGATGCCGAATCGGCCGGCCCCGAACTCACGGGTCAAGGACCTCGTGGATCTGGCGTTGCTGGTGCAGAGACTGCCGCTGGATCCGGCGTTGCTTCGGAAGGCGCTCGACCAGACGTTCTCAAGACGGGGCTCGCACCCGCTGCCTGCGGTTCTCCAGGAACCGGCGACGGCGTGGGACACGCCATTCGCCGCGCTGGCGGCCGAAACGAAGCTGGGCCTGACCATGGCAGAGGCGTTCGCCGCGGTCCAGTCGTTCTATCGAGGAGTAGGGAACCCATGATCATTCTCATCCCGACACGTTCCTGTGGCCCATCTCCTGTCCGCCCATCCGCCACTCCGGCCTTCGCCCCGGACTCGGGGGGGTGACCCGCAACTGAACAGGCGCAGACGACCCCGATTTCTTCTCCGGAGTGCACTTTCGCGGAGAATCCGGACGACATCGAGGCCCCGGTTGGGAGGGGGTCAGCGATGGGGTCGCCCGGGACGGGTGCCGTGGGAACGCGGGGTGGCTGGGGCCGAAGAGGGAACTCGGCTCACCCGCCCGCAAGGAGCAGCTCGAGGAACTGCGCCGGCGTGACGATGCGGGTGGGGCCGTGCCGGTCGCCGACGAAGTGGCTCCGGTTTCCGGTCACGAGGAAATCCGCTGCCGCAGCGATGGCACATTCCAGGACCATCGCATCCGCCGCATGGGTGACCAGGGCCACGAGAGATGGGGCCGGGGAGACTGCGATGGACTTCTGCCGGATCAGCTCCATCAACCGATCGACCAGGCCGGGAGTGAAGGCGAAGGCGGGCCGGCGGAGCACTTCCTCGTATTCCCCCAGCAATGATTGGCTTGCAGCGAGCTCGAACCCGGCATCAGCCAGACACAGTTGCAGGATCGAGGAAGGGATGCTCCCCGGCTTCAGGAGTGCGGAAACGACCACGTTGGTGTCGAGGACAACTCGGATCACGGGCGCTTCTCGAGTCGGCGGCGTGCGGCCCGGATCTCGGCCTCGATCTTCCGGTCGCTGAGGCGGTCGAGCCCTCGCTGCACCGCCTCCTTCTGGAGGTCCTGCACCACGTCGACGGTCGGTGCAATGTGCTTGAAGTACTCCTCCGGGCTCAGGATCACCGCCTGGAGCCTTCCTCGTTTCGACACCAGGAGGCGATGCCTGCCGCACGACACCTTGTCCAGCACGTCCCCCAGGTGCCGTCGCAGCTCGAGAACCGTGATGTTCGATTCCATTGATGCCTCCTGGCGCAAGTGCCTGGTTCCACTCATCACTTCCCTGTTCAATCGTACTGCACAGTTCGACGGCTATCAAGCAAGATCGAGGGGCAGCGGCTTCTGTCCATGGGCCGGCTGGTGGTCGTGTTCACCGCCGTTGACGTCGCCGTCAACGACAACGTCAACGAGCGCATGGCCCAGGCAGTCCCTTGTGGATGGAAGCCAGAGGCCCAAGCGAACGCTCGACCCCGGACGCGGTCTGCGGTATGAATAGGTGGAGAACGAGGTGGCTGTCGCCAGGGCAGATCGGAACCGGAGGGACTACCATGCGGCTCGTGGCACACGCGCTGGTTGCGGTGACGCTGGGTGCTTGCGGCGGCTCGGGTACGGGGGCCGAGGCCGAGGATTCGCTGGCCGCGTGCACCGACGGGATTGACAACGACGGGGACGGCACGAAGGACTGCGACGATGACGACTGCAACGTGTTCGTCGCGTGCCTTCCCGGGTACCAGGACGGCGTAGTTCTGCCGGACGGGGGCAGCCGGGAAGAAGACGGTGTTCCCGCAGATGGTTCACGGGTGGGAGACGCCACGGGTCCGCAGGAAGCTGGCAGAGCGGACAACCCGGCAGGACCTGACGGAACGGAGCCGCCGCCGGATGCCTCCGGAGGGGCGTGCCAGCCATGCGGCTACGGCTCCCTGAAGGGTCGGGTGTGCGCCCCGAGCCAGCAGGTCTACATCGCCGGGGCCGCAGTGACGATCGAGACCACGGACTGTGCGGGGAAGCCGATCACCCTGACGGCCAAGTCGAACTTCGACGGCGTCTACCTGTTCGAGAGCGTCCCGTGCGGCATGCAGACGGTGCACATCCAGAAAGGGAGCTTCGAGCACTCGTTCGAGGTCCCGATCTCGACAGGCAAGTTGACCGACGTCAGCGGTGCGGACATGAAGATGTGCTTTGCCGCGTCCGCGGTGAGCATCGCCGTCCTGTGGGGCCAGTGGGACGAGATGAACGACATCGTCGTGCGGCTCGGTTTCGCGTACGAGTGGTTCTACTACGAGGATGACCTGTACTCGGAGGATCCGGACTGGGAGAACGTCGATGCGGTTTT
>VGRX01000019.1 GCA_016875215.1 Deltaproteobacteria bacterium
TTTTACTGCTCCGTGTCAAAAACCCGCTCCTGGATGCCATCGGCATCGAGCGAGAGCTTGAAGGCCACAGTCTCGGTCTGGGCGATGATCCACTCGGCGCGGTCCCAGACGGCAAGGATGGTCTCCCGCACGCCCGCTCCGTTGACGATCGCATCGTACTGGGCCGGCTGATTGGTGCGGACCCACTTCAGGTAGAGCTCGGTGAAGAGCATGAAGGTGGTGAGCCCGTCGAGCGAGCTGATGGACATGCCCTGCGGCAAGCGGTCGAGGAGCTGGTAGTCCAGGAAGATGCTGTGCGTGTAGGCGTTCAGCTCGTCGAGGAGGGTCCAGAACCCCTGGCTCCCCATCATGCCCGTGAGGTAGATATCGGCGTAGGTGGCAACCAGGTTGCCGACCGACTCGTCGAGCAGCGTGGCCACTACGTTTCGGGGCGGCGTGTTCGCACTTGCGACTTTGAGAATCTGCTCGGGGCAGAGGAAATAGGCGTAGTTGGACCACCCCGAAAGCTCCCAACCATACAGGTGATTCATCTCGTGGACCGCAACCGATGCGGACATCACGAGGTCCTGGAAGCTGCCCGTCTTCACAAAGGCCTGGAGCTGCGACTGGTCCTTGGCCTGGGTGAGGATGTAGTGCCCGGGGGCATAGCGGCGGTCGAGAACGTCGAGCAGCGCCTGCTTCCAGTTGGCCGGAGAGTAGGATGTTTCCAGGTCGGCAAGTGATTCTGCCGGCTGCAGCGTGCTGCACGGGCCGGGGATCGGCTCATGCCGGATGTCCTCCGGAGGACCGTCGGGGACGTCCGGTCGCGGGGGGAAGGAGTCGTCTTCTTCGGCATCAGGGGCGCCTGAAAGGTCGTCCGGGAAAGAGGATGAATCATAGAGCGGCGCATCTGTTCCGGCAGAGTCGAGAAGTCCTTCGTCAGATGAAGAGCCCGAGCAGGAGGCCAGGGCCAGAGCGACCGCCATCGCGAGCAGCAGAGTCTTGTGCACGTCATCCTCCTCCATGTGCTCCCGCTTCCTGCCCGGCTGATGCCTTGCAGGCCGTCCTGCACTCGTTTGTCAACGAGGTGCAGCGCGGTCAGTGCGGCGGGTGGCAGAACGGCTCACCGGGCACCGCATGTCTTGAACATGCCACGCCATGGCTTTCGTGGCAACGGTGGCGTATTCCGGAAGTCCATCTCAAGGGCCGAAAAGTGGTGCCTGCTGACGTTTGCGATGGGGCTCGGGGTGACGGGGTGTGCCAAAGAGGACGTCACGCAGAAGTACATCGCTCGGGCCGATCGGCCCGGCCCCTGTTCAGTCTTTGACGTACGCGAACATCCGGCCGCTGCCGTGGGTGTTGGCCGTGCCTGCACAGCCCCACTGCGCGCCGAAGTGCACGTACATCTGGTACCCTACATTGTAGTTCCCGCAGTTCGGATCCGACTGGTCGACGGAGAGGATGTAGTCCGAGCCATAGATTGAGTTCGAGGCCCCGACCCAGTCGTCGCACTGCTGGTCGAGCAGAACCTTGCCGGAAAGCACGAACGCCCCCGACGTGTACTCGGCCGACTCGTTGTTGTCCACCGAGCAGGCAAAGCGGATCTGCGCGTGCCCTTCGCACAGCGGGTACCACTGTTTGCCCATGGTCCCCGAGCTGCCCGTCCCGGCACACTGCGACCATCCCTGGCTGGAGAGGTCCGGGCCCAGCACCCCCGAGAACCCGGGCACGGTCCGCGTCACCGACGGCAGTTTGCACGCATTGGTGCACCCGTCGTTGTCCACGGCGTTGCCGTCGTCGCACTCCTCGCCCGCTTCCTTCTGTCCGTTGCCGCAACAGGGCGTAATCGGCTGATACACGCACCCCTGGTTCTTCACGCAGCTGTCCGCCGGCGACTTGTTGCCATCGTTGCACGTGAGAGCCCCCGAGCCAACGCATGCGCCTCCGCTGCACGTGTCGGTCACGGTGCACGGGTCCGAGTCGTTGCACCCCGCCGAGTTGTTGGTGAACACGCATCCGGTCTCCGGATTGCACGAGTCGTCGGTGCAGGAGTTGGAATCGTTGCAGCCCTTGGGCACTCCGGACAGGCACCAACCGGACTTGCACTGATCTCCTTGAGTGCACTTGTTCCCGTCGTCACAGGGCGCGGCGTTCGCACTGAACACGCACCCCGTTGCCGGATTGCACGAGTCGTCGGTGCACGGATTCTTGTCGTCGCAGGTGAGCGCAGGTCCCCCCGCGCACGCCCCCTTGTCGCACGCATCGCCCGTGGTGCACACGTTCTTGTCGTCGCACGGTCCCGACCCAGGAGTGTGCACGCATCCCTTGGCCGGGTCGCAGGAATCCTTCGTGCAGGGGTTTGAGTCGTCGCAATCAAGGGTTCCACTTCCCTTGCAACCACCGTTCGAGCAGGCGTCTGTCGTCGTGCACGCGTTACCGTCGTCGCAGGGGCCGGATGCGGGCGTGAACTTGCAGCCCACGGTCGGGTCGCACGCATCGGAAGTGCACAGGTTGCCATCATTGCAGACCAGCTTCCCGCCCGCGATACAGCCGCCCAGGTGACAGTGATCGCCCGTCGTGCACAGGTCCTTGTCGTCGCACGGTCCCTCGTTGAGCTTGTGCACGCATCCTGCCCCCGGGGTGCACGAGTCAGTCGTGCACGGATTGAGGTCGTCGCAGTCTACCGCTCCACTGCCCTTGCAGATGCCGTTGACGCATGCGTCGACAGCGGTGCACGCATTCCCGTCGTCACACGCGATGTCGAGGAACGTGTGTTTGCATCCGACCGCCTTGTCGCATGAATCCCCGGTGCATGGATTGCCGTCGTCGCATGCAAGAAAGCCCCCCCCCTTGCACTCTCCATCCGCGCAAGTGTCACCGGTAGTACACACGTCGCCGTCGCTGCATGGCAGGGAGTTGGGAGTGTGCAGGCATCCGGTCGCCTTGTCGCACGAATCGCTGGTGCAGGGGTTGCCGTCGTTGCAGTTGGGAGCGACCCCATCCACGCAGGAGCCGGCCACACAGTGTTCTCCTGTCGTGCACGGGTTTCCATCGTCACACGCCAGCCCCTCGTGAGCCGGGACGACCGAGCAGGATCCGCTTTTCGGGTTGCAGGAGGCCGCCTGGCAGATCTGGTCCGGGCCGGGCGGCGGCTCCGGACAGGCGACGATCGTTTCCGGGTCGACTTCGCACTGGAATGGAAGCTCGTCCACGGCACACACAAGCGTCCCGTTGCAGACGTCCCCGTCTTCGAGGGCAGCGCAGTCCTTGTCCGCCTGGCAATCGCAGCTTACCAGGACTCCAGAGCATATCCCGTCGCCGCATCGATCCGCGACGGAACACGGGTTGCCGTCGTCGCAGTCCGCGTCGTTGTTGGCGAAGAAGCAACCGCCCGCGTCATTGCACGAGTCGTCGGTACACGGGTTGCCGTCGTCGCAGTCGACCACGGTCCCCTGGCAGATGCCTTCCTTGCAGGTATCCGCCACGGTGCATGGATTGCCATCCTTGCACTCGTCGCCTGTCAACGCAACGTGGGCGCAGCCTTCGGTGCCGGTGCACACGTCGTTCGTGCAGTCGTTCCCGTCGTCACACAGATCCACGTACTTGCCCTCGACGAAGAGGGCTTCGTCCACGTCCCCGTCGCAATTGTCGTCCGAGCCGTTGCATACCTCCTGCGCCGGCAACGGTGCGTCGCAGTCGGTCAGCCCTCCCGTCATGCAGAACCGCTTTCCTGCACACGTACCCCATTGGTTGGTGGATTCACACGGGGTGGACAGGCCCAGGTCCACAGCCTTCTTGGTGCACGGGCACACGCCGGCGTCGGACACGCACTGCTTGGTCGAGACGCCCTCGACCGTCACAGCGTCCCCGCACGAGAAGCCCCAGGGACAGTCGTCATCCGCCGCACATTTGCCCCCGCAGAAACTGCCGGCCTTGGCGTAGTCCAGACAGGCATCATCGGCCCCGGCAGCGCCCTTGCAGTCCGCGTTGCTCCCGCAGGGGAGGCAGAGATTTGCGTGATCGGAGATACAGAGCCAGACGATGTCCGGAGCCGTTCCCGGAATCTGCTGACACGACCAGCCGGAAGGGCATTCCGTCTGGCACTCCATGGTGCAGACATCCTCCCCCATATGGCCCACACACCAGCCGGACAGACAGTGCTCGTTGTCCTCGCATGGGTCCAGGAAGCACCCCTGTCCCGGCTCGCACCCCGGCGCAACGGTCTCTGCTACGTCAGGCGGAAACCACAGGTCGTTGGCGTCTGCCGTCCGGTCGAGAAAGGAGGTGTCCGAGCGACCTGCTTCGTCTCCGGCCGCTACTTCGACCGTTCCAGTGTCGCCCGCCTGGTCTTTGGACGTGTCCACGGTGCCGGCGGCCGGAGGGCTGCACGCTGCCAGGAGGAAACAGGCCAGACCAACGAAGAGATTGCGCATGGGAACACCTCCCTCGCTCCAATGGCCACAATAATGCCGGGTTTCGCTGGCGATGCCAAGCCGGCATCTCCTCCGCCCCCACAGTCCGTGACGAGCTCTCGATGGGGACCTTTGGCTTCGGGCTGAACCGACCGGATCTCGTTGTCTTTTCCCTCTGATGGGCTAGGATCGTGTGCTGTGGAGAGCTCCACGCCTGGCGTGCGAGCGGGAATCCGGGAATCAAAGGTCTCTTGCGCCTGCTGGGGAGGGTTTCATGAACGTGCGGAGATGGAATGTGCTGGCCGCGACCGTGTTTTCTGCCGGGGCCTGCGCCGGCGGGACTACCGTAGAGTCCGTGGATGAGACGGGGGGGCAGGAGATCCTCGATGTCCCGGCCGCGGAGGTCGGACAGGGGGACGGTGCATCGGTTCCCGACTGGCCCGGTGCCGATGCGTTCGACTTCGTCGACCTTGGCGGGGAGATTGCCGAAGCGGATTCCGGTTGTGCTCCGGGGGGCGGATGTTTCCTCGACCCGTGCAAGGAAGCTGCGGACTGCCTGTCCGGGCTCTGCGTAGACCACATGGGCGACCTGGTGTGCTCGATGACGTGCGTGGAGGAATGCCCGGCCGGCTGGACCTGCAGGCTCGTCGACGGGTTCGGTGCGGACCCGATGCACGTCTGCATCTCCAACGTGACGACGCTGTGCCTTCCGTGTGCAACGAACGCGGATTGCGAGACCGTCGGCGGCATGGTCTCGTGCCTGAGCTGTGGGGCCAAGGGCAGCTTCTGCGGAGCCGAGTGCCCGGGGAACATGTGCCCCACGGGCTTTTCGTGCGTCCCTGCAGTGACGGTGGACGGAGCCACGGTCAAGCAGTGCCTTGCGGACGCTGGAGACTGCCCCTGCTCGGGCAAGGCGGTTGCGCTCGGCCTGGCCACGCCGTGCGTCCGGGCCAATGTGCACGGGGAATGTGCGGGGGACCGGGTGTGTGGGCCCGAAGGGATGAGCGATTGCAGCGCGTCCGAGCCCGCTCCGGAGGTGTGCAACGGAACGGACGATGACTGCGACGGCCTGGTGGACGAGGATTCGTGCGACGACGGGAATCCGTGCACCAAGGACTCGTGCGACCCGGTGCAGGGATGTCAGAACGTGGCGAAGCAGGGCGGCTGCGACGACGGTGACGTGTGCACTCTGGCGGATCATTGCGAGGAGAGTGCGTGCGTGGGCGATCCCATCGACTGTGACGACGGGAATCCGTGCACCTACGACAACTGCGACGCCGTCGGAGGGTGTGTGTATACCTACAACACCATGGCCTGCGATGACGGCGATCCTTGCACCGTGGCGGATTCCTGCAAGAAGGGGACCTGTGCCGGCGTGGCCGTGTCGTGCGACTGCCAGGTCACCGAGGATTGCGGCAAGCTCGAGGACGGTGACGTGTGCAACGGGACTCTCGTGTGCGACACGCTGCCGCTGCCGCACAAGTGCGTCGTGGACCTGACCAGCATCGTTGCCTGCCCGAAGCCGACGGGCATCGGGGCGGAGTGCCTGAAGGCTGTGTGTGATTCCAAGAGCGGGGCGTGCGGGGTGGCACCGGCCAACGAAGGCGGGGCCTGCAACGACGGCAACGCGTGCACGGTCCAGGAGACCTGCGGCAGCGGTGTCTGCGGTGGCGGGGCGGCGGTGAACTGCAACGACACGGCCCCCTGCACGACGGACTGGTGCGATCCGGCGGGCGGATGCCAGCACGACGACAACAAGGAGCCGTGCTCTGACGGCAACAGCTGCACCGTGGGAGATCAGTGTGCCGGAGGTAAGTGCGTGTCGGGGGACGTGCTGATCTGCGACGACGGCAACCCGTGTACGTCCGACGGGTGTGATCCGGTGACGGGGTGCACGCACGGATTCATCGTCGGCCCATGCGATGACGGGAACTCGTGCACCACCGACGATGCCTGTGTGAATGGCCAGTGCAAGGGAATTGGGAGCCTGGAGTGTGACGACGGCAACGCCTGCACCAAGGACATCTGCCTGGCTCAGGGGGGGTGGGACCACGTGCCGCTCGATGCGGGGTGCAGCGACGGGGACCCGTGCACGGTCAGCGACAAGTGCGAGGGTGGCGTCTGCAAGGCCGGCACTCCGGTCAACTGCGATGATTCCAACCCCTGCACGCAGGATGCCTGCACCGCGGGCAGCTGCGTGCACAAGCCTCAGAGCGGGGTATGCGACGACCTGAACGCGTGCTCGACGGGGGACCATTGCGTCAAGGGCGAGTGCCTGCCGGACAAGGCAACGGACTGCGACGACGGCAATCCGTGCACGACGGACTGGTGCGACCCGGTGGCGGGATGCATCCACACCCAGAACCAGGTTCCCTGCGATGACGGTGATGCCTGCACGCTGGGCGAGAAGTGCGGTCAGGGCGTGTGTTCCGGGGGGAAGCCCGTGGTGTGTGACGACAAGAACCCGTGCACGGACGACTCCTGCCTGCCGGCAGCGGGCTGCACAGTGATTCCCAACACCGCCTCCTGCAGCGATGCCAATCCGTGCACGACCCAGGACAAGTGCTCGGACGGGATCTGCGTGGGGGGCCAGGCACTCGGTTGCGACGACAAGAATCCGTGCACCGACGATTCGTGCGACCCGGCCGTCGGCTGCGTGCATGCCGCGAACGTCGCTGCCTGCGACGACGGCAACGCGTGCACAACCGTGGACACGTGCCTGGGCGGGACGTGCAAGGGCAGCACGGCCCCGGATTGCGACGACGCCAACATGTGCACGACCGATTCGTGCGCACCGGAGAAGGGCTGCGTCCACGACACGTCGCCCATGCAGGGCAAGCCATGCGTCACCGAGGAGGGGGGCGTGTGCGGCACGACGGGGAGCTGCAACCTGGGGGCGTGCATCGCCTCGGGCAAGGCCTGCGACGACAAGAACCCGTGCACCGATGATTCGTGCGACCCGGTCACAGGCGCCTGCTCCCACACGGCGAACAGCAAGCCGTGCGACGACTCGAATCCCTGCACCGAGAACGACACCTGCACGGCCGGTTCCTGTCTCGGTCTGGATCTCGTTTCGTGCGATGATTCCAACCCCTGCACCACCGACAAGTGCAGCCCCCTTCTCGGATGCCAGCACACCCACAACACCTTGCCCTGCGACGATGGGGACGCGTGCACCCTTGCCGACGTGTGCGCCGACGGTGCCTGTGTGGGGGCCGGTGTGCTGAGCTGCAACGACGCCAACCCGTGCACCTCGGACGCATGCGACCCGAAGAGCGGGTGCATCCATACCCCGACGACGCCATGCTGCGGGAACGGCGTCCAGGAAGCCGGGGAGGAGTGCGACGACGGCAACATCAAGGCAGGGGACGGCTGCAGCGCGACCTGCACCATCGAGCCGCTGGCCTCCTGCAAGGCCATCCACTCCAAGTACCCCGCGCTGGGAACGGGCAGCTACTCGATCGACCCCGACGGAGCGGGCGGGCCGGTCGCACCGCTCACCGTGCGCTGCGATATGAGCACTGACGGGGGCGGGTACACCATGGTCCGATTCAACGACGGAGGCCTGTCGGGTGGCCAGGACAACTACCGTGCCTACTGTTCGGCCAGGGGCATGGAGGTCATCTGCCCCAGGACCAAGGCCCACGCCATGTCGATCCAGTCGTGGAACAACGGAGAGCCTCCAAACCTGGTCAACGTGTTCCCCAAGTACAACGGTGCCTACGGGCTCTCCAACTGGACGGGCCGTTGCCAGGGACAATCGTGCAGTTACTGGATGTCCGACTCCGACTCCTGCGGCTGCACGAACTTCGAGCCTAACGGAGACAACGACACGAACAACGCCCTCTACCGCAGGACAACGGGCTGTGATTTCGGGAACTGGAACGATGCGGGTGGAACCATGGACATCCACGGATGGGTCATCTGCTCGACGAACGACAAGTAGGGGATGAGGGTTGGGGGCCAGGGGCCAGGGGGGACGGCATGCGCAGACGAAGATTGGGGGCTATCGTGGTGGCCGCACTGGTGCTCGGATGCGGCGGGTCGGGTGCGGGCACAGGGGACACTCGGACGGGTCCGGCCAGCGACATCCGGACTTCGCTGGAGGTGGACGGGGAGCGGTCCGATGAGGTTCCCCGGTCGGATGTGAGCACGGACGAGCCGCCGGGCGGTGACCTGGGCCCGGCAGACGGAGCGACGGCGGATTGCCAGACCTGCGATGTCCCCGCAGACACTGCTTTCGAGATCCCGCCCGCACCGGATGCAGACGGTGACGGTGTGGTCGACGGGCTCGACAACTGTCCGTCCATCTTCAACCTGGAGCAGGCGGACCTGGACGGGGACGACATCGGAGATGCATGTGACCAGGACGATGACGGTGACGGCGTGGCGGACCTGTCCGACGCGTTTCCACAGGACCCGACCGAGTGGTCCGACTCGGACGGTGACGGAATCGGCGACAACTCGGACGAGGAGACTTGCGACGGCATCGACAACGACGGTGACGGAATCGCCGACAACGGGTTCGATCTCCACGAGTTCTACCCGGACGCGGATGGCGACGGGCAGTACGGGCTCGTGCCGGACGAGTTGCAGCCGAGCTGCGCTTCGCTGCTGGCAGCGGGCACAACCCAGGATGGCGTCTACACCGCCGATCCCGACGGACCCGGGGGCTTTGCGGAGATTCCCGTCCGGTGCGACATGACGCGGGACGGCGGCGGCTGGACGCTGGTCTTCCACCACGACGTGGCGGACGGCTACTGGGCCGGCAACCAGGATTCACTCGAGCGAAGCATCGACAACCCGTCCGCGCTGCGCTACTCGATCCTCTCGCACCTGGAGGCCTTCCGTTCTTCGGACGGGAGCCTGGAGATGCGGATCGAGTGGCCGGGCACGGCCTGTCCGGGTCGGAATATCTGGCGCCAGACCTCGAATCCGGCATTGGGGCCGATCGCCGGCTACCAGCCCCTGGACATCGAGTACACCGACTTCAGTTGGGGAGGACTCGAGCTCAACAGCTTCAACGCCGCCAGCTTCATCGACGGCTCGGTCGGGATCGCATACTGGTTCTATGCGGTCGGATCCACCGTGTCGTGGTCGAGCCCGCCGGCCATTCCCGCCTGCTCCATGACTCCGGCCGAGCGGGTATCGCTCTGGGTCCGGCCCGACGACCCCGTCGCGGGGGCGTCTCCGGCTCCCGTGATGGCATGCGGCCCATACGGTGCGCTCTCGGATGTGCCGGGCGATTGTGCTCCCCAGGACCCGTACGTCTTCTCCGGCGCACCGGAGCTGTGCGATGCCAAGGACAATGATTGTGACGGCACGGTGGACGAGGAGTGCCCGCTTGGGAGCATCACCGTCACGTCGGGTCCCAAGCCGCTTCAGTTCTACCCGCGAACCCCCGCAACCGGCACGTGCACGTTCGTCGTGGAAGGGGAGACCCAGGGGGCCGCGACCGAGGCGGGCATCCGGCTGCTCCAGGACGGAAAGCCGTTCGGAACGACCCTGGCGGGGGCAGGGCCTCTGTTTTCCATCCCCGTGACAATGGACGTCGGCCTCCACAAGTACGAGGTGGTGGTCGAATGGGACAACGGCACCGGCTGGTGGAAGCCGGTGGCCACGTTCAAGAACGTCGTCTGCGGAGACGTCTTCCTCATCGACGGGCAGTCCAACGCGGTTGCAAGCGACTACCACGGGGAGCTGCTCGGCGACAAGGAATCGAGCACCTTCGTGCGGAGCTTCGGGAGCTCGGTGAACGGGCCTTCGGTGGCTGGCGACACAGGGTTTCACATCGCTGTGGCGGACTCCCCGTACGTGCCTGGTGCCGTTGGCCAGTGGGGGTTGCACCTGGCCCGGACCATCATGGAGGCGGAGTCGACGCCCATCCTGCTGATCAACGGTGCCGTGGGAGGTACCACGGTCCAGCAGCACCAGCGCAACGATGCCAACCCCGAGGATCTCAACACCATCTACGGCCGCCTCCTGTGGCGGGTCAACAAGGCCGGTGTCGCAGGCTCGGTGCGGGGCATCTTCTGGCACCAGGGGGAGAGCGACGGAGCCATGCCCTACAAGGACTATCTCGACCTGTGGACCGCCATGTACGACGACTGGCTCACGGACTACCCGAACGTGGAGGGGATCTACCCGTTCCAGGTCCGGGCCGGGTGCGGCAACCCGACGTGGAACCGGAACGTCCATCGCGACCTTCCCAACTTGCTCCCGAAGGTGAAGGGGCACATGAGCACTACCGGCGTAAGTGGTCATGATGGTTGCCATTTCTATCATTCAGCATACGCCGAGTGGGGGGAGCGGATGGCACGTCTCGCCCGGCGTGACCTGTACGGTGCCGACGTCCCCGGCAACATCGAGGCACCGGACCCGGTGAAGGCCTCGTGGCTGGGTGCGGGCACGTTGTCCATCGAGTACGGGGAGACGGGGAAGAACCTGGTCCTGCAACCCGGTGCCGAGGTCTTCTTCACCCTCTCGAACGGTGCCGCGGTCCAGTCGGCCCAGGTCGTGGGAACGACGGTCGTCCTCACCACTTCCAACTCCGCTGCAACCTGGGTTTCCTTCGTCGACGTGCAGGGTGACATCGCCTGGCTCGTGAACGACCTGGGTATCGGCAGCTTCGCCTACTACCAGTTGCCGATCGGGCAGTGAGCGCGACGTGCCGGCCATCACGATAGCGTGTTGGCAGGCGGATGTTGTCGAGGTTCCAGAGCGGACGATCTGCGAGGTGTCAGAGGCTTGCCTGCCTCACGAGGCTGCGCTAGCATGGGGGGCGTCTTCCCCGGGGGGCCTGATGCACACGTGGTTTCGCAAGGTGCTGCCGTTGCTGCTGGCCGCAGGGCTGGCCACGCCCGCCTGTGGCGGCGGGGGAGACGACCGTGACGCGGCGGTGAAGGCGGACTGCGAGGTGGCGGGCATCGAGAACCGAGGTCAGCCTCCGGTCATCGAGTCGGTCATGATCACGCAGAATCCCGACTGCGTGCTGAGCGCGATACTCGATGTGCGGACCGATGTCCCGGCATCATTCTCTCTTCGCATCGAGGGGGACGGTCACGGACGAACCATTCGATTCGAGGAGCGGGGAACCGACCTGGCTCTGCCGATTCTCGGTCTTCGGGCGGAAACGGCCTACTCGTTCACCGTCACGGCAGCCGCGGAAGACGGGACCTCGGCGACGCATGGTCCGGTGTCGTACGTGACCGCGGCACTGCCGGATGGGCCGTTCCCTCCGCTGGAGGTGACGATTCGGAACGAGGCGAAGATGGTGCCGGGAGTCACGGTGTTCAGCTCGATGATTCTGCAGCTGCCGCTGGACCAACGCCCCGGCCTCTTTCTCGCGGTCGACGCCGAAGGGGAGGTGATCTGGTATCACACCCATCCCGACCAGGTTCTCGAGTCGTTCAGGCTCACTGAGGCAGGCACGCTGCTGTACCTGGCAGGCACGGACGGAGCGCGGGAGATGGACATGCTCGGGAAGACGCTGCGGGAGTGGAGCCCGCAGGGGCGGGAGATGCCCGCCGGAATCGAGGTGCTGGGCGTGCACCACGACATCATCGAGCTGCCCGGCGGGAACGTGGCGGCCATCGGAATCGAGATGAGGGACATCGAGCACGTGGTGGAGGGAAAGGCGGTAATTCATCACGTCATGGGGGACGTGATCCTCGAGTGGACTCGGGACGGTGCCCTGGTTCACGCATGGTCCGCGTTCGATTTCCTCGACCCGCAGTTCTACAAGCAGGACTTCTTCGACAACTTCTGGGACCTCTACGTCGACGTGAAAGGGGGGACGAAGAACTGGACTCACGGCAATGCCCTCATCCATGACGCGACCGATGACAGCTTCATCCTGTCATTGCGCCACCTGGACTGGCTGGTCAAGGTCTCGCGGCAGACCGGGAAGCTCGCCTGGAAGATGGGCGAATTCGGCGATTTTGCGCTGGCCGATGGCAGCGAGTGGTTCTATCACGCGCACTCGGCCGAGCTGCTCGAGCCGGGGCGGATCATGCTGTTTGACAATGGGAACCTGAGGCCGGGGTACACGGCTGAGACCTTCTTCTCGAGGGCTCTGGAGCTCACCTTCGACGAGACATCGATGGTGTGCGCCGAGGCCTGGGAGTGGCGGGACTCGGAGCCGTTCTACTCCCAGTATCTGGGGGATGCGGATCGTCTGCCCGGCGGAAACGTGCTGGTGGGGGACGGAGGGCGGGTTCAGGACCAGGCGCAGCCTCTGTACAACCCGTTCAACCTGAAGTGGTATCGTATCGTGGAGGTGACGGGCGACGGCGAAGTGGTGTGGGAGCTGCGCGCCCGGGACTTCTCCGGGAACGTGCTGGGCTACTCGCTCTACCGGGCTCAGCGATGGCCGTCGATCTACCCCGCCGCCGTGGCGCAGGAGGTGCCATGATGAGGGCGCCGCAAGCTATCCGGACGAGGACCGGGCATTCACAGGGCGCGGTCGTGGTTGCGCTGTGGCTCCTGGTTGTGTGCGGCACGTGCCGATGCGGCGGACGCGACTCGCCGGGCGGCCTGGACGCGCAGGGGGTGGACGTCCCCGAGCTCGCCGCCGACGTCGCTGCGGATACCGAGCCGCCGGAGCTCCGGGATGTGCGGGTCGAGCTGGTCGGCGAGCTCGGCATGCTGCTCGATCTCAACAACGGTCCGGCGTCACCCGTGATTCCGCTGCCGATGCCCGCGGAGTTCACCGTATTTGCGACGGATGATCGAAGCCCGGTGGAGAAGCTCTCAGTCGTGCTGGTGGACGGCGTGACTTCGGAGCTTCTCGCCGGCCAGACGGCATCGTTTTCAAACGGGCTGTGGCGGGTCGAGTACGAGCTGTGTCCTGGGGCGCACGTCCTGGTGCGGGTCTCCGACGAAGCCGGGAACGGGACGACCTGGAAGCACGGCCTGGAAATACCGACACTCAGCGAGGCGTTGGTCGGGCAATGGTCCACAAGGGTCTATGACCAGGACCGGACCCTTCTTGGGGCGTGGACGTCGCAGTGGAGTGCGGACGGAACCTGGGAGGAGGAAGGTCCGTGGCCGCACATCGGGGGGACATGGAGCGAGAAGGACGGGATGCTGGATCTCGAGAAGAGGTGGAGCACGCTCGGTGACCGGGATTCTGCAACGGTAGAGGCCTTGCAGCGATGTACGTTCCATGTCGACGTCAGCTACCTCGATACCTGTCCGTACCTGCGGGCCGGTGACGGAAACGACATCGTCGGGACGTGGGAGCGTTCACTGCTGACCCGGGTTGTCCCGGCGGGGGCCATCCCGGGAAGCGGGGAGCTCGGGCCGCTGATCACGGAGGTCTCCACCTATACCTTCGAGACGGACGGTACCTGGTCGCTCCACGTGGCTCGGACGGTTGACTCGGACAGGTGGCCGGATGTATCGGACTATCAGATTGGCGGCACCTACGAAGTCGTTCTGAGCGACAACTACGTCGAGGATTTCGGGGACTTCCTGCTGCTCAGCCATGCAGTGCCGGACGGTTCCGGAGAGCCGTGGACCCAGATTGTGCTGTTCCGCATCAGGGCCGACCGGCTTCTGCTGCAGATGAGAATCCGCCAGCAGGAGCCGTAGAGCGCATCGAGCGTCTCGCCCGGACTCTATTGCATGTAGCCGTAGCGCAGCTCGGTGAACCGCTCCGCCCGGTACGCACCCCAGGAAGGCGGCAGCGCGATGTCGGAGACCTTCTGCCCCTCCGGAGTGACCTCGCTGAAGCGGGTCGGCCTCTTCTGGTCGCGCTGGCCGAAGAGGATGAGCGTGTTCCCGTTGGGCAGTCGGTCGGCGTCCCCCCAGACCGGAGAGAAGATGTCGGGATCATGGCGGTACTCAAAGACTCGAGTCACGGTCATGCTCGTCTCGTCGAGCGCAAGCTGGAGCGCCCGGCTGTACTCACGCTTCTCCGCGAGACCGTTGTCGAACAGGAGGATGGAGCCGTCGGGCTGGATCTCGGGATCATGCTGCCGGAGAAAGGAGTCCTCCGGGGCGACTATGAAATCTCCCCCGCTCTGTCCTCCCAGTTTCCAGAGAACCTTTCCGTCGGGGAGCGACACCTTGAAGATGGCGTCCTGATTGCGAGAGCTGACCAGCATGTAGGAGTCATCCGGCGGGAGCGCTGCCGCGTTGAGATGGGACCAGTCGGAATCGATGCTCTTCGGAAGGAAGTGGTCGCACAGGTTCCACTTCCAGAGCTTCTTGTCGGGCAGCGGATCCCAGGCAACCACTGCCCCGGAAGGGTGCTCGAGGCCGCAGGCCCACGTGTCGGTGAGATAGAGCAGCAGCCCCTGGTCTCCGAACGGGCGCAGGTCGTGGTGCATGAAGATCTTCCGCTCCCAGACGACGTTGCCCTGCCAGTCGATGAGTGCCGGCAGCACGTGGCCGTGCGTACCGCCCACCAGGATGCCTTCCGGCAATGTGCGCGTATCGGTGTCCGCTCCCGTATCGGTGACCGCACGTCGGTGGTACCAGCGATATCGGCCGTTCTCGTCGAAGATGGCCACGACGAGCGGGAGCTTCGCATAGCTGTTGGTCAGGTTGAAGAGCGTCCATCCCGGCTGGACCTTCGACGGCTGTGAGTCGAGGACCGTGAGAGGGGGAAGGAAGTCGGGAACCTGGCCCACGGCAAGAGACGTCGTGGCATTCCCCACAGCCCCGTCCGGTGTCCGGGCAACAACCTCGAGATTGCACTCGGCGCCTACGTACAGGCCCATGACAAAGGCACGATGCTCAGTCGCTGCAGACTGGCCGGAGAGGGTGTACACGATGTCGTCCGCACAGGAGACGGTCAGCTCGGACAAGGCCTTGACGCTCGTCTTCCATTCCACGAAACAGGAGAGGACGTTGCCCGGGTTCTGGACGACGAGGATGTCGGAGACGTCGACCTTCGTCAGGGGCCGGTCAAGCGGGCAGTCGAGAACGGCAGCTTCGAAATCCCCATGGATGTCGGATCCCGGCCCGCAAGGTCCAGGGCCATCCGCAACGCCGGAAGTGCCGGAACCGGAGGGGCAGCCGACCGTGCCCGCAAGGCAGAAAACGGCGACCGACCGAAAAAAGAGCGCCAATGCACCTGGCAGGGGGCCCTTCCGGTCGTTTCCGATTCGGCTCCTCGGCAGTGGACACAGCGGGGACAAGGCTCAACCTCCCATCCAGCCGGCAGCGGACAAGATACCACGGAGGCTTCGACGCAGGCAACCGCAAGCAGGCAAGGCACTCGCCCGCTCGACCATCCGCACTCGTCTTCCGGCGTCGAGCAGACGTTCCGGGCGGGGGGGAGCGTTTGCAGTCCTCGACCGATCCGATATGATGGCTGCGGCCGCTCGGCCGGGCACGGTAGCGACGTTTCACCGACCCACGAATCCACTGCAGCGGCAACAGGGGGAGCATGGCAGGCGCCGGGGATGAAGGCAGGCTCGATACTACCGGACCCGAGGATGTTTCCGGCGGGGCCGGGGCCGGCGGAGATCCTGGAGAGAGGGATGGCCGCGGGCGGAGAAGGAGAAGGCGCAGGCGGAAGAAAGGGGGGGGCGCCGGTGGGCTTCCGCCTGCCGCGCCGTCGGACAAGCCGGAATCCGCGGGAGGCGGCGACAGTCAGGAGCCGGAGGCAGCGTGGGATCTGGAGACGTTCGTCGTGCCGGAGAAGCCGGGGCTGATGCGCTTTCACGACATCGAGCTTCCGGTGGGTATCATGCACGCGATCGCTGCTCTGGGGTTTGAATACTGTACTCCGATCCAGGCGGCTGCGCTGCCTGTGGCCCTGGCCGGTCGGGACGTGTTCGGGAGAGCTCAGACCGGGACCGGAAAGACTGCGGCTTTTCTCGTGGCGATGCTCACCCGTCTCCTCAGGAATCCGTTGGAAGGCCGGCGCCGGAAGGGAACTCCGAGGGCCCTGATCCTCGGACCCACTCGCGAGCTCGTCATGCAGATCCACGCGGATGCGCTGGCGCTCGGCGCCTACCTCCCGCTACGCGTGCTGTCGGTGTACGGCGGCATGGACTACAACCGGCAGGAGCAGGCGCTCAAGGCCGGGCCCGTGGACATCCTGGTCGCGACCCCGGGGCGTCTGCTCGACTTCAAGCGGCATCGCGTGGTGGAACTGGCGGAGGTGGACTGCCTGGTCATCGACGAGGCGGATCGGATGCTCGACATGGGGTTCCTGCCGGACGTGTCGAACATCATCCGCAGCACGTTGCCCAGGGAACGACGGCATACCATGCTGTTCAGCGCGACGCTGACCCCGGAGGTGAGGAGGCTCGCCTCGCAATGGACGCGTGAACCGGTGCACGTCGACATCGAGCCGACGCAGGTGGCGGTGGACACCGTGGAGCCGGTTACCTACATCGTTCGTGACGACGAGAAGTTCACGGTGCTCGTGAACCTGATCCGGAAGCGGGGGCTGACACGGGTGCTGGTGTTCTGCAACCGTCGGGACCAGACGGCTCGCATCTGCGATCATCTGCAGGCGCATGGGATGGTCGCAGAGCAGATCTCCGGGGACGTTCCGCAGAAGACCCGCGTGAGGACCCTCTCCAGGTTTCGCGAGGGGGACGTGCGGGTGCTCGTCGCGACGGACGTGGCGGCCCGGGGAATCCACGTGGAAGGGATCAGCCACGTGGTGAACTTCGACCTGCCGGAGAATCCGGAGGACTACGTGCATCGCATCGGCCGCACCGGGCGGGCCGGTGAGCGGGGGACATCGGTCAGCTTCGCGTCCGAAACGGATGCGTTCTACGTGGAGCCCATCGAGGCGTTCATCGGCAGGCCGCTGCCGCGGTCCTTCCCCGACCAGGACGAGCTGCTCGAGCCGTTGCCTCCGCCTCTGCGGCCGCTGGCCGAAAAAGCGCGGCGCGGGGCCGGTGGACCGGGCCGCCGTCCCGGCGGCGGCCGCGGGGGAGCGGGGGGCAGCCGAGGGCATTCGGCCGGAGGATTCGGTCGGCGGGGGCGGTAGGACGACCCGCCCCGGAGCGCCGCCACGGCGCAGCGGACGCCCGTTTCCGCTTGACAGTTGCGGGCCCGCATGCACATGCTTGCCCGCATGAAGACGATGACAACGCGAGAGACAGGGCGGAACAGCGAATCCGAGAGCATTCATCTGGCAATCCCGAAGGGGCGCATGCAGGTGGCAGTGGTCAAGCTGCTCGAGGACGCCGGCATCGAGGTGCGCAACATGAGCCGGGGATACCGGCCGGCCATCTCGCTGCCCGGGTACTCGGTCAAGCTGCTCAAGCCGCAGAACATCGTCGAGATGCTGCACCTTGGGTCCCGGGGCGCCGGGTTTGCGGCAGCCGACTGGGTCGCCGAGCTCGGTGCGGACGTGGTGGAGCTGCTGGACACGAGGCTCGACCCCGTGCGCATCGTGGCGGCTGCCCCGCCTGAGCTGCTGGCCCGCGGCTTGGAGCAGGGGCTTTGCGTCATTGCGTCTGAATACGAGCAGCTCACCCGCTCCTGGATGACGGCCCGCGGCTACAAGGCGACCTTCGTGCGGTCCTACGGCGCCACCGAGGTGTTCCCTCCGGAAGATGCGGATGCCATCGTCGACAACACGGCGACCGGGGACACGCTCCGGGCGAACAACCTGGAGATCTTCGATGAGCTCATGACGTCGAGCACCCGCCTGTATGCGAGCCGCAGGGCGACTCTGGATCCGCGAAAGAAGGAGGCCCTGGACCGGCTGGTGCTGCTGTTGAGGTCGGTGCTCGAGGCACGCCGGCGGGTGATGGTCGAGGTCAACGTGAGCGAGGAGTGCCTGGACGCGGTCCTGGGCGTTCTCCCGTGCATGCGGGAGCCCACGATCTCGAGCCTGAGGGGCAACACCGGCTACGCGGTGAAGGCCGCAGTTCCGAGGGAGCTGCTCGCCACCGTGATTCCGGAGATCCGGGCCCGAGGAGGCACGGACATCGTGGTGAGCACCCTGGCGCAGCTCGTGGCGTGAGGAACCGCATGGAGCAGGGCACGAACGGAGCAAGGCCGCGGCTTGCCGGCCTCGTGGGGGGCGGCTATCTACCGCCGGCCAGGGGTGCTCACGTGGACCTGGTGCTGGACGGCAACGAGGGGCTCGCACCGCCGATCGACCTGGCGGAGGTGCTGGCCGGGGCCGGTAGCGAGGGGCTCCGGCGGTATCCCAAGGCCGGGACGCTCGAGGCGCTGCTGGCCCGTCGGCACGGCCTCGGGGCCGAGAACGTGCTGGCAACGGCCGGCGCCGACGATGCGCTGGACCGGTGCATGCGGGCCTACTCCGGACCTGGCAATCCTGTCGTGGCCTCCCGGCCCACGTTCGAGATGGTGGGGCGATACGCGAAGCTGGCCCGGGCCGAGGTGCGCGAGGTACCCTGGCTCGATGGGCCGTTTCCGGTGCAGGGGTTCATCGAGGCTGCCGGTTCCGACGCCGGGGTCCTTGCCGTGGTATCGCCGAACAACCCGACCGGCCTCGTGGCCCGGGCCGAGGATCTGGCGGCCCTCTCCGCAGCAGTGCCGGAGGCGCTGCTGCTCGTGGACCTGGCCTATGGCGATTTCGCGGATGCTGACCTCACCGACGCGGCTCTCCGGCTCCCGAACGCAGTGGTGCTGCGTTCGTTCTCGAAGGCCGGCGGGCTGGCCGGATTGAGAACCGGCTACGCCCTCGGACCTGAAGGGACCATCGCGGCATTGCGGGCTGCCGGGCAACCCTACGCACTCTCGATGCCGGCAATCCGGGTGACCGAAGCGCTCCTGCACAGGGGCAACCTGGATCCTGCGGGCTACGTTGCAGCCGCACGGGCCGAGCGGGCACGGCTGGTCTCGGTGCTGGCTGAGCTGGGGCTCTCTCCACTGCCTTCCCAGGCCAACTTCGTCTGTTGTGTGAGCCCTCGGGCCCCCTGGGTGCATGCCGGTCTCATGGCCCTGGGGATCTCGGTCCGACGTTTTGCGGGCCGCGAGGGGATGGAGCGGTTCCTGCGCATCACCTGCCCGGGCCGCAGCGAGGACTTCGGCCGGCTCGAGAGGGCCTTGCGGACGGCGATCCGCCCGCATGCGCTGCTGTTCGACATGGACGGGGTGCTGGTGGATGTTTCCCGCAGCTACCACGAGGCCATCATTGCCGCGGCAGCGGCGTTCGGAGTGGTCGTGGAGCCGGAGAAGATCCGAGCTGCAAAGCAGCATCCTGGTGCGAACAACGACTGGGTGGTGACGCAGCGGCTGCTGGCGGACGCCGGCTGCCAGGTGGGCCTCGAGCAGGCGAAAGACCGGTTCGAGGAGGCGTACCAGGGGGGCCCCGGGAAAGAGGGCCTGTGGACGCGGGAGACGCTGATTCCGGCCCGGGAGCTGCTTGCGGCTCTGTCCGAGCGCATGCCTCTGGGCATCGTCACCGGGCGGCCCCGGCACGATGCGGAGCGATTCCTCGAGCGGACCGGGATCGGCCGGTTCTTCGCTGCCGTCGTGTGCATGGAGGACGGGCCTCTCAAGCCCGACCCCGAGCCGGTCCGAATCGCGCTGCGCAGGATCGGAGTGGAGAGGGCCTGGCTCGTGGGCGACACCGCGGATGACCTGTGTGCCGCCCGCGGTGCCGGCGTGCTCCCCGTGGCTTTCAGCGCCCCGGGGTGCGGCGCCGCAGGAACGGAAGGACTCCGCGCGGCGGGGGCCGCCGCGGTGCTTGACTCACTGGACCCGTTGATGGAGATGATCTCATGAGCCGACCGCCCGTCACGTTGCGCAGGACCACCCTGGAGACCGATGTCCAGGTAACCTTGAGCCTCGATGGAACCGGCAAGGCCGACGTGTCGACCGGCCTCGGATTCCTCGACCACCTGCTGGGCTCGCTGGCACGGCATGCCCGGTTCGACCTGTCGCTGACGTGCAAGGGAGACCTGCACGTGGACGGCCACCACTCCGTCGAGGATTGTGCCCTGGCCTTTGGACAGGCATTGGACCGGGGGCTTGGCGAGCGGAAGGGGATTGCCCGGTTCGGGTCCGCCCATGCCCCTCTGGACGAGGCGCTGGCCCGGGCCGTGGTGGATCTTTCAGGCCGCCCCTATGCCGTGATCGAGCTGGGGCTCGAGCTGCCGGCGATTGGGACCATGACCGGGCAGGACGTGGTGCACTTCTTCCATTCTCTGGCCATATCGTCCCGGAGCTGCATCCACCTCACGGTGCTGGCCGGGGCCAACGACCACCACCGGGCAGAGGCCGCGGCCAAGGCGCTTGCGCTCGCGCTGCGCCAGGCCGTGACGTTGGATGGCGGTACGGAGGCCCCGAGCACCAAGGGGGTGCTCTGATGGGGCTTCGCACCGTGGTGGTCGCTACCGGAACGGCGAACCTGGCGTCCGTCCTGGCCGGCTTGCGACGGGCGGGGGCGGAGCCGGTGCTGGCGTCGCAGCCGGATGAGGTCCTGGAGGCGCAGGCCGTCGTTCTGCCCGGCGTGGGTACGCTTGCTGCTGCCATGGAGAAGCTGCGGGCGGACGGAATGGCAGAGGCGTTGCGGGAACGGGTGGCGGCAGGGCGGCCCACCCTCTCGGTCTGCCTGGGGCTCCAGCTCCTGGGAACCGCCTCTGAGGAGAGCCCCGGAGTGGCGGCGCTGGGCATCGTGGAGGGAATCGCCACGCGGTATCCGGAAACGGTGCGGGTTCCGCAGATGGGGTGGAACCGGGTGGAGCCTGACCGCGGCTGCCGGCTGCTGAGGGCGGGGTGGGCGTACTTTGCCAACTCGTACCGACTGGTCGAGGCGCCACCGGGGTGGAACGTGGCCTGGAGCGATCATGCGGGGCGCTTCGTTGCTGCCATGGAAAAGGGGGCGGTGCTGGCCTGCCAGTTCCACCCCGAGCTGTCGGGCGAGCTGGGCAGGGGGCTGCTGTCCGGCTGGGTCGAGCAGGCGGCCCGGGGAGGTGCTTGATGCTTGCAGCGAGGATCATCCCCTGTCTGGACGTGCGGGACGGACGGGTCGTGAAGGGGGTCCGGTTCCAGGGGTTGCGGGATGCAGGGGATCCGGTGACGCTGGCTGCCGCGTACGAGGCACAGGGAGCGGACGAGCTGATCCTGCTCGACGTGTCCGCTACACCGGAAGGTCGTGGCGCCGCGCTCGAGACGGTAGCCCGGGTCAGGGCGCAGCTTTCGATCCCGCTGTGCGTGGGCGGTGGTGTGCGGCAGATGAGTGATGTTCGAGCGCTCCTGTCTGCGGGAGCGGACAAGGTATCGACGAATACGGCAGCCGTGGAGCGTCCGGAGCTGCTCGCCGAGCTGTCGGGGCGGTTCGGTGGCCAGTGCACGGTGATTGCCGTCGATGCGGCCCGGCGCTCGGAAGGTGCGGGGTGGGAGGTGGTGGTGCTCTCCGGCAAGCGGCGGACGGGAATCGACGCAGTCGAGTGGGCTCGGCGTGCGGTATCGCTGGGAGCGGGCGAGATCCTGTTGACCTGTTGGGATCGTGACGGCACGCGGCTGGGTTATGACCTGGAGCTGGTGAAGGCGGTGAGCGACGCGGTTGCTGTCCCGGTCATTGCTTCGGGCGGGGCCAGCACTGCGGAGCACCTGCTGGCGGGACTGCAGGCCGGGGCGTCGGCGGTCCTGGCCGCGTCGATCTTCCACTACGGGGAGACCACGGTGGCCTCGCTCAAGGAGTACCTGGCCGGCCGGGGAATCGAGGTGCGGCGATGATCATCCCGTCCATCGACCTTTCGGGGGGGCGTACTGTGCAGCTTGTCGGCGGGCGTGATTTCGCGCTCGAGGCAGGCGATCCCAGGCCTCTGGCAGAGCGGTTCGGCATCGTGGGAGAGGTGGGGGTCATCGACCTCGACGCGGCCCTGGGGAAAGGGAGCAACGAGTCTCTGGTTGCCGACGTATGCGGCATTGCCCGTTGCCGGGTCGGCGGTGGCATCCGCTCGGTCGAGGCTGCCCGGAAGTGGCTCGACCGAGGAGCTGAGAAGGTCATCCTGGGCACGGCTGCCAGGCCGGAGATCCTGCGGGAGCTCCCGCGAGAACGGGTCATCGCGGCCCTCGACGCTCGGGACGGCGAGGTGGTGGTGGAGGGATGGACCCGGGGTACGGGTACGGGGATCCTGGAGCGTATCGAGGCCCTGGCACCGTACGTGGGAGGGTTCCTGGTCACCTTTGTGGAGCTCGAAGGGCGGCTCGGCGGTACCGCGATGGAGCGGGTGCACGACATCGTGAAGGCTGCCCGCGGGGCACGGGTCACGATTGCGGGCGGAATCACGACGACCGAGGAGATTGCAGAGCTCGACAGGCTCGGGGCGGATGCACAGGTCGGCATGGCCCTCTACACCGGAAGGCTGACGCTGGCGGAAGCGTTTGCTGCTCCGCTTCGCTCTGACCGGCCGGACGGTCTGGTTGCCACGGTGGTCTGTGACGAGCGGGGCGGTGCGCTCGGGCTGGCATGGTCGAGCCGGGAGAGCCTCGCCCGGGCGATCGAGACGCGGAGCGGGGTGTATCACTCCAGGCGTCGCGGCCTGTGGGTCAAGGGGGAATCATCCGGCGCGGTGCAGAAGCTCGTGGCCATTGCCCCCGACTGCGACCGGGACGCGCTGCGCTTCTCGGTCGAGCAGGCGCCCCCCGGGTTCTGTCATGAGAATCGCTGGTCGTGCTTCGGCCCGCAGCGCGGGCTGGGGCAGCTCGCTGCCACGCTGCGCGAGCGGATTGAGAAGGCGCCGTCGGGATCATACTCTGCGCGGCTGTATGCCGATCGGGCGCTGCTGAGGGCCAAGTTGCTCGAAGAGGCGGGGGAGTTGGCGGATGCCCGTGATCGGCAGCACGTGGCGGAGGAGGCAGCGGATCTGCTTTACTTCGCACTGACGGCCATGACAGGTGCGGGGGTGACGCTGGCGGAGGTGGAGCGGATCCTCGACCGGCGGGCCCTCAAGGTCACCCGACGTCCGGGGGATGCCAAGCCTGGACAGGCGCGGGATGGGGGAAGCATCCCAGACGGGGGGCAGCCATGAGCAGGACCGTGCTTCGGCGGGTAGGGGTGGAGGACGTAGCGCAGCTCCGGCGCGACCCTCTCCAGCCGAGGGCCCTTTCCGTGGCAGCGGAGATCGTGGAGAAGGTCCGGGCCGGTGGATTCGAGGCAGCCCTTGCCGAAGGCAGGCGCCTGGGAGACCTGTCCGAGGGAGCGGTACCCGTCCACGACGTAGCGGCCTGCGCCGCTGCCTGGGAGGGGCTGGAGCGCGGGCAGAGGGAGTTGCTGGCAAGGACTGCGGAGCGCATCCGGCGGTTTGCGGAAGCGCAGCGCGATGCTGTGCGGGGGCTGTCGGTGCAGGTCCCCGGAGGGTGGGCCGGCCATGAGGTCGTGCCCGTGGAGAGCGCCGGCTGCTATGCCCCCGGGGGCAGATTTCCGCTGCCGTCCTCGGTGCTCATGACCGCGGTGACCGCCCGAGTTGCAGGAGTGGAGCGGGTCTGGGTGGCGTCCCCGAAGCCCTCGCCCGTGACGCTGGCGGCGTGCGCCGTGGCCAGGGCGGACGGGCTGCTGGCCCTCGGAGGGGCCCACGCTGTGGCCCTGCTCGCGTTCGGAGGGGGGCCGGTCCCGCGTTGCGACGTGGTGGTCGGACCAGGGAACTCATACGTCACTGCAGCCAAGTTCCTGGTCTCCGGGCATGCGGGCATCGACATGCTGGCCGGCCCGTCGGAGCTGGTCGTGGTCGCGGACGGGACGGCGGACCCGGACGTGATCGCGATGGACCTGCTGGCCCAGGCCGAGCATGACCCCGAAGCGCTCCCCGTCCTGGTTGCGCTGGATGCGGGGACTGCGGACGCCGTAGATGCCGCGCTCCAGGCGGCCCTGGGCTCCCTCGAGACGTCGGCCACGGCAGGGCGGGCGGTGGAGAACGGGTTCTGCGTGGTTGCCGAAACCCTGGCTCAGGCTGCTCGTGTCTGCAACGCATTGGCACCTGAGCACCTGCAGCTTTCCTTGGCCGATGCGGATTCCCTGCGTCCTCTCCTGCGGCACTACGGGGCGCTCTTCCTCGGGGCAGGGGCTTGCGAAGTGCTCGGTGACTACGGGATGGGCCCAAACCACGTACTTCCGACAGGCGGAGCTGCGAGGCACGTCGGCGGGCTGTCGGTGATGAGCTTCCTGCGCCTGCGAACCTGGCTGCGGATCGAGGATGTGGGTGACGCAGACGAGGTCCTTGCCGATGCCGCCGAGCTGGCTGGGCTCGAGGGGCTGTGCGCACACAGGCTCGCTGCCCGGATCCGGCGGCGTGACCGCGGGGCCTGAGCCTCTGCTCGGCAGCGCAGAGGTCGTTCCAGGAAGAAGAAAACACCTGCAATCATGAGGAGTTCTGAGTGCGGGAGCGCTGCGTCCCCTGCGCCGGCCTAGTGGCCTCGCTCCGCGGCCTGCCGCAGCGCATCGAGGACCCGCATGTTGGCGATGGCATCCTCGATGCCCCAGCTTGGCTTCAGCCGTCCGGTGCAGGCCGCCGCGAAATCCTTCACCTGGAGGTAGTAGGGATCCTCCCCGGGGATCCGGACGATCTCGTCTTCTCGTCCATGTCGCTGGACGCGGTAGACGGCCTCCCGGTCCCCAGGATGCCAGGGACTCTCGAGCAGGAGCGTTCCGGTGGTGCCGTGGATCTCGGCCATGTGCCTCTCCGCTCCCTTGATGCTTGCGTGGAAGCGGGCCGCGATGCCGTTGGGAAACTGGAGGATGCCGGCAATCGACTCGTCGACCGGGCTGCCGGTTGCGAAGGCTCCGACCCGGACCGGCTCGCACCCCGCGATCAGCCTCGAGAAGCTGACACAGTAGCAGCCGACATCGAGCAGGGCCCCGCCGCCGAGGGTGTGGGACGCGACAACGGACTCGGGATCATCCAGGAGAAAGGAGAAGTGGCTGTCGAGGCTGATCACGTTGCCGATGACACCGGAGTAGACCTGGTCGAGGATCGCGTCATAGACCGGGTGGTGCCGGTACATGAACGCCTCGCAGACGACGCAGCCTGCAGCGCTTGCAGCGCTGGCGATCTGCCGGGCCTGCTGAGCGTCGACGGTGAGCGGCTTCTCGCAGAGCACGTGAAGCCCTGCCTGGAGGGACCGAACAGTCCACTCACCGTGCAGGGCATTGGGAAGGGGATTGTAGATAGCGTCCACCAGGCCGCTGGAGATCATGTCGTGGTAGGAGTCGAACGACATGGCGATCCCGTACTTGCTTGCGAAGTCGCGGCCGCGCACTGGATCGCGGCTGGCCACCGCGGCGAGGGTGCTCGTGCGATGTCTGAGAATCGCGGGGATCATGCGCTCGCAGATGGAAGCCGTCCCCAAGATTCCCCAGCGAAGCGGTGCGGGCATGGAACTCTACCTCGAGCGGGAAGCAGCCGCTCAGAACGAGTAGACGACCGTCGTGGTGTGGGAGCCGACCGAGATGGTCACGTTGTCCACGACCCCCTCGGCCCCGCCCGGGATATAGAAGGTCGCGGTACCGGTGGCATCCGACGCGGGGGACGCACTGTTGGTGTAGCCGTCCGTTCCCACGATGCTGAAGTTGATCGTGCAGCCCGGGACAGGCGGAATCGTCGTCGCTGTGACCGTAACCCCTTCGCCTGGCCCCGGGTCGATGGGGTTGGGAGTCGCACTGACCCCGGAGACCTGCTCACAGGTGCCGAACTGGGACGGATCCGCCGGCGTCACCGTCGGAGTACCGGGAGGAGTCCCGCTGTTCGGGTCCCCCGGCTCGAAGTCGACTACGACGACCTGGCCGCCGTCGACTCCGAAGTCCTCGATCACGATGGGCTCTTTGCCTTCCACCTGGATGATCAGCGTCCCCTTTCCAGGGAACTGAAGCGGCACCACCTCGCCGACCTTGCCGTCGTGAGTCTGCATGGTGCAGTAGCCACCGTCGACGCTGTCGCTCTTTCCGCCGCTGCAGTAGCTCCAAAGGAACTTGACGCTCAGGCCGATCGCGGCTGCCCCGAGGATCGTGCCTCCGACGAGCACGCCGCCCGAGGCCCCGGCAAGTACCAGGCCCGCCTTGACGACGAAGCCGCCCGCCACGGTGGAGCCGGCCGCAAGCCCGGTCCCAACCGCATCCAGCGTCTGTGTCTTCTTCAGCTCACTGACTGCCTTGTGGTACTCGTCGTCCGGGATCCGGCCCTCGTTGTGAGCCTTTTCGATCTGGGCAATCTTCTCCTTCGTGGTGCCGATGAGCTTGCCGACATTGAACGGAAGCGTCACCGGAACGCCGGGGACCGTGAGGATCGGTCCGTCGGCCTTGCCCATGGCATCCCCCTTGAAGCCGGCGAACTGCTTGGCGTAACCGTTGAGCGTGAGCACAGCAACGATCCACTGATCGCCGGCCGCGTTCACGGCCTGGGTCTTCTGCATGAACGCTGCCACGTCCGAGGTATCGGCCATGGCAAAAGCCTGGTAGGCGTCGATGAAGTCCTTGTTGGAAGTCTGGACCTGGGTGGCTGCCTGCTGGTAGGCCGCCACGAGCTCAGGCAGCGACGTGGTCTGCGGAACCTGGACCTCGGGAAGGGTGACTCCCTCGGGCGGAGTGAACGGCGTGTCCTGAGTACCCTGGATGTCCGAGCCGGGGGGAATCCCCTGAGTGTCCTGGAGCGTGTTGGCATCCGCGCTCCACTCGGTTGCATCGGACTCCTCGAACAGCCAGTCGCAGCCGGTTCCCGACCAGGCGAGAAGCGCCACCATTCCGGAAATCAGAAAGACCCTGGTAGTATTCATCGAAGTCACCCCCTTTCAACGAGTGGCATCTTACGGTTTCGGCCGGCGCTGTCAATTCTCATGGCAGAACGGCCGCCCCGCTTGCCGTGGCAAGAAGAGCAGTCGGGAAGCGGGTCCGCGGTTCCCCCGTCTTCGCCGCGGGGTCATTTCTCGAGCGGGCGCACCCGCACCCGTCGGGCTCGACATCGGCGTGGGCTTGACGGTCTCGCGCACATGGGCGAGGATACCTCCGACCTGACAGGAGGAGCACGCGTGGCAGGCGAGAGGCGGGCAGGCTCACCCATGTTCCAACGCAGCGAGCTGCTGCTCGGGCCGGAGACCATGGATGCCCTGTGGAAGACTCGGGTCATCCTGTTCGGCGTTGGCGGCGTGGGGAGCTGGTGTGCTGAGGCGCTGGTACGCAGCGGGGTAGGGCACGTGGCGATCGTGGACTCGGACTGCGTGTGCATCACCAACGTGAACCGGCAGGTGCAGGCAATGCCGGGAACGGTGGGGCGCCGCAAGGTGGAGTTGCTGGCCCAGCGGCTGAGAGAGATCAGCCCGGACGCCGAGATTCGTCTGTTCGCTGTGGCGTACGACGAGAGCACGGCGGACTCGTTCGGGATGGAATCGTACGACTACGTGCTGGATGCAATCGACTCCTTGAGCCACAAGCTCGGGCTCATCCGGAAGGCGGTCTCGCTGGGGTGTCGGCTGTACTCCTCCATGGGGGCCTCGGCCCGCCTGGACCCGACGAGGGTGCGGACCGGCTCGCTCTGGAAGACCCGAGATTGCCCGCTGGCCATGCGCGTCCGAAAGCGACTGCGTCGGCACGGAGTGACGAGTGCGATCACGGTGGTGTACAGCGAGGAGATCCCGATGGAGAGCCTGGACCTGGCAGATTGCGGGACGCCGTCGTGCCACTGTCCCAGGCGTGCGATCTCCGAGAGTGGAGAGCCGGTCGATGCGCACGAGTGGTGCAGCTCGAAGAAGTACATCAACGGTTCGGTGATGCCTGTCGTGGCCACGTTCGGAATGGGGCTTGCGAGCCTGGTGATCCGTGACGTGGCAGACAGGCAGGGTGGGCCGGGGGGGGACCGGCGGGAGCCGGCGGGAAACACGGCCCATGGTCGTCGAGCAGGAGGAGAAGATGAGTGACTCGAAGCACCGGTTCGAGACTTTGGCGCTGCATGCCGGGCAGGTTCCCGACGCCACGATGTCGCGGGGGGTCCCGGTCTACCGGACGACCTCGTACCTGTTCCGGAACACGCAGCACGCGGCGGACCTGTTCGCCCTGAAGGAGCTCGGGAACATCTACACCCGGCTCATGAACCCAACCACCGACATCCTCGAGCAGCGGGTGACCGCTCTCGAAGGGGGGGCCGCCTCGGTCGCGGTCGCCTCAGGCACCTCGGCCATCTTCTACGCCATTGCGACCCTGGCCGAGGCAGGGGACGAAATCGTCTCCGCAAACAACCTCTACGGCGGCACGTACACCCAGTTCGATGCGATTCTCCCGAAGCTCGGAATCAAGGTGCGGTTCGTGGACCCGTCGAAGCCGGCGAGCTTCGCCCGTGCAATCACGGACAGGACGCGGGCGCTCTACGTGGAGACCATCGGGAATCCGGTCCTCGACGTCGTGGACGTCCCGGCAGTGGCCCGGGTGGCGCACGCACATGGACTGCCGCTCATCGTGGACGGGACCTTCTCGACCCCGTATCTGCTGCGCACGATCGAGCACGGGGCCGACATCGTCGTGAATTCCCTGACCAAGTGGATGGGGGGACACGGAGCCGGCATTGGAGGCATCGTCACCGACGCCGGCCGTTTCGACTGGAAGGGGGGGCGCCACCCGCTCTTCGTCGAGCCGGATGCGAACTACCACGGGCTTCGCTGGGCGCTGGACCTGCCCCAGGCTCTTGCCCCCATTGCGTTTGCGCTGCGGTTCCGGACGGTACCGTTGCGGAACCTGGGCGCGTGCATTTCACCGGACAACTCCTGGATCATCCTCCAGGGGTTGGAGACCCTTCCGCTGCGGATGGAGCGCCACTGCTCGAACGCACTGGCGGTCGCACGCTTCCTGAAGGCGCACGATGCAGTCGCCTGGGTGCGCCACCCTGGATTGCCCGGAGATCCCTCGTATCGACTGGCCAGGCGCCTGATGCCTCGGGGGCAGGGAGGGATGGTGGTCTTCGGAATCCGAGGGGGATACGATTCCGCCGTGCGGTTCATCGACGGCATCGAGCTGTTCTCCCACCTGGCCAACGTGGGGGACGCCAAGAGCCTGGTCCTGCATCCGGCCAGCACGTCTCATAGCCAGCTCTCGCAGAAGCAGCGTGAGGACGGCGGGTTGACCGATGATCTGATCCGGCTTTCCGTCGGGCTCGAGCACCCGGATGACCTGATCGAAGCGCTGGACAGGGCGTTGAAGGCGGCCTCCGGCCGGAAAAGGAAGAGATGAGAGTGGACGCCGTTCGTGCGGTGAGCGGGACGCTCTGCGCATCGAACAGGAGGAGATGATCGTGGACGGTGTTCGGGGAAGGAACGGGGCGGCAACTCACCCGGTGGTGTTCGACCTGGCGCTGTCCGGCCTGCGACTCGAGGCGGGGGCCCGGGTGGAACCGTTGCTCGTGCGCGGGTGGTGGTGGGGTCCCGAGTGCGACCTCGAGACGCGGGGCCGGCGGCCGGGCGGGTTGTCCGAGCACGCGGGCGAGGACGGGTGGTACCGGATCGTGCGCCGGTCGGAGGGCGGGGCACGCTGCGACGGGGGAAGGGTGGAAGCGGGCCGGGAGGGCCCGTATCCGACCGTGCGCCTGGACGACACAATCCCGACCGTCGTGGTCGTGCATGCTCCCC
>VGRX01000020.1 GCA_016875215.1 Deltaproteobacteria bacterium
CTAAACATGGTCGCCTTGACCGTCAATCATCCGGCGGGACCCCTCGACTTCGCTCGGGACAGGCTGCGTCAGCCGCCGACCGGCATGCTCGACGTACCTCAAGTACGCCTGCGCTGCCGGTTTCGACGGCTTCCTTGTCCGGCCGGTGCTTGCCGGCCAAATCGGCCATGTTTGATCGTCGCTCAACACGACGATCTTAGATGCCGACCCGGCAACGCAGCCACCCCCCAGTTCTCATTGCGCACCTTCCCAGTGCGGCCGCCGACGAGTCGCGTCGGGCCCGTTCTGACTCGTTCTGACCAAGGAGCTCCGGCGAAATGACCCCGACCTCCCACCGCCACCTCATTCCCACGGAGACCTTCACCGCCACATACCGCCTGGCCGGAACCCGCACGGAAGCCGAGGACAAGGCCGCTGCCCTGTGCGTGGAGCAGACCATCGAGTTCCCGGCCGACCTGGTCTGGGTCGAGGAGATCTCCCGGCACATCGTGGCCAGGGTGGGGGAGGTCCGGGAGGCGGGAGAGCGCTCGTTCGACATCGACATCCAGTTCTCCGCAGACGTGGCCGGGACCGAGCTCCCCCAGCTTCTCAACGTGCTCTTCGGCAATGCCAGCCTGCTTCCCGGAGTCAGGCTCCAGCGGTTCGAGCCGGGACCGCAGCTCCTCTCGCACTACAGGGGGCCGAGGTTCGGCGTCGATGGGGTGCGCCGGCTCGTCCGGGCCCGGCACCGGCCGTTGCTGTGCACCGTGCTCAAGCCCATGGGGCTGTCGGCCGAAGAGCTGGCGGACCTGTCGTATCGTTTCGCACTGGGCGGAGTGGACCTCATCAAGGATGACCACGGGCTGACGGACCAGCGCTTCTCCCCGTTCCGTGAGCGGGTCCGCCGTTGCGCCGAGGCCGTCGAGCGGGGCAACCGGGAGACCGGAGGCACCTGCCGCTATGCCCCCCACGTGACCGGCCCCGCACACGAGCTGCACGACCGCGCCCGGCTGGCGAAGCTCTCCGGCGCGGGTGCGCTCCTCCTGGCCCCTGGACTCGCCGGCTTCGACGCCATGCGACGCATCGCCGATGACGATGACATCGACCTGCCCATCCTCAATCACCCCGCTTTCCTGGGGAGCTTCATCGTCCGGCCGGATCACGGCATCTCCCATTTCGCCCTGTTCGGTCAGCTCGCTCGCCTGGCCGGCGCCGACGCCACGATCTTCCCCAACTTCGGCGGGAGGTTCTCCTTCTCGCAGGACGAATGCCGCGAAACTGCGGACGGATGCCGTCAGCCGATGGGCAACCTGCGGCCGATCTTCCCCGTTCCGGCCGGTGGGATGAAGCGGTCGCGCCTGGTCGAGATGGTCGAGTTCTACGGCAACGACGTGATGCTGCTCATCGGCGGGGACCTCCACCGCCACCCCGAGGGCCTCACCGCCGCCTGCGCCGAGCTCCGAAAGGCCCTCGAATAGCCCCGGCGTGCCGAAGGCCACCCGGCGTGCTCACGGCACCGGCTCCGAACCGTTTCTTGCGCATTCGTCGGCAGACTGCTCGCCAGCGGCCAGCCGCTCCGCCCCGTCGCCCTCCGCCCGTCACCACCTCGCGCCGGAACACCCGGCGGCATCTTCCTCCGGCGCAGCGGTCTCCTCCACCGTCAAGGTCGAGTACTCCTCACCGAAGCACTCCTTCCAGAAGGCCAGCGAGCGGTGCTTCAGCTCTTCCGGCTCCAGCGCGGCGAGCCGCAGGGTCAGCTCCTCGGCATAGGCGATCCCATGGGGAGGTTCGTCCGCCGGATCCTGCCAGGCCAGGGGGTGGAGCAGTGTCCGCGCGGCATAGAAGTAGGCGGTCCCCGAGCGCTGGTAGAGGTGGCTCAGCAACGTGATGAGGGTCAGTCGGATCGTCTCGGGCGATTCCACCATCTGGGTCAGGTGAGCCCGCAGCTCCATGTCGACGTCCCGGAGGAACTCCGGGTCGTCCTCCGCCAGGTGCACGCGGTCCATGATGCAGGCCCCCGCCTCCCGCCCGTCGCGGATGTCGTACACGTGCCGGGCCTCGTGGAATCCCACCGAACGGGAAACCAGCCGGGAGACCGCGGCCAGGATCCGGTTCGCCTCGTCGTCGTCGAGCTCCTCAGAGACCTTCGAGAATGCCTTGCGATCGTCGTCCGGAATCAGCCGTTCGCCACGCTTGTTGGCCTCGGTGTTCTTCCGCTGCACCTCGTACGGGAAGGTCCGAGGCCAGAGCAACCCGTCCGGTCGCTTCAGCCGGACGCCGAGCCGCCCTGCGTTGAAGTCGATTTTCTGGTAGATGGCGGACCGGCGGGCAACGGCCGAAACCACTTTGCGGAAGGTCTCGTCGTCCGCCCCTGCGGCCTGTTTGAGCTCGAGCTGGGCCAGCTCCACCATCACCCGGTAGGGGGCCTTCAGCTCCGGGTCCACGCTCTCCCCGAACCGCCGCTCGAACGCTGCGTCGGGGCGCTCGAAGCTCGGAAACAGGTAGTCCGCCGCAAATGCCGTCGCATTGTCCTGGAGCACCAGGGCCACGTTGGCATCCTTGCGCCGGACAAAGCCGTGCCGGTACGAGTCGGCCGGCAGGTAGTCCCGGCGCCGTACGACCAGCAGGTCCGCGGGTTCCCCCCCGGACGACCGGCCGTAGCGCAGCTCGTCGAGCACCTCGTACGTGCAGATCATCCCCCCCATCAGGTAGCGCTCGTCCAGAAGTCCTTCGAACGGCTCCACGTCCAGCAGGAATCGGGGGCGCTTCTTGGCAAGGACGTCGTTGATCGCGCCCACCGATCCCTTCAGGGCATCGTAGGGATCCGCCACGATCAGCGATACCTGGTCGTGCCCCGCCATCGTCTCGGTCAGCTTCCGGAACGGCTCCTCGAACGTCGGATCCACCTCTCGGACCCTGGACAGGAATTCCTCAGATGCCTTGCGGAACTGCTCCCGCTTCTCGCTCTCCATCCGCTTGTTGACCCGGGCCGAGAGGCTCAGACTGTCGAACCACTCGAGCTGGAGGTCCGAAAAGGGCCCGACCAGCAGCTCTTCCACCGGCTCCGGCTCGGGAGGGGAGTAGCTGCTCATGGTCAGAGCGGCCCACAGGCCCCCTCCGACCAGCACCAGCACGAGCCCGATCACCGCCCACCGCGCGATGGCAGTCCGGCTTCGAAGGCGGTCCTCGAGGATATCCAGCTCAGTGCGCTCCTCGCCTGACTTCGTCTCTTCGGACATGACCCCTCCTTCGCTCCCGATGGTGTGCTCCGAGGCGCGAGGAGTCAATGGAAACCACAACATGCAGCCGGTTCCCTTCCGGCCGCACCCTTTGTGTGGTAGCGTCGCCGCACCGGCTTGCGCAGCCGGTCGGAGGGGGCCATGCATTTCCTCGTTGCGTTCTTCTTCCTGTTTCCCGGCGCCGGCCCCGGCGCTCCGGCGGGGAAGGCAGCCCGTACGGCGGAATCTCCGCCATCCCACGATCGGGTGATGGCCGCACTGCGGGCCGACGGCCTTGCACGCCTCGGGGCGTTCGACTTCCTTTCCGGAATCCTCTCCTGCGGACCTCGTCCAGCGGGTTCCGACAACGCGGCCCGGGCCGTGGAGAAGACCCGCTCCGTCATGCAGGAGATCGGCCTTGCGGACGTCCACCTCGAAGAGGTCACGGTCACCCTCTGGGAGCGGGGTCCGGGATCGGCTGCGGCGGTGCTCGCCGACGGCACGGAGGAGCCTCTGGCGGCCGCGGCCCTCGGCAGCAGCGTTCCAACTCCCGACGGGGGCATCACGGCCCCCGTCGTGGAGGTCCGCTCGCTCGAAGAGGCCCGGGCACTGGGTGAGAAGGGCAGGGGGCGCATCGTCTTCTTCAACCGCGCCATGCCCACCGATGTCCTGGATACCTTCGAGGCCTACGGCAAGGCAGCGGACCAGAGGGCGCACGGGGCCTCTGCCGCAGCCGCCTCCGGTGCGGTTGCCGTGCTTGTCCGCTCCATGACCTTGCGGGTCTCCGACCTTTCGCACACCGGGATCATGGCCTATGACGAGGGCGTTCCGCGCATCCCGGCCGCTGCCATCAGCACCGCGGCAGCGGACCGGCTTTCCAGCCTCCTGGCTCAGGGGGCGGAAGTCCGGGTCCGTCTCGAGCTCGGCTGCCGGACCGTCGGTCCCGTGACCTCCCACAACGTCGTCGGGGATCTCCGTGGGCGGGAGTTGCCCGCAGAGGTCGTCGTGCTGGGGGGCCACCTCGACAGCTGGGATCTCGGCCCCGGGGCGCACGACGACGGAGCGGGGTGCGCCCAGTCGCTCGAGGCGCTGCGGCTGCTGGCCGCCCTCCCGACCCCGCCGCGGCGCACCATACGAGCCGTCATGTTCATGGACGAGGAATCGGGCGGTACCGGCGGGAAGGCCTATGCCTCCAATCCGAAACGCAAGTCGGAAAAGCACGTGGCCGCCATCGAGTCGGATCGCGGCGGATTCCTCCCGCTCGGCTTCACCGTCCTGGCCGACGAGCCGACGATCGCCGCCTTCAACCGCTGGCTCCCGCTCCTCAAGGACCTGGGCGTGACCTTCATTCGCAAGGGGTATGGCGGCGTGGACATCCACCCCCTTGTCGAGTCGGGATGCGTCACCATCGGCCTCTATCCCGATTCCCAGCGCTACTTCGATGTCCACCATTGTGCGGCCGACACGCTCGATACCGTCAACGAGCGGGAGCTCGAGCTCGGTGCGATCCAGATGGCCGGGCTCGCCTGGCTGATTGCCGAGGAAGGAATCCCCCGGTAGGCTCCTGGGGATTCGGTTCGAATGTTGCCGCCGGCTGCTCGACGTGCTACCGTGGAGCGAAGTTCGACGTGAGGGAAATCGACGTGGACGGGGGGATGGACGGACTCGGTCGGTTGCTCGACGAAGTGCGGCCCTGCCTTGCTTCGGGCTGGTCCTCCGCCCCCATCGGCCTGGGAGAGATCGCAGTCGGCAATTCGCAGACAGGGTGCTACGCCGTCCTGCCGGAGGAGATGGCCCCCCTGCTTCCTCTCCTGGACGGGAGGCACTCGCTCGACGAGCTGTCGGCCGCGCTGCTCGAGCGCACGGGCCAGGTTCGCCATCGGGCTCTGTTCGAGGCCGTGGGGACCCTGGCGTTTTCCGGCCTGCTGGAGCCGCTGCCGCGGACCGTCGCCCACCTGTTTCCATCCGCTTCCCCCGGCAGGCTCAAGTCGCTCGGCAAGGTCGGCTTCCTCGCCCTGATGCTCCCCGTCCGGCTCCGCCGGGTTCCGGACGCGATTCGAAGCCCCGGGAGCACGTGGCTCCCGGCCTTGCTCCTCCTTCTTCCGGCAGCCGCTGCCGCGCTGCTGGCACTGGGCGTCTGGCCGCTGGGCCGTCCGTGCAGCTTCGAGGACCTGGTCTGGACCGTTGCCGGGGTCGCCGGCGCCGCGTCCCTCCGGGAGCTGGCCCGGCTCGTCCAGCTCCGGCGGCTGGGGTGCGCGGTCCGCGGGCTCGGGTTGCGCCTGACGCTGCTCGTGCCCCATTTCGGCCTGTGCGGGCCGGACGAGGTGATGCTCTCCCACAGCCACCGGGTCACCTACCGGCTCTGGAACCTGGCAGTCCCGGCCGCGGCCGGCTCTGCAGCGGTCCTGGCCGGCGGGATTGTCGGGAGCGTGCCGCTGCGGCTGCTCGGAATCGGGGCGTTGCTGGCCTTCCTGATCGACCTTTCTCCCCTGTGGCGCTCTGACCTGGTCCGCCTCCTTGGCGAGCTCGTGGGTTTTCGCTCCCTGAGGCGCCGCTCCGTCTCGTTCCTGCTGCGCCGCCTCTGGCACTCGGTGCTGAGGAGCCGCAGGCCCGGCCGGGAGGAGCTGGCGCTGATCTGGTCTTCGAGCGCGGCCGTCCTCTTTCTCTTCGGGGTGGCCGGTGTGCTGTGGGCATTGCTCCCGGCTTCGCTCGAGGTGCTCACCGACGCCGTGCTGGCCTCCGAGAGGGGCTTGGTCGCGAGGCTGCTGGCGGGGGCGATCGCTGCGGCACTGGCACTGGCGCTCCTGCTGGCCCTCGGGTCGATTCTCGCCTCGGTTGCCGCCCTGGTGTACCAGCTTCTCTGGTGGCGTCGAGGCCGTCCCGGCCGCGGGGTCGAGACGATGCCGGACGCGGGAAGCACGGAAGCGCTCGCCCGCGACCTTTCCGCCCTTCCTCCCTTTTCCGAGCTGCCCCTCGACCTCGTGCGCGACATCCTTGCCAGGGCCCGCCACACCTCGTGGTCGGCCGGGACCTCCGTGATCGTGCAGGGGGATGCCGGAGAGGTCTGCTACGTGATCCGGTCCGGCATCTGCTCCGTCGTACGGGAGGCCGTGGACGGGAGATCCCGGGAGGTGGCCCGCCTCGGACCGGGGCTGGTGTTCGGCGAGACCGCCCTGCTCCTCGGTGTCCCCCGGCAGGCCACCGTGCGCGCGGTCTCCGCAGTCACGCTGGTCGAGATCCCCAGGGATCTCTTTCTCGACCTGGTGCGTCGCTCCGGGAACGACCCGGACCCCCTGCTCGAGCGCATCCGCCTCCGCCAGTACCTTGCATCGCAACCGTTTCTGGCCGGGGCGCGACCCGAGAGCCTGGCTGCCCTGGCGAACGACGCCACAGCCGTCGAAGCCCGCGCAGGAGATACCCTGATCAGCGCCGGGGAGCCGGGCAACGACCTCTTCATCCTCCAGGAGGGGCGGTGCGAGGTGACTGCCCCGGACGGTACACCCGTCGCCCGTCTCGGGCCGGACGACCACTTCGGCGAGATCGCTCTCCTGACCGGACGCCCTCGGTCCGCCGGAGTGCGCTGCCTTTCGGATTGCCGCCTGATCCGGATCCCGGCAGCCTCCTACCAGGCCCTGCTGACCCGGGAGTTCTCGGCCGGGCTGAAGCTCGACATCGAAGTGGAGGCAAGGCTCCAGGAGCTGGAGCTTGCCTGAACAGGACGTGAGGATGTACAGATGAGACTCGTCAGAATGGTCCCGGTGCTCATCATGGTGGGAGGCGTCGCCGCAGGCGCCCGCCACGGCCGGGCCCTCTATGACGAGGTCGTCGACAAGTTCAGGATCCTCGTCACCGGCATGGAGCTTTCCCGCATCGCGACCGAGGTCCGCCACCACCACATGACGTTCGGAACGCTTCCTCCCGTTGCCGTCCCCGAGGACTTCGCCGCATTCCTGCGCGAGACTCTCGAACCCTACTTCCTGGAGCGCGACGTCGCGCAGGATTTCTGGCTCGAACCCTACCGGATCGAGAACGACGACGGGGACTTGATCGTCCTGAGCACCGGGCCGGACCGGGAGCGCACTTTCTGCGCACACGGGCGCAAGGACGTTGAAGCCTTCCCCGTGGCAGACGGAGAGCTGCCGCCCGACGACGTCTGCGCCACGGTCCGCCTCGAGTAGGCAGCCTCCCAAGAGGAAGTGATGAGCCCGCCCCGGGCAGCCCCCTCATTCTTGCCTTTCCACTGATAGGATTTACAATCCGCACGCGGGAGGCGTCCGGCGGATGATGGGAACCAGGCCTTCGAAGACCCTGTGGATTGTGCTCGTGGCGACTGTTGCCGCGGCCATCCCGCTCGTTGCGTATCTCATCGTGACAGGCGGTCCTGGCAGCCTGCACCAGGAGGTCCCGTCCGACGCACCGGCAGCGGTCTTCACCCCCGAGCAGGGGCTCGCAGACCTGGCCAGCCGTGCCACCCTCCACCGCGACCGGCTGGACGTGATGCTCGGAGGAGAGCCGCTGGTCAGAGCCCGCGACGTCCTCAAGGAACCGGGAACCCATCGGGCCACGGCAGCCGTTCTCGACCTCAATGCCTCAGTGTTCCTGGAGCACGGAGGCAATGACCTGGCCGAAGCCATCGTGCGCATGACCGCCGCCCTTCCGCCGGGAACCCGCGAAGTGGTCTCTTCCTCGACCCGCCTCGTCTGGAACCGCGAGCCCGGCCCCGCTGACGCCCGGATGCCGCAGGACCAGCCCGACGCCCGTCCGGTGGCCGCCAGCATCGGGATCGAGGAGGACAGCGTCCGCATCGCCGCAGTCTGGCACCTGCCGGACCGCAAGACCGAGGAGGGCAAGCCGGTCGAGTGCTCCATGGAGCTGACCGGCACCATCCGGAACAACCTCCTCTTCGCACGCTACGATTGCCCCGCTGATTCCGGTGCCGAAGTCCCGCTGGGCGGCCGCACGCTGACCTTCTCCTCCGTCAGCGTCACCGGCAGCCAGTACGTGGAGGTCCGCGACCTCGCGCTCACCGCCCCGGGGGGGACCGAGCCCCTGCTGGCGATCGGGCGGCTGGAGTTCAAGGCCGCTGCGGCACTGGATAGACCCGTTCTCCTCTCCCTTCTTGCAGGCGACCTGCTGTCGGGCTACTCGGGCTGGACCCTGACGCTTGCCGGGGTCCGAGGCGACCTCGCCGCACTGGAGCTGCTGCCTCCGCTGGCAAGCCTCGCACCGATGCCTTCGGTCCGATTCGACTGCGAGTCCCTCGCACTGTCCGCAGGGGGCGAGATGCTCGTCGAGCGGCCCCGCCTCTCCTGGCCCGGCCGTGGCACCCTGAAGGCCCGGTCCATGGCCGGCCGCAACGATGGCCGCCGCTCCAGCTTCTCCTTCATCAAGCCCGAGGCCGAGGAGGCAACGTTCGGCATCACTTTCGGCGCCCCCGAGCTGCTCGCGGTGCGCGATGAATACCGCACCTGGTGGATCACCTCGTCCGGCTACAGCGTCGCTCCCCCGACCAACCCGCTGAAGCTCGCAGCCATGCTCAACATGGGCGAGCGGCTTTCAAGCTTCATCCAGGGGATGCACAAGGAGAATGCCGAGCTTCCCCCTCTCCTCGTTCCTGCAGGCATGCCCGACCTGAAGCTGGAGCTCACCGACGGTACCGCCGCGTTGCCCCTGGGCAAGGGCCCGGCAGCTTCGGGCATCAACCTGTCGGCCGTCATCCGGGGCGGAATGGTCGAAAGCGCACAGGCTCGCGTCTGTCTCGGCCCCGAGTGTCAGGAGGCCGATGCCCGCTTCTCTCTGAGCACCGACTCCGCAGGCCGCGTCGACCGCCTGGCCCTCCACGCTGCCGGAAAGGGGACCGCACGCCGCCTCTCCTCCATCCTCCCGTCCCCGCTCACCGGAGTCGGCAACCTCGAAGTCGAGCTCCAGGCCGCTGCCGGCCAGGGCCAGCGCATCACAGCGGACTTCAAGGTCACCATCGAGGAGCTGAGCTTCTTCCACAAGCGGCTCGCACTCGAGCCGTTTTCCGCAGACCTCCTCCGCATCGAGGGCAGCGCCACCCTCGATCTCCAGCGCGAGCTTCTCGAGCTCTCGCTCTCCAAGGCACAGCTCGGAAAGGTGTTCGCCCGACTCGTCGGCGAGCTCGAGGGGTTCACTTCCGGCCTCCCGAGAGTGAAGCTCTCCATCGACTTCCCCGAGCAGAACTGCGCCCACCTGCTTCGTTCCGTTCCAAAGGGCTTCGCCCCCGAGCTCGACCAGGCAAGGCTTACCGGGTCGCTCTGGTTCAAGGCCGACTTCGAGCTCGACATGAAGGACATCCGCAAGTCGATCCGCCTGGACGTCGACGGCGACCTCGAGCGGTGCGAGCCCCTCTCGCTGGGGCCGGCATTCGACATCGACGCGCTCAACGGACCCGACTACGTCCACCGGGTCGTGGTCAACGGCGAGGACCTTGGCGTCGACGTCGGCCCCGGGACCGGCGACTTCGCCCCCCTCGCCCAGGTCCCTCGCGTCGTCCGGGCAGCGGCCTACGGCACCGAGGACCTCGCATTCTTCGAGCACAACGGATTCCGTCTCGGCCTCATCCGCCGCGCCCTCATCCTCTTCCTCGAGCGAGGGTACTTCGCCTACGGTGGAAGCACCATCAGCCAACAGCTCGTCAAGAACCTGTTCCTTACGCGGCACAAGACCATCTCCCGCAAGTTCCAGGAAGCTGTCATCGTCTGGGCCATGGAGCGCAAAGTCTCCAAGGAGCGCATCTTCGAGCTGTACCTCAACTGCATCGAGTACGGACCCAAGATCTGGGGAATCACCCGCGCATCGAGGCACTACTTCGGCAAGCACGTGAGCCAGCTCGACACGGCCGAGGGGGCATTCCTCATGGGCCTCAAGCCCGACCCCGGATACGGCTACCTCCAGTTCCGCCGCGGCAAGCTCAACTCCCAGTGGAAGAAGCAGCTCCAGCATGTACTGAAGCGGTTGCTCGACATGGGCGCCATTACCAGCGAGCAGTACGAGTCCTACACCCGCTCCGAGCTCCAGTTCCGCCCCCGATCCAGCCCCACGCCCGACGCGTCCGCCCTCCCCGAACCGCTCCCGGGGGCTGATCCGCTCCTACCGCCCGACGAGGACAAACCCGTCCCCCAGGGCCAGGAGCAGGGAGAGCTTTGACCATCGACCATCGGCCTTCGTCGATTCAAGGCCAAACCCTTGCCTTCCAGCCTCATTAATCCTTTGATCTCCGCGTGCCGCAGCGCTAAGATGCCGTTGTCTGTCGTCCATGGGCCCACCAGGAGGGGAGGAACATGAGGTCGCTACCTGCTTTGCTGCTGGCCGTCCTGCTGGCATCGGCCTGCACCACGACGTTCCGGCAGCTCGAAACGAGTTACGCTCCGCACGACTTCTCGCGACCGGTCCAGGTCTATCCGAGGCTTGCGGGGGAGGCGTGCGAGTGGCGCCTGTTCGGCCTCATCGCCGTGTCCGGGGACAACAGTGCCACCGAGGCCATGAGCAAGCTGACCCGCTCGAGCGCCAAGATCGACAACCTCCTGTCCGTCCAGGTCATGGAGAACAACGTCAACTACCTGGTGGTCTCCAAGTCGTGCACGCACGTGTCCGCCTATCCGGTGGTCTACAAGGATACGCTGCCCAAGTGGGAGCCGTTCGAGGGCAACATGATGTCCGGCCGCCTGGTCAAGAAGCCGGAGGTCTCGCCGGGCGGGGGCGCGGTGCCGACGCCGGTTTCCCCTCCTCCGCCGGGAAAGACCGGTCCCACGGTCAAGCGGGACGAGCCGCCGATTCCGCCCCCCCCCACCAAGAGCACCGTGCCCACCCAGTCTCAGTGCGAGTCCAAGTGCGCCAGCTTCGCCACTCTCTGGAAGGGCAGCGACGCAATCCGTGGCACCATTCGCGGCCAGTGCGTCAAGAAGTGCCTTCAGCCCGAGAACGAGGAGTACCGCAAGTGCATCGAGGGAGCCTCGAAGATCGACGACATCGGCAAGTGCAACAACATGTAGGAGCGGCGCCTTCGACCCCGCGGTACCGCCCACCCAGATGGAACTCCGCCGGCTGAATCTCGACCTGACACCTGATCAGTACCTCCGCCTGGACGAGACCCTGAGGACCCACCACATCGTGCCGGAGGGGCTTGCCTGGAGACTGGTCCGCGTCGCTCAGGATGCCCGCCACCGCAAGGTCCGGTTCCTCGTCACGCTGGACGTTGGGGCGGAATGTGCGTTGCCCCCGTTGCTTCCCGATCCCCGCCTTCCGATTCGCAAGCCGCGGGGACGCAACGTCGTTGTCGTCGGTGCGGGGCCTGCCGGCCTCATGGCTGCGGTCACCCTGCTCGAACGGGGCATCACTCCCCGGCTCGTGGAGCGCGGTGCCGCGTTCCCGCACCGCCATGCGCTGTCCCGGGCACTGCGCGTATTCGGACGACTCGATTCGGGTCCCGCGATGACCAGCGGCCTGGGGGGCGCCGGTACCTACTCCGACGGCAAGCTGTTGACGCGAAAGGGGGGAAGCCACGTGCGCCGGGCCCTCCAGCTCTTCGCCTGGTTTGCGAGGGACCCGAGGCTTCTCTGGGAGGCCCACCCTCACGTCGGCTCCAACCGTCTGCCCAGGCTGATCGACGGTTTGCGAGAGCACCTCGAGGAGAACGGGGCGCGGTTCTTCTTCCAGACCGAGGTTACCGGTCTGCTGGTCCGGGAAGGCCGAGTCACGGGCGTCACCATCGCTTCCGGCGAGAAGATCGAGGGCGATGCCGTCGTGCTGGCTCCCGGCAACAGCGCCCGCTCCCTGTTCGAATCGCTCCATCGGCAGCGCGTCCGGATGCTGCCGAAGCCGTTTGCGGTCGGGGTTCGCATCGAGCACCCCAGGGAGCTCGTCGACCGCATCCAGCTTGGCCGCAGTGCCGGGCATTCCGCGTGCGGTGCTGCCCGGTACGCCTTCGCTTTCTCCAACCTCCCCCGTGCAGTCTACAGCTTCTGCATGTGCCCGGGGGGCTACGTCATTCCCACCCCGCCGGAACCGCAATGCCTGGCGGTCAACGGGATGAGCCACGCCCCCCGCTCGTCGCGGTTCAGCAACGCAGCGGTGGTCGCTGCCGTCTCGCCGGAGGACTGGCCGGAGCACGGCGACTCGCCCCTCGGGGGAATCGAGTTCCAGCGTCGTATCGAGCGCGCGGCCTTTGCTGCCGGCGGCGGAAGGTACGTTGCCCCGGCCCAGCGGGTCACGGATTTCCTCGCCGGCCGCCCGTCCGCGACCCTTCCTCCGTCCTCCTACCATCCGGGAATCGCATCGGCAGATCTGTCCGAGCTGCTTCCGCCCCCCGTCGTGGCCGCACTCAGAGCCGGCCTCGAACGGGCCGACCGGCGGATCAACGGATACGTGACCGACCAGGCCCTGGCCATCGGAGTCGAGACCCTCACCTCCACGCCGCTGAGAATCCTGAGAGGTGCGGCCGGATTCTCCCCCTCGCACCCGGGGCTCTTCCCTTGCGGCGAGGGTAGCGGATGGGCCGGAGGAATCACTTCCAGCGCCGCGGACGGGCTGGCATGCGGCGAGCGCGTCGCGGACTGGCTCGAAAGGTGCTGAACCCTACAGCCGTCCCCCCGCGTGCAGGAACAGGACCGCACCGATGACCGCTGCCGTGGCAGCCTTGTAGGCGGCACCGCGGAAGAACACAGGGGTCGCACCGACGTCCTGGAACAGCGCGACCTCGCGCTCGCCGAATCCCCCTTCCGGTCCCACGACGCACACGGCGCGGTCGTGCTCCGAAAGCCTCAGATCCCTCAGATCGTGCCCTCCCTCCTCCCAGAGGAAATAGAGCGGTTGCCCCTGCACAGCGTCCACGGCCCGGGCAAGAGAACTCGCCAGGCTCACGCGGGTGACCTCCGCCTGTCCGACCTGGCGGGCCGCCTCGGATGCCACGCGTTCGAGCCGCTCCAGCCGGTCATCTTCCATCCGGGCGATCGACCGTTCCATGTGGGCCAGCATCAACCGGTCCACGCCCAGCTCGGCACACCGGGCAGCCACGAAGTCCGTTCCCTTGCGCTTGAGAGGGCTTGCGATCAGCGTGAGTTGGAACCGGCGCAGTGTCGCGGCCTCCACCGTTTCGACCCGCACCTCCACGCCGCTCTCGTCCACGACCAGGACGCGGGCGTACGCGGTGCGGCCGGTGCCGTCGCACAGCCGCAGCGTCTCGCTGGCAGCCACCCGCAACACCCGAACCAGGTAGTGGTGCGCACGGCCCGAGAGCCGCATGCACTCGCCGACACCGGAAAGCCTGTCCAAGTACCAGGTGGGGACGGTCATGTCATCTCCCAACTTGGATGCGGGGGTTGCCGCCCACGGCGGATCCGCAGGGCCCCTCCCGCGTGGTCGGGGCTGGGATTGCGCTGCCCACGGCGGATCCGCAGGGCCCCTCCCGCGTGGTCGGGGCTGGGATTGAGCTGCCCACGGCGGATCCGCAGGGCCCCTCCCGCGTGGTCGGGGCTGGGATGGCGCTAGCCACTGCTTCTTCTCCACGCTCCGGCCCACCATTCGCTTCGGGCCGTCTTCTCCAGCAGATCGAACTCCCCCGGCGTGGTGAAGAAGCGCTCCTCGAACCATGGGCGATCCTTGTCCACCAGGCCGGCCAGGATCAGGATCCCACCCGCCCCCACTGCATCCCGAATCCCTCCGGCCACCGGCACGAGCTCGTGCGCCAGCAGGTTCGCCACGACCAGGTCGAACCGGTCCGTGATCGTGTCGATGCTCCGCACCGAGACCTCCACGCTCACCCCGTTGCGGTCAGCGTTCTCCCCGGTCTCCCGGACCGCCTCCTCCTCGATGTCGCAGGCCACCAGCCGCTTCACGCCGAGCTGTCCCCCCGCGACGCTCAGAACGCCCGTGCCGCATCCCACGTCCAGCATGGAGCCGGCAACCCCGAGGTGCCGATCCATCAGCTCGAGCGCAAGGTGCGTCGACTCGTGGGTTCCCGTTCCGAACGCCTGTCCAGGGTCTATGGCAACCCGGGCTGCGGTGTCGAACGGGCACGGCCTGAACGCAGGTCCCACCGAGATCCGCTCAGAGACCCGCACCCACTGGTACGACTCCTTCCAGGCGGCCACCCAGGCAGCCGGATCCCACGAGAACGGCTCCACCACCGCGCATCCGTCCAGCCCGAAGCGGGACAAGAGGACCATCAGTCCATCCCGCTCCGCTTCGCTCGATGCATACAGCCGGAATCGCTGGAGCGGTATGCCGCCGCCCGGTGATACCGCAGTCTGCAGATCCTCTTCGTACGAAAGACCTTGAGCGGAAAGCAGGGTCGAAACCGATCGGGCCCGGCTGCGCGGGACCGACAGGATGACCCGGAACATCAGGGAGGCTACTTCGCGACCACCCACACCTTGACCTTCGTCTCGACGCCCTGCGCCAGCTTCACCGGCACCTGGTACACGCCGAGCTGCTTGATCGGATCCTCGAGGTCCACCTGGGTGTGGTCGACCTGGAAGCCTTCGGCCACCAGGGCCTCGGCAATGTCCCGGCCCGTGACCGAACCGTACAGCTTGTCCTCTTCGCCCACGTGGCGTTCGAGCGTGCAGGAGACCGATGCCAGGCGCGCAGCCTCTTCCTCGGCCCGCTTCTTCTCCTGCGTCATGCGGACCTCGACAATCCGCTTCTGGTGCTCGATGGTCTTGGCCGTCCCGGCATTGGCCGGCAGGGCCATGTGTCGCGGGATGAGGTAGTTGCGTGCAAAGCCGTCCTTGACCTGGACCGCATCGCCGATCTTTCCAAGCCCCTTGACTGTCTGGATGAGAATGACCTTCATGGCTCCCCCCTCTAGTCTTCCGCAGCCTGGAACGGCAGCAGTGCAATGGCCCGGGCCATCTTGATAGCGTTGGTCAGCGCCCGCTGGTGCTTGGCGCAGCAACCCGAGATACGCCGCGGGATGATCCGGCCCCGATCCGTCGTGAAGCGACGCAGCAGAGCATAGTCCTTGTAGTCCAGCGAAACTCCCTTGTCCGCACAGAAGGTGCACACCTTCCGCCGAAAGAAGAACTTCTTGCCCCCTCCGGTACTCATCTTGCTTCCTCCCCGGCCGTGTCTTCCGGCCGTCCGGGCGACTCGCTGCGCCCGAGTTCAAAGCGGCACGTCAGGTGCCGAGTTGCCATCAGTTCTCCTCTTCCGAGCCTTCCCCGCCCGCAGGGGCCTCCGCCGCGGTCTCCCCGCCCCATCGGGACGATCTCCGGGCACGACCCTCGCCGCCTTCCGAGCCTTCCTCGTCGCCCTCTTCGGCCGGACGCTCCGCAGACGGCTCACGCGGTCTGATGTTGAACGGGTAGATCCCCTTGCAGTCCTCTTCGATGCTGAACGACGCTGGGTCGATCCGCTCGTCCAGCTTCACCGTCAGGAACCGCAGCACGTCGTCGTGCACCTTGAGCACCCGCTCGAGCTCGGACACAGCCTCGCCCCCGGCCAGGTAGCGGAAATACACGAAATTCCCCTTCGAGACCTTCTTGACCGGATAGGCGAGCCTCTTCTTGCCCCAGTCCTGGTAGGTGACCTCGATTCCGCCACGGCTGTTCACCGCAGCGGTCGCCCGCTCCTTCACGTTGGCCATCTGCTCTTCAGGAAGGTCCGGACGGACGATGAAGAGCGTCTCGTACTTGCGCAGCATTTCACCCCTCCTCACGGGTTGTGCCCCGCCACCATCGACGGAGCAAGGAGGCGCTTCGCCCAGACGAAGCGCAAACCAAGGGCCGAATGGTATCCATCCGCCCCCCCTCGGTCAAGAAAAAAAAAGAGCACGCACGCAAGGGACCTCAACCCTCCCGCAGCTTCTCGCCACCTTCCCGCGTCCCGTTGAACCGGTTCATCGCCTCCTGCAGCCCCTCCCGCACCCAGCACGCTACTGCCTCTGCACCCACCGCCACCATCCTCGAAAACAGCTCCGCCTCGTCCCCGCAAAACGGCGACAGCACGTGTTCCACGGTCTCCCGCTTCGCATCCGGCTTTCCCACGCCGATCCGCAGGCGGGCAAACGTCTCGCTTCCCAGGCTCCGCAGCACCGATTCGATGCCCCGGTGCCCCGCACCCGACCCCCCTCGTGCAAGCCGCAATCGCCCCAGCGGCAGATCCATCTCATCATGGATCACCAGCAGGTCCGCGGGGAGAACCTTGTAGTAGTGCAGCAAACCGGCCACGAAATCTCCGGACAGGTTCATGTATGTGTGCGGCATCCCCGCCACGACCGACTCGCTTCCCTCCCGCCACTGCGCCATGACCCCGTTGTATCGCGTCGATCTCCAGAACGAACGTGCCTGCTCGGCAAGACGCTCCACCACCAGGAAACCGGCATTGTGACGTGTCTGACGATACTGTTTGCCAGGATTGCCCAGGCCGATGAGTGCCTTCATGTCGCCAGGAATGCTCCCGGAATGCGAGGGGGCAGGACTGCGGCCGTATGTCCCTAACCGGACCCCGGCCCCGCTCTACACAATGCCCTCCCGTTCGTCGGCCAACGTGGAGGTCGCTTCCTGCAGCCCGCAGCCGGCAGCCACAAGAGCGCCTGTCAAGCTAGCCTTCCTTCTTCGGCTCGCCCTCGGGCTTGGGCTCGCCCTCGGCAGCAGCGGCCTCGCCCTCGGCAGCAGCGGCCGACGTAGCCTCGACTTCGGCCTTGACCGTCTTGACCGCGACAACCGGGTAGCGCGACCGGTACACGGGCGTGACCCCGTCTTCGAACTTGATCCCGTCCACGTAGATCACCTCGCCGGATTCCAGAGGGGATACATCCACCGTGATGTACTCCGGAATACGATCGGGAAGACAGGAGACAAGCACTTCCCGGGTCACCAGGAACATCCGGGCGCCCATTTCCTCGCCCTTGGACCGTCCAACGGTCTGGACCGGCACCTTGATGTGTATTTCCCGCTCCGGCGAAGTGACGAAGAAGTCACAGTGCTGGAGAATGCGGGACACGGGGTGCACCTGGAGATCCTTCACGAACACCACGTAGCTCTTGTCCCCGACCACCAGGTCGAAGGCCGTGTTGCGCCCCGTGGGCTTCTGCAGGAGCTGCACCAGGTCCTTGCGGGGCAGCTCCAGAGACGCCGGTTCCTTCAGGCCATGGCCGTAAGCCACGGCGGGGATCATCCCGTCGCGGCGAAGTTGGTGCGCCTTGCCCTTGCCCGTTGCTTTCCTCTCCGATGCGGTAATGCGGATACGTTCCATCGTGCTTCCTCCCTCGGCCACCGGCCCGCCCCGGTGCGTCCTCTCATGGCTGGGGCGCTAGGATTCGAACCTAGGATCCCGGGACCAAAACCCGGTGTCATGCCCCTTGACGACGCCCCACCGACCAGTGAAACAGTCAAAAAGCCGACGCTATATAGCACGCACCCCGGGGGGTGTCAACACAATCTTGGCTGTGGCGCCTCGCTTCGCGTTTGCCAGGGCGCCGGCGCTCGGGTATATTGCCCTGGGCTCGAATCTGCAAGCGCAGAGGGGGGGGGGGACGAGATGAGACGCTCCATGTGCTGTCACCGACTGACAGTGGCCGCAGCAGTTCTGGTCTTTCCCGCCTGCGCCGGCGGCACGGTCACCGCCGAGAAGGACCTGTCCGAATCGCCCGATGCGGCCTCCGATTCCGCCGATGCGGCAGCGGGGGCGGGCATCGACTTCGACATTCAGCCTCCCGACGGCCGAGGGGAGACGCGGCCCGAATGCCTGCCCGGCGAGGGGTGCTTCGGCGCCCCGTGCGTCGAGAACCAGGATTGCCTCTCCGGCCTCTGCATCGAGCACATGGGGGACCGCATCTGCACCTCGTTCTGCCAGGAGGAGTGCCCGACCGGCTTCAAGTGCCTCCAGATCTCGGCCGGCGGAAGCGACCTCCTGTTCGCCTGCGTCTCGGACTTCCCCTTCCTGTGCCGTCCCTGCCAGACCGAGGCCGACTGCTCCGCAGGTTGGGGGGGCAAGGAGGCCTGCGTCCGCTACGGCAACGACGGGGCGTTCTGCGGCGGTACATGTGATGCCGATACCCCCTGCCCCGAGGGCTACACCTGCAAGCAGGCGGAAACCACGCTCGGGGTGGCTGCCGATCACTGCGTGGCCGATTCCGGCATCTGTGCCTGCTCCTCCCTGTCGGCCAAGCTGTCCCTGGCCACCTCCTGCTCCAGCGACAACGAGTGGGGCGTGTGCGCGGGCGTCCGGTTCTGCGCCGACACGGGTCTCTCGCCGTGCGATGCTCCCGCTGCTGCGGAGGATGTCTGCAACGGCCTGGACGACGACTGCGACGATGCCGTCGACGAGCTCGACTGCGACGACTCGAACCCCTGCACCAGCGACAAGTGCAAGGGGGCGAAAGGCTGCGTGTCCACCCCCCTTGACGGCCTCGTCTGCGAGGACGGCGATGCCTGCACCGGTTCCGATTTCTGCGCGGGCGGCGCGTGCTCCGGAAGCCCTGTCGACTGCGACGACAAGGACGTCTGCACCAAGGATTCCTGCAATCCCGCCACCGGCTGCTTCCATACCCACAACTTCTCTCCCTGCAACGACAACGACCCGTGCACCGTCGGAGACAAGTGCCAGGAAGGCGTGTGCTCCGGCGTACCGGTCGCATGCGACTGCACCGTCATCGACGACTGCGAGCCCCTCGAGGACGACGACCCGTGCAACGGAACGCTCATCTGCGACACGGGCAAGGTCCCGTTCCAGTGCAAGGTCGATCCCGCCACCGTGGTCCTCTGCCCTGAGCCGGTGGGGCTCGACGGCTATTGCCGGAAATCCGTGTGCAACCCCGCGACCGGAGCGTGCGAAGAGGTCCCGGCCAAGGAGGGAATGGCCTGCACCGACGGCAATACCTGCACGCTGGGCGACACGTGCACCAGCGGCGTGTGCAAGCCGGCCTCTGCCCTGAGCTGCGACGACGGCAACGTCTGCACGGCGGACCTCTGCGACGCCGCCGGCGGCTGCCAGCACGCCCCTGCCGAGGGACCGTGCGATGACGGCAATCCGTGCACCCAGGGGGATTCCTGTGTGGCCGGGCTGTGCAAGGCCGCTGCTCCGACCGACTGCGATGACTTGAACCTCTGCACCACCGATTCGTGCACCCCGCTCGCCGGCTGCCAGAACCTGTTCAACCAGGCCCCCTGTGACGACGGCGACGTCTGCACTACGGGCGACCAGTGCGATAACGGCCTTTGCACCTTCTCTGCCTTCCTGTCCTGCGATGACAAGAACCTCTGCACCGACGATTCGTGTGATCCGGCGGCCGGCTGCATCAACTCGCCCAACACGGCGGCCTGCAGCGACGGGAACCTCTGCACGCTGAGCGACCACTGCGCTGCCGGGAAGTGCGTCTCCGACGAGCCCAAGGACTGCGACGACGGCAACCCTTGCACCACCGATTCCTGCAAGCCGCTATCCGGCTGCGTCAACTCCGCCAACGCGCTCCCCTGCGACGACGGCAACCCGTGCACCATCCAGGACCATTGCGTGGACAAGGTCTGCACCAAGGGGGGAGACCTCGCCTGCAACGACTCAAACCCGTGTACCGACGACTCCTGCAGCCCCGCTCAAGGGTGCTTGTTCACCCCCAACGCCGCACAGTGCGACGACGGAAACGTCTGCACCGCCAATGACATCTGCTCCGCCGGATGGTGCGGAGGCGGCCCGGTCGACTGCGAGGACGGCAACCCCTGCACCAGCGACTACTGCAAGCCGGGCCAGGGGTGCATCCACACCGTCAACGCGCTCCCCTGCGATGACAAGAACCCCTGCACCGTCGGAGACGCCTGCAAGAACGGCGCCTGCATCTCCGGTTCCGGCAATCTCAAGTGCGACGACCAGGACATCTGCACCAAGGACTCCTGCTCCCCGGGGGCCGGCTGCGTGTTCGCCCCCTTGACCCCCTGCTGCGGGAACAAGCAGATCGAAGCGGGCGAGAGCTGCGACGACGGCAACAACGCCGGCGGCGACGGCTGTTCCGCGGACTGCAAGTCCGACGAGACCTGCGGCAACGCCATCTTCGATCCCGATACCGAGGAATGCGACGGGGCGGTCATCCCCATCAAGTGCCACAAGGGCAAGTTCTCCTGCACCCCGGACTGCGCCCTCGACGACTCGGCCTGCACCTCCTGGTGCGGCGATGGCGTCCTCGACAAGACCTACGAAGCTTGCGACGACCTCCTTTTCCCCGTCGAATGCCACGAGGGCCAGTTCGCCTGCCAGTTCGCCTGCAAGGTCTGGGACAAGACCGGCTGCCTCGGCTGGTGCGGCGACGGTATCTCCAACTACGCAGAGGAATGCGACGGCTTCGACATTCCCGGCGGTAGCTGCCCCCTGTCCGAATGCTTCTGCTCCTCCGACTGCAAGCTCTATCTCGACGAGCAGGCCGGCTCCGTGGACTGGAGCGCAGGCCAGATGGACGGCGTCAACAACACCCCGCAGACCTCCCCCAACCCCGAATGTCTCAAGCCGGACAACCTCTGCCTCGATGCCACCACCAAGTCGCTGACCGACATCTGGATCGCCAACTCCAACGACCACGAGGTCGTCCGCATCAACGTCGATACCGGGGCCGTCGAGAAGGAGCTCAACAGCCAGGGGGAGAACCCCTCGCGCACCGCGGTCGTGACCAAGGACAGCACCGTCTGGGTCGGCAACCGGAGCTGGAACAACTATGGAAACGCCAACGCCTCCAACCTTGTCCACTTCACCCGCGACGGCAAGCTCATCTGCCGAGGCGATGTCACCGGCATGGTCCGGGCCGTCGGCATCGACAAGGACGGCAACGTGTGGGCCGGCTCCTGGTACCAGCGCAAGGTGTTCAAGTTCTCCGGGACTGCGGTGGACGACACCCAGAGCCCCGTCCGCTGCAAGCTGCTTGCCGAAGTCGCAATTCCCGCCTGCCCCTACGGCGCCATCGGAGACGGCGCCGGCAACATCTGGGTCGCAGGCAACTGCGCCTGGACCAGCAGCTTCGATCCGGCCACCGAGTCGATCTCGAAGATCGACGTCACCACCGACAAGCTCGTCGGCACCTACGTCGCGCCCGGCAACCTGTCCGGCTGCTTCGCTGTGTACGGCATCACCGTCGATGCCCAGGGCCGAGTCATCGTGGGGACCCATGCCGACAACTGCCGCGGACTGTTCCGCTACACCCCGGGTGCCAACTCCTGGGAGTGGATCGCATCCGGCTTTGTCGGCAGCACGCGCGGCGTGGTCGTGGACCAGGACGGCTACATCTACTCGGCCGTCAGCCACGGGGACGGCGGGGACCGCCGACACGTCGTGCGCGTTACCCCCGACTTCAAGAATATCTCCGCCCTGGACCTCGGCAACGGCATCTGGCACCCCGTTGGCGTTGCCATCGACCGCAACGGGCGTCTCTGGACCGCAGGCCGCAACTCGGGCTCCGCCGCCCGCATCGACGTGAAGAACTGGAGCAACAACCCCCAGGTGAAGATCTTCCCGACCAACGGTTCAGACCCGTACTCCTACTCCGACATGACCGGCTTCCAGCACCTCATGTTCACCAACCCCGAGGGCACCTGGCGACAGCAGTTCGACGGCGGTGCCAAGACCGTCTACTGGAAGCTTGTCGAGTGGACCGGCGTGGAAGAGCCCGGGGTGACCGACATCTCGGTCCGAGCCCGCTCCGCTGCCCCCAAGGACGGCCTGGCCCTGGCCGGATGGACCGGCTACTTCACCAACTCCCCGGCTCTGCTCGAAGGCCTCCCCAACCTCCAGTGGCTCGAGGTCGAGGTCAAGCTCTCCTCCACGGATTCCAACAAGACCCCCATCCTCACGGGACTCACGGTCCACTGGACGAAGTAGGCAGCTCCCGACCTATGGGCCCGCCATGGAACAACCCGATCGAATTCATCTGGTCTGCTTCTTGGCGTGCCCTATGCCTCTGTGTTGCCCTACAGCAGCGGAATCAGCTCCCCCAGATTCTCCACGGTCAGATCGGGTTTGTGTCCGCTCGCCTCGGCCATCTCCCGGGTCGATTCGCCGGAAAGAACGAGAACGGTGGTCACTCCCGCAGCCAGACCGCATGCAACGTCGGTATAGAGCCGGTCGCCGATCATCACGGTCTGGGCGGCAGTCGCCCCTTTGCGCAGCATCGCCGCCTTCAGGAAATCCGGGCTTGGCTTGCCCACCACCCGGTCCGGCTTTCTGCCGGTCGAGCTCTCCACCAGCGCCATGAAGGCCCCGATGTCCGGGATCGGCCCCTCCGGCGTCGGGCAGTTGATGTCCGGGTGCGTGGCAATGAAGGGCACCCCGTCCCGCAGGAAACGGCAGAACGTGCGCAGCTTGCCGTAGGTCAGCGTCATGTCGAAGGTCAGCACCGCTGCGTCCGGCCTCGCCACCGTCGGCCCGGTTGTACTGCTCCTCCCCGTCCCCGCCGCTCCGGAGCCCATTTCGACCCGAACCAGCTCGAACCCGCCGGCAGCGAACTCGGATTCCACCTCCGGCGTGGCCAGCAGGAACAGCTTGCGGTATTTTCCGTCGCTTCGCAGCAATTCGATCGTGGCATCGCCCGAGGTCAGCACGTCCCGCGAGCTGGCATCGACCCCGAGCTGCCGGAGCTTCTCGACGTAGGTCCGGGACGTCTTCGAGGAGTTGTTCGTCAGGAACAGGTGCTGCCCGCCGACCTCCCTGACCCGCCGCAGGAACGGCAGCGTCCAGGGAAACAGGCGATCTCCCAGGTAGATCGTGCCGTCCATGTCCAGCACGAACAGCCTCTTGCCCGCCAGTGGTTGTCCCATCCCCATCCTTCAGTCCACCGCATATCCACAAGGCCCCTCCCGCGTGGTCGGGGCTGTGCGGCCCACTGCATGTGCCGACGCCCCAGGGGCCCCTCCCGCGTGGTCGGGGCTGTGCGGCCCACTGCATGTGCCGACGCCCCAAGGGCCCCTCCCGCGTGGTCGGGGCTGGGACCCCCTATTTTCCCACCTTCACCCGCTCTACGTACCGCCCTTCGGACGTGTCCACCCGGATGATGTCACCCGGGTTGATGAAGAGTGGCACGTGGACTTCGAGCCCCGTCGCCAGGCGGGCGGTCTTCGTGACGTTCGTCACCGTGTCCCCCTTGATCGCGGGCTCGCACTCAGCGATCGGGTAGTCCATCGCCTTGGGAAGCTCCACGGAGATGGGCCGCTCGTTGAAGAAGAACAGCCGCACCACGAGCTCTTCGATCAGGTACATTTCGGCTCCGCCAAGCGCATCCAGCGGCAGCTCGAACTGCTCGTACGTCTCCACGTCCATGAAGTGGAAGCTGTCTTCGGCCCGGTACAGGAACTGCACCTTGCGGGTCTCCACGTCTGGATCCTCCAGCCGCTCGCCCGCCCGGAACGTGAACGACTTGAGCTGGCCGGTGACCAGGTCGCGGGCCCGGCACTTGACCAGCGTGTTCGCCCCGCGGGCAGATGGCGACTGGAATGCCACGTCGTGCACCTGGTACGGTGCCCCTTCGTACAGGAACCGGATTCCCCTCTTGAGATCGGATGTGCTCGGCATCTCATCTACCTCGTCTGGATGTCCCGACACGCCTTGTCACGGCCGTCGCTTGCGTCGCTTACATACACCGAGGACCGGGGCAATTGCAAGGGGCGGCCGGGGAGCGTAACGGTTTCTTGCCCTCCCATCGGATCACGATAGACTGGCAGTCGTGAGCGTGGAACCCAGGAGGAATCGGCAGGAATGAACTACATCCGAAGCGTTGACGTCGCAGACCGCATCGCCCGCGTGCTCCCCATGGTCTCGGACAGGCTCCAGCGACTGACCGACGGGCTGTGCGACACGACCGGGCTCAGCTCGGTCCAGTGGCAGCTCATCGACTATGTCCACCGCAACGGCGAGAGCACCATCGGTACCCTGTGCCGGGCCCTGCGCAGAGCGCAGAGCAGCGTGAGCGAGCTGACCGACCGGCTCGAGGAGAAAGGGCTGGTCTGCCGGGGGACCGGAACGGATCGGCGAAAGTCGATGGTCGCGCTCACCTCCGAGGGACGCCGAGCCGCTCGTGACCGCGACCAGGGCCGCAGCAGCGCAGTCGAATCCGCCCTGACCATCCTCTCGCATGATGCCCAGGAGACCCTGCTTCTGCACCTGATGGAGATCCTGTCCACGACCGACCGTATCGGCTCGGTCAAGGCCGGCGAGGCAACCGTGTTCCCGGAGTCCGTGGTCCAGCGCCCGGACATGTCCTCTCCCGCCTGGATCATCTGACAGGCTCCAGGTTCCCGCACCTGTGGTTGTCGTTCCCCGACCTCTGCGCCTGCCCCGAGCGACGTCGAGGGGACCCTACGGGAAGCAGACGTGGATCTCCGACCACTCGGAGAGGGGGGTGCACGCGAGTCCCGGCGCACAGTCCTCGTCCTCCCCGCAGTTGCGGAGGCAGTAGTTTCCCCCCTGTGCCAGCTTGACGCAGCGGGCGTTCTCCCCCGGCGGACAGGGCAGGTTCCAGTCGCAGGCCCGTGTGCAGAATCCCGCCGCCCCCACCTCCCGGCACTCGAGTCCCACGTGGCACGGATTCTCCACGTCGCAAGCCTCCCCGACCATTCCCGTCTTCCACGCACACCAGCCGTCGTCGTAGGAACAACCCATGCCTTCCGGGCAATCGGCGGGCATGTCGCACGCGACCAGGCACAGTTTCCCGTCCCCCCCCAGCGATGTGCACTGCGCCGGAGGAGCGCAAGTGGCGTCGCTCAGGCACGGTTCGGACAAGGGCAGGCCCCCTTCGGAATCGGTACCGGCGATGTCCTCGCCCGCAGGATCGGCCGAACCGCAAGCCCCGGCGCACCCGCATGGGGAGGAAAGAACGAAAGCAACGGCGACGCGGAGTCCGCAGGGTAGGGCGGCAACTCTCACGGCTTCCCGTCTTCCTTGGGTTCGGTCCCCTCGGGGGCCTTCTCCGGGCCGACCTCCGGCTCGGGGGGCAGCATGGCCGAAAGCGCGTCCTTCACCGCGTCCTTGTGCACGAACCAGGTGAGCATCTTGAGCTTGACGAAGTCGTCCCGGAAGAAGTAGTAGCCCGCAAACCTGCCGTGGCGGGCACTGCGGCCTGAATCCTTGATCAGGAACCAGGTATGCTCGCCCACCCGGCTCATCCCGACCAGGTGGATCCCATGGTCGTCGCCGGTGCTGCCGTTCTCTATGCGGTATTCGCGCGCAGACTGATCAATGTAGTCGCCGGGAATGTCGAACGTCGGCACGAACGCGATGTCCTGCCGGTAGTTCTTCCCCGGCTCGGACACGTCGCCGCCGATGGCCACCGTGTAGCCCGTTGCCACGGCGGAAACCAGCGAGCTGTAGAAGAGATCGAGCGGCACGTTGTAGTAGCTGGCGTCGTGCCCCCAGTTGTCCGGGACCTCGAACTCGGCCATTCGGAAGAACGGGGCGGACATCGTGCTCATGACCTCCACGTAGTCCTCGGGGTGCAGTTTCAGCACCTTCTCCAGGAACGACCTGGGGGTGTACTCCTTCCCTTTCCAGGCGAAGTTCGCTGGCGGTGCTCCGAGATGGCGATCCAGGATCTCCCGCACCCCCGCCATGACGAAGGACTGCTCCCATCTTTCCTCCTGCTTCACGAAGGCCAGGAAGGCCGAGAGCTCCTTGGAGAGGGCCATGTGGTCGTGCCAGCCGTCCGCTGACTTGACCCCGGTGTACGCCTCAGCGGGGACGGCTCCGTACGCTGCGAAAACGCGCCGGATCGCACCGTGCTGCGAGCCCTCGGTGACCAGCGAATCCCCTCGCTGTTCGACGAACCGGGCGACCTTGTCCAGGTATTCGTAGTAGACCGTGTGCATCTCGGACAGCTTGATCTTCCGGCCGGAGATCCGGAACGCCTCGGATTCCATGAACGAGGTGGCCGCAAAGGCCCAGCACGTGCCGGTCATGTACTGTGCCTGGGGCTCGAAGTGGAACAGCGGCTGGAACGACTCGGGCGGCCCGGGAAGCTCGCTCTCGGGAAGGGTCGCCCGGAGCACCTTGCGCCCGTCCTGCCTGGCCTTGCGTCCGGCCTCCTGATGCTTGCGGATGGCTGAGACGGCAGCGTTCAGCTCGTCGTGGAGCTTGCGGTTCCGCTCCTTGATCTGCTCCAGCACCTCGTCCTTGAGCTCGGGCTCGTAGATGGCGGCATCCCGCGGCAGCGTCTGGGCAGCGGCCGGCAACTCAGGTGCGACGAGGGACATGGCAACCAGGAACCCAACTACTCGAAGCATCTTCCACCTCGACTCAAGAGGTCCGTCCCGGGACTATATTGGCCCCCACGGCAGGGGTCAAGCCCCCAGGGCGTCCCGCCCGGCTCGATCGGTCCCACTTACGCGTGGGCGCGCGCGACGTTTGTAGGCGAAAAATCCGCGCCTGGGCGACCCCCGGCCCAACCGGGCTCGGACAGCGCCGGTCGTCGCGTGCAGGGGGCCGTAGAACGTGGGTTGGCCGCGCAAGACTTTCCTGCACGGAAGAGATAAGCTAGAATGTCAGTCAGTCTCTCGCACGCGCGAGCGCCGGTCGCGGCGGTCGGGTCGGGACCGGGTTCCGGGTGCGGGTCGGGAGGATGACATGAGACGAGTGAGCCTGTTGTCGGATGCGGGACGGACCGGAATACGGTCCCCGGAGGTACGCCGGAAGAAGCCCCGCTGGCTGCGTGCGGTTCTGCCTCTGGCCGCGGCGGCCATGCTGGCCGCGTGCGCCGAGGCCCCGCAATCCGGGCCGGCCGATGCCCAGTACGACACACTCACCGAGATCCTGGACGTCCTCTGGAGCTTCGAGTCTCTCGGAGCGGCGAACGACCCGACCGTCGTGATCACCGACCCCCTGAACAGCCAGTACATCCCGGCCGGCGTCGCAGCCACGCCGGTCACCGTCACCTTCTCCGTCCTGAACTGGGCGTGGCCCCAGGACGGCCACGCCATCAACGTCTACCTCGATGATGTCCTCCAGGAGCAGGTCGCGGGCGGCACGACGTCGGTGATCCCGGACGTGCCCAAGGGTTACCACGTCGTGGCGTTGGCCCTGGTGGCGTACGTCGACGGTCAATGGGTCGAATACAGCAACCCGGAGTCCCGCGACACCCTCGTCATCAAGATCCAGTCCCCGTGTTTCAGCGAGATGGACTACACCACGTGCGACGACGGGATCCCCTGTTCGGTCGAGGCCTGCGTCCCTCAGGGGGGCGGCGTCTTCAAGTGCGGCTACGGCCCCAAGACCATCAACGGCAAGCCGTGCTGCGTCTCCCGCTACGAGTGCAGCCCGGGGTGGCTGTGCACCGCCAACGTCTGTACCCAGTGCCTGTCGGACTCCGAGTGCGACGACGGCAACAAGTGCACCGCGGATACCTGCGTGGCCGGCTTGTGCAAGAACGTCAAGGACCCGGATTGCTGCGTCACCGACGCGGACTGCGTGGACGGGAAGTACTGCACCGTCGATTCCTGCGATCTCGCCAACGAGAAGTGCCTCCATTTCGACAACGGCGATCCGATCTGCTGCGAGACCGAGCCGGACCCGAAGTGCGACGACAAGGACTACTGCACCATCGACAAGTGTATCGCACACGAGTGCCGCCATGGCCCTGTCGCGGATCCCGAGTGCTGCAACAGCTCCGATGACTGCAAGGACGGCAATCCATGCACGACCGATACCTGCGACCTGGCGCAGCACACGTGCTCGCACCTCAAGGATCCCGGCATGGCCGGCTGCTGCACCGTGCACACCGATTGCGGCCCCGGCGGGACGTGGGATGACAAGGACCCGTCGACCATCGACTACTGCAAGGACTTCCTCTGCCAGCACGCGTTCAATCCGGCCTACTGCGACGATTCCGGGGCCTTCCCCTGCCTGCCCGACGCCAACCCCTGCACCGTGGACGAGTGCGTCGCCAACGTCTGCAAGCACAACGTGGTCGCCGGCTGCTGCCTGTCCGACAAGGGGTGCAAGGACGAAGACGTGTGCACCGTGGACAGCTGCGTCCTCCAGGGACAGACCGGCACCTGCAAGCACACGCCGATTGCGCCTCCGCTCTGCTGCAACCTGGATGCGGAGTGCAACGACGGGAACCTGTGCAACCTCGACAAGTGCATCAACCACGTCTGCCGCTACGGGCCGGACCCCAAGCTGCCCGACTGCTGCCAGGTCGACCTCGAGTGCAACGACTCCTGCGCATGCACCGACGACTACTGCGATCCGAGCCACACCTGCCAGCATACCCTGCTGACGCCCGACTGCTGCTACTCCGCGGCCGGCTGCGACGACGGCGACCCCTACACGGTCGACTCGTGCAAGTCGTGCAAGTGCGTCCACGACTCCAGCCCCGTGATCTGCAACGAATTCTATACCGCCTGCGACGACAAGAACCCCTGCACCGTCGATACCTGCGATCTCATCCTCGGCCTTTGTCAGCACATGTTCAAGCCGGGATGCTGCCTCAATGACAAGGACGTCGCCTGCAACGACAACAAGGCCTGCACCGTGGACAAGTGCGATCTGGCGACCCACACCTGCACCCACGACGTGATCGCCGACTGCTGCGGCCAGGACTCGGACTGCGACGACGGCAAGCTCTGCACTTCCGACGCTTGCGTGGCCAAGAGCTGCAAGCACATCACCATCGCCGGCTGCTGCACGAAGAAGGAGGACTGCACCAGCCCCTACCCGTGCTACGTGGGTACCTGCAACGCACAGAACAAGTGCATCTACTCGGTCGAGCTGTTCAACCCCCCCCCGGGCAAGACATGCTGCAGCACGGTCCAGGATTGCTACGACGGCAAGGTCTGCACCAGCGACCTCTGCATCGACTACGAGTGCAAGAACCCCGACATCACGAACTGCTGCGTCCCGGGTGACGAGGTTCC